>NZ_JBWYIS010000011.1:0-90922 GCF_056779945.1 Acinetobacter sp. ANC_7635 | reverse complement strand
AGAAGTGAAACCTCTTAGCGCTGATGGTAGTGTGGGGTTACCCATGTGAGAGTAAGTCATCGCCAGCTCATTATTCTAAACACCCCCTTCATTCGAAGGGGGTGTTTTTTTATGTGAAAAAATTGAAATAAATAATCATATAGACGATAAATTTTATGTCTTGAACAGTTATAGCAACCTCTCTTATCCATCTGATGCTCAAATTCATAAAGTATGATTAATTTCTATTGGTACACCTGTGTACATAGAAAAATGATCGCCTAATCAATTGGTCGTGGTTGTCTTTTAATGCTTTAAATAATGAGTGACTAAAATGCATGCGAGATGCAATAGAGGCATTTACATAATAAAAAGTAAGAGTGAAAAATATATTACTTAATTACTCATGAACAGAAGTTGCTTGAGAGGTCATGATATAGTGAATTTAAAAGTTTTAAATCCGAATATATTTAAGGATACGTGATGACCAATTCAGAAAAAAAAATTGAGTGTGATTATTCTCTTTATGTTGCCTCTAAAGCATCCCAAACAGGTCAATGGCTTGAAGTAAAAGATAAATTTAGCCAAAAAATATTTGCCCGAGTAGCCTTAGCAGATGCAAATACTTTAGAAAAAGCAATCCAATCTGCAATTGATGCAGAACAGGCGATGGCAAAATTAGAACCATTTCAAAAGCAAAAGATTTTATTACATTGTGTCAAACGCTTTAGCGAAATGAGAGAGGAATTAACTGCAATTTTGATTGCAGAGGGTGGAAAGCCATTAAAAGCAGCTCAGGCTGAAGTTGAGCGTCTTATAAATACCTTTCAAATCGCTGCTGATGCTGTTACACAAATGGACGATGGGCGTTTAATGCCATTGGCTGTAACAGCTGCTGCACAGGGTTACACAGGTATGATTAAACATGTTCCGATTGGTGCTATATCATTAATTAGTCCTTTTAATTTTCCACTTAATTTAACTGCTCATAAAATTGCACCTGCAATTGCAGCAGGGTGTCCTTTCGTACTGAAACCTGCGTCACTTACACCAGTTTCTGCTCTAAAAATTGCAGAAGTGTTGGCTGAAACTGATTTACCTCAAGGTGCATTTTCAGTTTTACCTTGTCCTCGCGAACAGGCAGATATCTTGGTAACCGATGACCGATTCAAATTACTCAGTTTTACTGGATCGGATGAAGTCGGTTGGGATATGAAAGCACGTGCTGGTCGAAAAAAAGTCACCTTAGAGCTTGGTGGAAATGCTGCTGTTTTAATTGAACCTGATACTGAAATATCTGATGTGTTAATTGATCGTCTTATTGGGGGAGCTTATAACCATGCAGGTCAAGTTTGTATTAGTGTCCAAAGAATTTTAGTCCATGAAAATATTTATACTGATTTAAAGAAGAAATTAATTTCCAAAATTAAAAAAATCAAAGCGAGCGATCCAAATTCAGACTTGACCTTATGTGGCCCTATGATCAAGGAGGGAGAAGCTAAAAGGCTTAAAAAATGGGTCGATAAAGCGGTAAAGAAAGGCGCCAAAGTTTTAGTCGAAGGTCAGGTAAAAGGGGCTTTATTTGATCCAATATTGCTAGAAAATGTTGATACGTCTTTAGAAATTTATAAAGATGAAGCTTTTGGGCCAGTAGCTATTCTAGAGAAGTATAAAGATTTTGAAAAAGGCATTGCTACAATTAATCAAAGTCGATTTGGTCTGCAAGCTGGCGTTTATACACAAAGTCTGAATAAAATGATGTATGCGTGGAATCATTTACATGTAGGTGGTGTCATCATTAATGATATTCCATCATTCCGTGTGGATAACATGCCTTATGGTGGTGTTAAAGATTCAGGTCTAGGTCGAGAAGGGATTCAATCAGCAATTCGAGATATGCAAGAAGAGCGATTGCTTGTGATTAAACAAGGATAAATTATTATTTATGTTAAAAGGAGCATAACGCTCCTTTTAAATTATTTAGTTTAGATTAACGCTGTGATTTAAAAATAAACATATTGAGTTAAAAATTAATCAATAAGAATAAAAAAATGATGAAACACAGTTTTTTCCTGAATTAATTACAGAAAAATCTGATTAAAAGCGCTATTGTTGATTCATTAAACATCCTTTATTTCATCTTTCTTTAACCAAGAATATTAAATAAGGGGTGGTTTGTAATTCGAAAAAAATGCTCAAAAGGCCGTTTCTGATTCAAACAACAAAATTTTAATGGTATGCAATTACTTGCGAGATAACATCAACAATAGCAGTAAGCGTGTACCCATTTACGGATTAGGTACTATATGACAGCTTCACGTGAAAATTGGAGCGCCAGATCAGGTTTTATTATTGCAGCTATTGGTTCTGCAGTAGGTTTAGGCAATATTTGGCGTTTTCCCTATGTCGCATATGAAAATGGTGGCGGGGCATTTTTAATCCCTTATCTGGTTGCAATTTTTGCTGCCGGTCTTCCACTTTTATTTTTAGATTATGCAGTTGGACATAAATACCGTAAGGCCCCACCTACAGCTTACAAGAAGTTGATGAATGGTGAATCATTGGGTTGGTGGCAAGTCGCTGTGACATTAATTATTGGTATTTACTATGCCAGTGTATTGTCATGGGCGGGTAGTTATATGTTCTACTCATTTGGTCAACAGTGGGGAAGTGATACAGAAAAATTCTTTTTCACCACCTATCTTCAGAATGGCGAAGGCTTAGCATTTGGATTTGTTCCGACCTTATTTATAGGTTTGGTTGTCGTTTGGGCGATCGTTATGTTCATCCTGTATGGTGGGGTGAAGAAAGGCGTGGAATTGTCGAATAAGATCTTTATGCCATTATTGGTGGTTTTATTTACGATTCTCGTGATTCAAGCTATTCGTTTACCAGGTGCTGTCCAAGGTTTAAATGCATTCTTTACACCAAACTGGGAAGCAATGGGCAACTATAAAGTGTGGTTAGCTGCATTTGGCCATATCTTTTTCTCGTTATCCGTTGGTTTCGGGATTATGTTGACCTACGCTTCGTATTTGAAGAAAAAAACGAATTTAACTGGTTCTGGACTAGTCGTTGCTCTTGCAAATTCATCTTTTGAAATTTTAGCTGGTATTGGGGTATTTGCAGCATTAGGTTTCATGGCCTACAGTGCGGGTGCTTCAGTTGACGATGTTGTATCTGGTGGTATTGGTTTAGCTTTTATCGCTTTCCCTAAAATCATTTCAAGCATGGGGGCTGGCGGAGACTTATTTGGCTTCTTGTTCTTTGCATCTTTAACAGTTGCAGGGATTACATCCATGGTCAGTATTCTTCAAGTTCCAATCGCAGGTTTCCAAGACAAGTTAGGATGGTCTCGTAAGAAGGCTGTGACAATTATTGCAGGTGGTTCAGCAATTGTTTCAACTTTATTGTTCTCAACTCACAGCGCGATTACGTTTGTCGATATTATCGATTACTTTGCCAATAATATTGGTATTGTCGCGGGTGGCTTATTATCAATCGTATTGGTGTCATGGTTCCGTCGACCGTTGTTAAAGCAACTTCAAGAGCATGTAAATCAATATGCTAGTATTAAGCTAGGTGCTGGTTGGAACTTCATGTTGACTGTAGTTACGCCAATCTCATTGTTAGCTGCGCTATTGATGACCTTGAAGTCAATATTTACTGAAGGTTATGGCGGTTATCCAATTGAGATTCTATTGCCAATTGGTGGCGGTGTAGTTGCAATCTTTGTATTCTGTGCGGTTGTTTTTAGTCGTCTAAAAGACAATGGACCTGAGGAGAAATAAGATGAATACTTCTGCTTTAATGATGCTTATTATCTCAACAGTGCTGTTATGGGGTGGTCTTATTTTAGCCATGATTCATTTGGCAAAAAACCCAGATGAGCTTGAAGATTAAACTACTTCAGATCAATATTAAAAAAGCCATGACACGAGTCATGGCTTTTTTATATGTCGGTAAATTAGAAATAAACTATCTTAAAAAATAGCATTAAATCTTTTGAATTAAACAATAATAGAATCCATCACCATGACCTTGTTGTGGCAATAACTGACGGCCGTGGATTTGTTCAATTCCCCAATTTACATTTAATTTGATTTCTTGAGCATCTGCATGCGTGTTGAAGAAATCAATCATTTGGTGTTCATTTTCAGCTTTCAAAATCGAGCAGGTAATATAAAGCATTGATCCGCCAACTTTGAGTTGTAGCCACATGTGATTCAGAATTTGTTTTTGAAGTTCAACCGTTTGTTGAATATCGGTAGATTGGCGAAGTAAACGAATATCTGGATGACGTCGTACAACTCCAATAGCAGAACACGGCGCATCAAGAATAATACAGTCAGCCTGTTCAGGTGCAGACCATACCGTAGCATCAGCAGTGAGTATTTCCACTGGAGCATACTGATTAAGTGCAAGACGCTCTAAGTTTTCACTTACGCGGCTTAAACGCTTTGTGTCGTGATCGATCGCATACAGCTTTTTAGGACGATAACACTCTAAAATATGTGCTGTTTTTCCACCTGGAGCCGCACATGCATCAATTACGATCTTATCATCAAGATTCGGCAACAAGGTCGCGCAAAGTTGAGCATGTTCATCCTGAACAGAAAAACCACCTTCTTCAAAGCCAGGGAGGTGAGGAATATGCACGGATTGATCTAAGATAATGCCTACATCGGACCATTCACATGGATGAGCATCAATCCCTTCTTCATCAAGAATATCTAAATATTCCTCACGGCTTACTTGTCGTTCATTTACACGTAGTGTCAAAGGCGCAGCCAGTTTAAGCTCAGCTGAAAGCATTTGAAGATGCTCTGGCCAATCTTTTTTCAAGCGTTTAAATAGCCAACTAGGTAAACCATGGGCTTGGTCTAATGCTTCGCCGAATTCTTCAGTTTCACGTGAAACACGACGTAGAATCGCATTCACGACGCCACTTAAAGCTTCAAAACCAAGTTGTTTGGTGGCTGTTACCGTTTCTGAGATAGCCGCATGTGCTGGAATACGCGTGCAAAGCAGTTGATATAAACCTAAATATAGGCAGCTTTCAACGGTTTCATTGTTGAGCGGTTTAGTCAGAAGAGGGAGAGTAATTGCTTTAAGTGCATGCCATTGGCGTAAAGTGCCTAAAGTCAATTCATGAAATAAGGCCCGATCACGCTCACCAACCAATGAAAGATGTTGGGAAAGAACAGAGGTGAGGGATTGCCCATTCTGAACGGCCAGTAATGTTTTAATCACATGTCCGCGTAAATTTAAATGAGAAGATTGTTGGCTCATGCGAAGATCTGTCCTGGCTGCAATTTTTGACTTTGTAGAATTTGTGCAGCATTGAGCGCTTTACCGCCTGGCCACTGAAGTTGAGTGAGGCAAATCACTTGATGATCACCACACACAACGTGAACACCATCCTGATCGACAGCGATGATTTCACCGATTTGTTGAGTTGATGGAGTGAGTGGAGAAAGTTTCGAATTCCAAATGCGTAAATTGTTGGATTCATCAATAGGTGTGAAAGCTACGGGCCAAGGATTGAAAGCACGGATATTACGATCAATCGTCACAGCATCATTTGCCCAGTTAATTTGAGCTTCAGCCTTCGACAGTTTATGAGCATACACTGTAAGTGATTCATCTTGAACTTCACGTGTATCTAAATAATGCTTTAAAGTGTCTTCACTTTCTAAAACAGCGAGAGTGGCTTCAGCCCCTTGTTGAGCCAGTTTATCATGTAAGGTTGCGGAAGTATCTTCAGCCGTAATAGGACACATCGTTTTAAACATCATGTCACCAGTGTCTAGACCAGCTGCCATTTTCATGATCGTAATACCTGTTTCAGTATCACCTGTCGCGATAGCACGTTGAATAGGGGCTGCACCTCGCCAGCGAGGCAATAAGGAACCATGAATATTCAAGCAGCCGTATTTAGGTGTATCTAAAACGACTTGAGGCAAGATTAAACCGTATGCTGCGACCACCATCACATCAGCATTGAAAGACTTGAGTTCAGCTTGAGCAGCCAAACCTTCCTCAGTCGACGATTTAAAATGTAAAGGTTGGTAAACAGGAATATTGTGCTCAAGCGCCAATTGCTTTACCGCTGACGCTGTTAGTTTTTGTCCACGTCCTGCTTTACGGTCTGGCTGCGTATACACAGCAACAATTTCATGAGAAGTCTTTAGCAAAGCTGCTAATGCACTCGCTGCAAATTCAGGGGTTCCCGCAAAGATGATTTTCACTCAGACACTTCCAAAACAATATAAAGAACATTATATGCCAAAAGCGATTTTCGCCCAAATAAGGTCGTAATTTGAAACGTTTTCATGTGCATTTTGTGCTTAAGGTGTGATTAATAAAATTTATGTATTTTTAAAAAAAGATTCATGAAAGTTTTGTATTACGATTTCAGATAAGGGTTTATAGTAGATCACATCTCTTACATCGATTTAGATCGTTGAGGGCAAATCAGACCTATACGAACAATTGCAAGCAATGGTTAACTGTTAATCAGAAAGCTGTCATAATAGAAGTAAGGTTCAACTGATTTAGCCTTATATTTCAGTATCATTTAGCCAGATTGAATACATATTCATCGAGCTCAGCTTAAGTTGGAAATAAAAATGCCTGACTATCGTTCGAAAACATCAACACACGGAAGAAATATGGCGGGTGCACGTGGCTTATGGCGTGCAACTGGAATGAAAGACGAAGATTTTGGCAAACCAATTATTGCAGTAGTCAACTCATTCACACAATTCGTACCGGGTCATGTGCATCTTAAAGACTTAGGTCAGCTTGTTGCACGTCAGATTGAACAAGCGGGTGGTGTAGCTAAAGAATTTAATACAATCGCAGTAGACGACGGTATTGCAATGGGTCACGACGGAATGTTGTATTCATTACCATCGCGTGACTTGATTGCTGACTCAGTTGAATACATGGTCAATGCACACTGTGCAGATGCAATGGTTTGTATCTCGAACTGCGACAAAATCACACCGGGAATGTTGATGGCAGCAATGCGCTTAAACATTCCTGTTGTGTTTGTTTCAGGCGGTCCAATGGAAGCTGGTAAAGTCCAAATTCGTGGTGGTGAACAAGCAATTGACCTTGTGGATGCCATGATTGTTGCTGCAGATGACAACTACACAGATGAAGAAGTAAAAGCATACGAACGTTCTGCATGCCCGACTTGCGGTTCATGTTCAGGGATGTTTACTGCAAACTCAATGAACTGTTTGACAGAAGCATTAGGTTTATCATTACCGGGTAATGGTTCAACACTTGCAACGCATGCCAACCGTAAAAAACTATTTGAGCGTGCGGGTCAGTTGATTGTTGAAATCACAAAACGCCATTACGAACAAAATGATTACAGCGTATTACCACGCAACATTGCCCCTAAAGCTGCTTATGAAAATGCCATGACTTTAGATATCGCGATGGGTGGTTCTACCAATACAGTACTTCACTTATTAGCGGCTGCGCATGAAGCAGAAGTTGATTTTACAATGGATGATATCGATCGTTTATCACGTAAAGTGCCTGTACTGTGTAAAGTTGCACCTGCGGTTAAAAATGTTCACATGGAAGATGTCCACCGTGCAGGCGGTATCATGTCGATCCTTGGCGAACTAGACCGTGCAGGTTTGTTAGATACTTCTGTACCAACCGTACACGAAAAAACATTAAAAGACGCTTTAGATAAGTGGGACATTATTCGTACTGAAAATGAAGAGGTATATAACTTCTATAAATCAGCACCGGGCGGTGTACCAACACAAACAGCATTCTCACAAGACCGTTACTACACACGTCTTGATGGCGACCGTGAAAATGGCGTGATTCGTAATGCAGAACATGCTTTCTCTAAAGACGGCGGTTTAGCAGTCCTTTACGGTAACATCGCACTTGATGGTTGTATCGTAAAAACGGCTGGTGTAGATGACTCGATTCTGAAATTCAACGGTACAGCACGCGTATTTGAAAGCCAAGATGATGCAGTAGAAGCAATCTTAGGCGGCAAAATCGTAGCAGGTGACGTGGTTCTGATTCGTTACGAAGGTCCACAAGGTGGTCCGGGTATGCAAGAAATGCTGTATCCAACAAGCTACTTAAAATCAAAAGGCTTAGGTAAAGACTGTGCGCTTGTGACTGATGGTCGTTTCTCGGGTGGTTCATCAGGTCTTTCAATTGGTCACGTGTCTCCAGAAGCGGCTGAAGGCGGTGCAATTGCTTTAGTTGAAGATGGCGACCGTATCGAAATTGATATTCCAAACCGTACGATTCACTTAGCAGTTGCTGATGATGTATTGGCTGCGCGCCGTGAAGTACAAGAAGCTAAAGGTTGGAAGCCTGCGAAAGAGCGTCCACGTAAAGTATCTAAAGCACTGAAAGCGTATGCAATGCATGCAACAAGTGCTGCAAAAGGTGCGGTACGTGATATCTAATCTGCTTATAAACTAGATCAATCATGATTAAAAAGCATCCTTTGGGATGCTTTTTTAATCACTAAAAGTTTGAATTTCATCTGAAAGCGTCAATTACATTAATGACAATATTTGATAGAAAGGTCATAAATATTGATCAATTCTCTTTGTCTTGATATAAGTTTTGCTCGCGTTCAAACTTTTTTAGTTTTAAAAAAAGCGATGAATTCGATACTTTGAGCACATAATTTACCAGTAAAATCATCTGAGGCACATCTCATGTCATTGTTACGCCGTTGGTTTGATCCGCTACGATCGAGTTGGTTTTATCAGAAACCAAATCGTCAAGAGGTCTTGTCAACTGAGCAGGGTTTAACGATCTATCTTCGTTTAGATGATGTGTATAGTTATCTTGCAGTCCAGCAATTGGCACAATTAAATGACATTTTAAAAGATGAAATTAAGCCTTTAAAAATTGTTATCTCAGATACTGCTGCTGAAGCTCCAAATGATATGAGTCCTGAAGAGTGGCAAGATTACAGTCTACGTGATGCCCAAATTTTAGCGTACCAGCATCGTTTCGGATTCGATAATGAAAAGCCTGAAATACCAAGTGCTGAAGCGATTCAACAGGCAGAAACGATTTTACGAAATACCCCATTAACAGGTGAAAATTTTCTCTATTTATTGGAAGATGTCTTCCATATGTTGTGGCAACAGCAGTATGGAAAATTACGTACTTTGTATGTCATGGCCAGTCGACATCGAAAAGAACAACAAATCGCTGAGCGAACTTTTGATCACACGCCAGTTTTAGCAAGTTTTTTTGAGCTCGGTAATCGTCGGTATCATGCGGTAGATGATTTATTAAGATTGACCCGCCGTTTAAAACAACAAAGACTCTTGACCGGTAATCCTATTTTTCTCATCAATCATATTGAGTGGCGGGAACACCTAATGAATGATGCTGAAGAATTATCTGAGATTCAGGCGATGAATCCTGAGTTAGACCTCTATATTGCATTAGAAGATCCGATCTCTTGGTTATTATTAGCTTATATTAAAGAGGAACTTGCCGATTATTACGATATCCAACTTACCGTTTATCCATTGCAATATCAGGGACGAGATTTATTTGATTGGAGTTTGGCAACGCGTTTATCTAAACGAACAGAAGTAAAATTTACGCCGTTTTGCCGACCGACTCAGCAGGCGACATATGAAATAGCACGATTGTTTTACAGTGTGCCTGAGGATCAACGTCTTGATGCAATGTATGAAATCTTGCAGGCTGTTTGGAGTAAAGGTAAAGATCTATCGTATCGACCTCATATTCAAGCCTTAAAACAGAGCTTGAATATCACGACGCTCACTGAAGAGTCGATCAGTCAAAAGTTAGAAGAAAATCAATTACTCTGTGAGATGAAATCACAACCTGATTTACCAGTGCTTGAGCTTCGTATCGATGGAAAGAGTTATGTGTTTAATAGCTTATATCGTGTATGGATGATTGAAAGTATTTTCAGTAATGTGTTAGAACAAAAGTACAAAAGTGAAAATGAATCTGAACACAGGGATACCGAATCAATTGAAAATCAATAAAGAAAAATGCGAAACCCTTCAGCAAGCTCGAGCACAAATAGATTCAATTGATCAAGCCATAACAGAATTAATTGGTTTACGCCAATATTACGTAGATCAGGCAGTGCGATTTAAAAGAACTATCCAAGATGTACAGTCACCTGAACGTGTTGAAATAGTGATTGAAAAAATACGTGAATTGGCTACAAAGAATGGTGTGGATCCATTACTGATGGAAAAAATATATCGAGAGATGATTCAACACTTTATTCAAAGAGAGTTAAAAGAAATACGACCATAATAGTCGGAATTCTAATAAGAATGAGGAACTTAGTTTCCTCTTTTATTCATTGAAATTTACAAAATATATAGCCGATTTGTGAACTGGTTCAACAAAGCTTAGTGTTACAAAAAATAATATTAAGTTAACATTTGGATACATCACTTTTTAGACTGACGGTCGAAGGCGCTATGGATACCCAGTTACAATTAGAAAAAATAGTCAAGGATCTTGAAAACTATAAAGTAGCCATTGATGCACATTCAATTGTAGCCATAACAGATGCACGTGGCGTCATTACTCATGTCAATGAGAAGTTTTGTAATATCTCACAGTATTCTTATGAAGAACTGGTCGGATCAACACATAAAATTATTAATTCAGGCTATCACCCGAGAAGTTTTTTTAAATATATGTGGAAAGCCATTTCGAGTGGAGAAATTTGGAAAGGCGAAATTTGTAACCGAGCTAAAAATGGTTCTTTATATTGGGTTGAAACCACGATTGTGCCGCTTAAAGATAATAATGGCGTTTTACAAAACTATATCTCCATTCGAACTGATATCACACAGCTAAAAAATTCCGAAGACCATGCACGTTATATGGCATTACATGATGAATTAACGGGATTGCCTAACCGCCGTTTTATGCAAGAACGCATGTTGGAGGTGATTGAATCATGTAAACAAAATGGTACACATAGTGCACTCATGATGTTGGATTTGGATAACTTCAAAAATATTAATGACACGTTAGGACACGATCGTGGAGATGACCTACTCAAAATGGTCTCGGTGCGCCTTATGGAGTGTGTGGCACAGCAGAATGCAATTGTCCGTCTTGGTGGAGACGAATTTTTAATTATTCTTTCAGATTTAGATCCAGATGAAACGATTGCTAATCAAGCAGTGATGCAAATCGCTGATAAAGTTCGTGCTGCATTAAATGAGCCTTTCGTATTAAAGGATAATAAAATTCATACTAGCTCTAGTATCGGAATTTTTATTTTCCGTAATTCAAAATTGCCAAAAAATGAGTTGCTTAAGTACGCCGACATGGCGCTGTATCAAGCTAAAGAAAATGGTAAAAACTGCATATGTGTTTTTGATCCTGAAATGGAACAAAGTGTTATTGCTAAAGCTGCTTTATTAAATGATTTAAGATTAGCTTTATTACGAGATGAGTTCCAACTTTATTATCAGATTTTAGTAAATCGCGAAGAGGAAGTGATTGGGTATGAGGCTTTGCTACGTTGGAGTCATCCTGAACACGGTTTGATTTTACCAGGTCGATTTATTGAAGAAGTAGAGAAAACTGATCTCATACATGATGTTGGTAATCGTGTATTAGTATTAGCATGCCAACAGTTAAAAGATTGGAGCCAATACCCAGAATCTTCAAACTGGACGATTTCAGTCAATATTAGTGTCGAACAATTCCGTAAGACTGACTTTGATAAAAATGTGCTTCGGATTATTGATGAAGCAGGAATTGATCCAACATTATTACGTTTAGAACTCACTGAAAGTATGTTCTATACCGATATGCATAACTCAATTGAGAAAATGAAAAAGCTCATCGAGCGTGGATTAAGATTCTCTATGGATGATTTTGGAACAGGATATTCTTCATTGAATTACCTCAAAATGCTTCCACTGGATCAACTCAAAATTGATCGTTCATTTGTAGAAAATATTGTCGGTAATCCACGCGATATTGCTATTGTGAAAACGATTATTGATTTAGCACAGATTCTCGACCTGAATGTGGTGGCAGAGGGTGTAGAAACTGAAGAGCAGTTCCAAGTTCTGAAAGAAAATGGCTGTAATACGTTTCAAGGCTATTATTTTGGTCGACCTCAACCGATTGAAAAAAATCTTAAAATACTTAATTAGAATAAAAAATTAAAAAAGAGAGCATTGAGCTCTCTTTTTTTATATGCGATAGATTTTTAGTTAGACTTTCCACCTAAGCTAAAGAACCAATTCAGGAATAATGCAGCAAAGGTAGCCGTTCCAATACCACCTAAATTGAAGCTACCAAATTGAAGCGCAAAGTCACCAGTACCTAAGATCAGCGTGATCGCAGCAATCATGAGGTTTTTATTTTTAGAGAAATCGACACGATGTTCGATCCAAATTTTAGCACCAGCTATGGTAATTAAACCAAACACCACAATTGATGCACCTGCAAGAATCGCAGTTGGAATGGTTTGAATAATTGCACCAAATTTTGGTGATAAGCCAAGGAAAATTGCGAATACACCTGCGATGGCGAAAATAATCGTGGAATAGACACGTGTCACAGCCATCACGCCAATATTTTCCCCATAAGTGGTCATGCCTGGAGCACCTACACCACCGGCTAATGATGTTGCAACACCATCGGCTACAAACGCTTTACCAATATGTGGGTCTAGATTTTCACCAGTCATGGCAGAGACTGCTTTGATGTGACCTAAGTTTTCAGCCACTAAAATTAAAGCTACAGGAGCAATGATGAGCATCGCGTTCGTACTGAACTCAGGAGCATGAAAGTTAGGCAGACCAAACCATGCAGCTTGTGTAATCGGCGTGAAGTTAATTGGAGTACCGTAACCCATGATATTCGTAATAACAAAGTATACGATATAAGACAGCACCAAACCCACAAGTAAAAGTAGGCGTTGTAGCATCCCTTTGGTGAATACTGCAATTGAAGCCATACACATGACAGTAATCAATGCCATCCACATATTAAATGGATTACCCGCGACACTTTTTACCGTTACCGGTGCAAGATGCAGACCGATGATCATGACCACAGAACCTGTTACTACAGGAGGCATGAGCTTTTCAATCCATCGAGTACCTGTTGCCATCACCAGAAAACCAATTAAGGCATAAAGTACACCACAGGCAATAATTCCCCCAGCAGCTAATGCAATATTCGCATTTGATCCAGCACCGGTATAGCCCGTTGCCGCGATGACTACACCAATAAAAGCAAAGCTTGAGCCTAAATAACTGGGCACTCGACCGCCAGTGATGAGGAAAAATAACAGGGTACAAATACCTGACATTAATATGGCAAGATTAGGATCAAAACCCATTAATAATGGTGCTAAAACTGTCGCACCAAACATGGCAAAAGCATGTTGAATGCCAAGAACTACACTTTGCGCAGGAGGTAAATATTCGGTCGTGCCAACAGGACGCGTATCAATATCATCCGTGAAGGGACGCCATTTAGGAAACCAACTGGTCATAAAGTGAGCACTCAATAGTTAAATTGTGCACATCATACGCCTGTTTTACGAGAAATCATCTGTTTCTTGAAAAATTATTAAAACTAATAGTCTGACTTTTATTGAATTTTTACCCATTGGTAAAAAAAATATGTTTTAAAAATAAAGTAAAATCAGCCTATTGCAATTCAGCTATATCAAAAAAATCTATATCCATATTGAGTAAAAAATTTATAGGTGCTTTGTTGTCATTACTGAAAATTAGAATAAAGTCTCTAAATTGCTCAAGCCCATAAAGGTACTTGAGCATAGACAGTCGTGAAATCAACCCGTATTACGTAATCCAGCAGCAATACCTGCGATACTTACCATTAATGCATGGTCAACCTCAGTTTGTTCGACAGTTCGTTCAGCTAAATATTCGCGACGTCTTTTCATGAGTTCTGCTTGTAACAGGTGTAATGGAAGAAGATAGGGTTTACGAATCTTCATGGCTTGATCAAGAACCTCATTAGAACTGAGTAATTTAGATTCACCTTTCATTGCCAATAAAGTTTGTACTGCGTCATGTAAGCGTTGGCGTAGTTCCGCACCCAATACTTTAAGATTTTCATCTTGGGTGAGATGAGATTCATAATACAATGCGACATTGCTATCTGATTTAGATAGCACCATCTCCAACATATCAATTAAAGTTTGGAAATAAGGCCATTGTTCTAACATTTCATCTAGCTCAGCTTTGTGACCTTCTGAAATGACTTGATTGATGGCTGCACCAGTACCTAACCATGCTGGAAGCATTAATCGAATTTGAGTCCATGCAAATACCCATGGAATTGCACGTAAGGATTCAATACCACCGCTGATTTTTCGTTTCGCTGGTCTTGAACCCAAAGGTAGCATCTGTAATTCAAGCTCTGGCGTCACGGTTCTTAAATATTGGACAAAATGAGGGTTTTCGCGGACTGTTTGACGGTAAACATTCACAGAGAGTTCCGTCATCTTGTGCATCAACTCGCGCCATGCTGCCTTGGGTTCTGGTGGTGGCAGTAAAGTCGCTTCAAGGGTAGCTGCGGTATAAATCTCTAAATTTTGCAGTGCGATTTCTTCTAATCCAAATTTGAATCGGATCATTTCGCCTTGTTCAGTCACACGGATTGCACCTGAGATTGAGCCAGGTGGTTGTGAAAATAGTGCTTGTTGGGTTGGAGCACCACCACGACTAATTGAGCCACCACGACCATGGAACAAAGTGAGTTGTATACCATGTTGTTTGGCAATAGCTGTTAACTCTTCTTGTGCACGGTACTGAGCCCAATTTGCAGACATGAAACCTGCATCTTTTGCTGAGTCAGAGTAACCAATCATGACCTCGTGCTTGTTTTGAATATGTTGTTTGTACCAATGCATACTGAATAAAGTATTCATGGTCGAAGCTGCGCCATCTAAATCTTTTAGCGTTTCAAATAATGGAACTACACGCAGAGGTTGCTTAATACCTGCTTCTTTTTGGAGTAATAGAACCGCCAAAACGTCACTTGGATATTCCGCCATTGAAATAATATAAGCACCTAGACTTTCAGCAGGTTGTTCTGCCAAAGTTCGCATGGTAGCGAATACTTCTTGAACATCAGGATGCTCAATAAGACTTTGAGCAGATTCATTAAGATGCTTAGGAAGTAAAGGGCGTTTGCTTTGCAGTTCTTGTAATAAGAAGTTTTGACGGGCTTGTTCAGTCCATGTCTCAAAATTGCCAAGTCCAAGATACTCAGTAATCGCTGAAATTGCTTGACGATGACGACCTGACTCTTGGCGAATATCTAGTTTTAATAACTCAATACCGAAACAATTCACGCGATAAATAAAATCGAGTAACTTTCCTTGAGCAATACCGGAAAGGTTTGAATCGACTAATGAGCGATAACATAACAATAATGGCTGCAACAACTCATCTTTGTGATGAATAATCTGGCTACGATCCACATCAGAATGTTGACCTTGTAATTTTGCAGTGAGCCATTCTCTTGTAATTTTTAAGCGTTCACGTGTTGTTCTTAAATATTCACGATAAGGCTCTGGATGAGGCTGACCTAAGGCAGTCTTTAGTTCATCACTGCACGCCTGAACAGAAAGCTCCCAACGTAAATCTTCAATATCTCGGAGGTAGAGATCCGCGGCTTTCCAT
Source organism: Acinetobacter sp. ANC_7635 (assembly GCF_056779945.1). NCBI lineage: Bacteria > Pseudomonadati > Pseudomonadota > Gammaproteobacteria > Moraxellales > Moraxellaceae > Acinetobacter > Acinetobacter sp. ANC_7635. The sequence continues at coordinate 75,230 of NZ_JBWYIS010000011.1, read as the reverse complement.
CGCGATAACCATAAAACTTCTTGAGTCACTTTGTGTGTGACATTTGGGTTTCCATCTCGGTCACCACCCATCCAAGATGCAAACCGCACAGGTGCAATATCTAAAGGTAAAGCTTGAGAACAATGCTCTTGAACCAATTGATTCAATTCACGGACAAACTTAGGAATAGCGTTCCATAAAGTTTGCTCAATGGTAGTAAAACCCCATTTTGCTTCATCAATTGGGGTTGGACGATGTTGGCGAATTTCATCGGTTTGCCATGCTGAACAAACCAATTGTTTTAATTCAGAAAGAACTTGAGCGCGCTGTTTGGGGGTCAGCTTTTGCTGATCAAACTTAGATAAACACTCGTTGATCCCATCATATTTTTGGATCAAGGTGCGACGACTAACTTCCGTAGGATGTGCGGTGAGTACAAGCTCAATATTTAGCTCACAAATTTGTTGATAAAGGGTTTCCGCTGAAATCAGCTGTTGTTGAAATTTTTCAAAAAGGGGAATAAGGACATTCGCTGCAGCGCCGTTTTTATCAAACTCATTTTGGCGACGGCTACGTACCACATGATATTGTTCTGCAATATTGGCAAAGTTCAGAAAATGTGAAAAAGCGCGTGTCAGTGGAAGAATCTCATCATCTTTTAAACTTAAAAATAAACTTTCTAATTGTTTTTCAGCTTCACTATCACCATCACGTGCACCTTTCGCGAGTGCACGAATTTGTTCAACTTGATTAAACAAATCTTGTCCAGCTTGTTCTTTTAAAGTCTCTCCTAAAAGATTACCGAGTAAGCGTACGTCTTCACGTAATGGAGCATCAATTTGTTGAATCATTTTTTTCTCCTTTTCTTGTTCTTTTGACTATACCGCTTATTCATGACATGCCAAGCGATTGCAAAATAATTTAAAGAAAATTAGGTGAAAAATACGCCATTTAAGAATGGAGAGAGCTATTTTTTGTATTTCAGCATAAATAATTCGATGGCTTGATGAATAATTTCATCACATTCTGCTTCACTGGGAACCTGACGAACACCTAACAATACTTCATGATGTCGATGCCCTAAGAGTAAAGAAAGGAGCAAATGTGTTTGCTTTTCAGCATCATCTTTCTGGATAAATCCGTGCTCAATCGCTTGAGCAAAAAAATCAGTCCAAACCACAAATAACCGCTTATGAGATGCATTATAAAAAGGTTCAGCCAAAGGATTTTGCTCTGCTGCCAATTCTAATAATAAATGCTCAAGCTTAATGGCTTCAGGAAGATTGACAATTTGCAGCGCTAAACTACACACCTGATAGAAGTCTTCTAAAAAATTGGATTCAGGGTGTAATTGGATTCGCCGAGCATTGATTGATTCTTCGCACGTTTCTGCAATTGCATAGGTAAATAACGATTCTTTATCTTGAAAATGGTTATACACCGTCAGTTTAGTCACGCCAGCTTCTTTGGCAATTTGATTCATGCTTGAACCATGAAAGCCCTGTTTTAGAAACAAACGTTTAGCTGCCTCTAATATTTGTTTCTTTTTAACTAAATCCTTAGGACGTCCAATATTCATTTGCACAAAAAAATCCAAAAAAAACAGTTTAGGTCATACCTTGAAAAATGATTTTTAATTACTGTACCATGCGGTATATTAATTAAAAAATAATCAAATTAATATCCCTAATTTGATTTGCCTAAAAATTGACATAAGAGCAGTGCACATGAGTCTTCAAAAATTTGCCACATACAGTCTAATGCTCATTTGTAGCGTGATACTCACCGCGTGTAGTAAGGATAAACCCACAGAGGAACAAATTCCATTTGTGATGGTTGCCCAGCCGAATACTTCCCAAGATGAACTGAAAAGTTATGCAGGAGAAGTTCAGGCGAGACAGCAAACGGCATTGGCTTTCCGTGTTGGAGGACAAATTACTGAACGCTATGTTGATGTAGGGGATCGAGTCAAAGTCGGGCAAGTCTTAGCAAAATTAGATGTGAAAGATGCTCAACTGCAGTTAAATGCTTCAAAAGCTCAGTTAGAAAGCGCGCAATCTGCAGCCAAAATTGCCGAAGAAGAATACAAACGCTTTAAGCAGTTATTACCTATTAATGCGGTGAGTCGTTCGCAATATGATGCCGTAGAAAATCAATATAAATCGGCTATGTCCAATTTAAAACAAGCACAATCAAATTATGCAGTGAGTAGTAATCAGACGGGATATAACCAACTCATTGCCAATAAAAATGGCGTCATCACTGAGCGTAGTATTGAAGTTGGTCAAGTGATCGCAGCAGGGCAGGCAGCATATCAACTGGCGATAGATGGTGATCGTGAAGTGGTGATTGGTGTGCCAGAACAAGCAGTATCAGAAATTAAAACAGGTCAAAAAGCTTGGGTTACGCTATGGTCAAAACCAGAGGAGCGTTTCGCCGCATATGTGCGTGAAATTTCACCTGCTGCCGACCAATCTAGAACATTTAGTGTCAAAGTTGCTTTGACTGAAGGGCGTTCAACAATTCAACTTGGACAAAGTGCGCGAGTATTTTTTTCAAATACCAGTTCAAATGTGATTAATGTTCCTTTGACCAGTGTATCTGCAACAGAAGATCAGCCTTATGTTTGGGTTGTGAATCCAGATCACAGTATCCGTAAGGTGAATGTTCAAATAGGTGCTTATGGTCGTGATACGGTACCTGTGACTCAAGGTTTAAAAGCTTCTGATTGGGTCGTGGTTGGCGGTGTACACTTACTGCGAGATAAACAAAAAATTAATCCGATTGACCGTCAAAACCGTGCAGTGAATGTGAAAGCAGGACAAGTTGGAGCGAAAATATGAACTTTAACTTGTCAGAATGGGCGTTAAAAAATAAGGGACTGATCCTTTATTTCATGATTTTGATGGGAATATTGGGTGTTTATTCCTACTCAAAACTATCACAAAGTGAAGACCCTCCATTTAGTTTCAAAGTAATGGTCGTTCAAACCTATTGGCCAGGTGCGACAGCGGAAGAAGTTTCATTACAAGTAACTGATCGCATTGAAAAAGAATTAATGAGTACGGGGCTCTATGATCGTATTGCAGCCTATTCTCGTCCTGGTGAATCAATGGTGACCTTTGTTGCCAAAGACTCGCTGCGTTCTCATGAATTACCGAATGTTTGGTATCAGGTTAGAAAAAAAATTGGAGATATCAAACACCAACTTCCTAGCGGTGTTCAAGGTCCATTCTTTAACGATGAATTTGGTGACACCTTTGGGAATATTTATGTCTTAACGGGTGATGATTTTGATTATGCTGTGATGAAGGAATATGCCGATCGCTTACAGCTGCAACTACAACGTGTACAAGATGTTGGTAAGGTTGATTTAGTTGGCTTGCAAGATCAAAAAATTTGGATAGAAATTTCAAATACGAAAACCGCTCAATTGGGTATTCCAGTTACTGCAATTCAAGAAGCACTACAAAAACAAAATACCATGGCAAGCGCAGGTTTCTTTGAAACAGGCTCAGATCGTATTCAAGTGCGTGTCAGCGGACAATTGAAATCAGTCGAAGATCTCAAGAACATGCCATTACTGGTTGGTGATAAGACCATTCAATTGGGCGATGTGGCTGAAGTTTACCGTGGCTTTAGTGAGCCAGCTCAACCACGTATGCGCTTTATGGGCAAAAATGGTATTGGTATTGCGGTGTCTATGCGTAAGGGTGGTGACATCATTGCGCTAGGGAAAAATCTAGAAAAGACCTTCAATGATCTACAACAAACTTTACCTTTAGGGATGGAACTTAAAAAAGTTTCAGATCAGCCTGTAGCGGTGCAACGCAGTATTCACGAATTTATCAAAGTGCTCGCAGAGGCCGTGATTATTGTCTTATTGGTCAGCTTCTTCTCTTTAGGTTTCCGTACAGGATTAGTGGTCGCTTTCTCTATTCCCTTGGTCTTGGCAATGACGTTCGCAGGCATGAATTTCTTTGATGTTGGACTGCACAAGATTTCTTTAGGCGCGTTAATTTTAGCACTTGGACTTTTGGTTGATGACGCCATCATTGCAGTTGAAATGATGGCCATTAAAATGGAACAAGGATATAGCAGATTAAAAGCCGCAGGTTTTGCTTGGAAGTCGACCGCATTTCCAATGTTAACGGGGACGCTGATCACTGCAGCTGGATTCTTGCCGATTGCCACTGCTGCGTCGAGCACAGGTGAATATACTCGCTCAATCTTCCAAGTTGTAACCATTGCTTTAGTGGTGTCATGGTTTGCAGCGGTACTGTTTGTTCCCTATTTAGGTGACAAATTACTGCCTGATTTTAATCAAATGAATCAGAAAGCTCCGTGGTATCAACGCTTATGGGCAAGATTACGTCAACAACCAGAGCCACAACCCGTCGTTCAACACCATGGTGAGCATCACGATCCATATCAAACTAAGATGTATCAAAAATTTAGATCTTGGGTTGAGTTATGTATTACTTATCGTAAAACCGTCATTGCTGCGACGGTTGCGATATTTGTCTTGTCAATTTTGATGTTTAAATTTGTTCCACAACAATTTTTCCCACCATCAAACCGTGCTGAAATTTTAGTGGATCTAAAACTAGAGGAAGGCGCTTCACTAACAGCGACAGAAAATGCGGTTAAAAAAGTAGAAAAATTCTTGTCGACTCAAAAAGGGATCGATAATTACGTCGCTTATGTTGGTACAGGTTCTCCACGTTTCTATTTGCCGCTTGATCAACAACTACCTCAGGCGAGCTTTGCACAATTTGTGGTTTTGGCTTCCTCATTAGATGAGCGAGATGAGATTCGCAAGAATCTGAGTGAAGAAATTAGCAAGTTATTGCCTGAGGTACGGACGCGTGTATCGCTATTGGAAAATGGACCACCAGTCGGTTATCCAATTCAATACCGTGTTTCTGGTGAAGATTTAAATACTGTTCGTCAACGAGCACAATTAGTGTCACAAGCAATCAGTGAAAATCCGAATACCACCAATGTTCATTTAGATTGGGGTGAGCCGAGTAAAATTATTTCACTTGAAATTGATCAAGATCGTGCACGTCAGTTAGGCGTATCTAGCTTAGATTTGGCGAATTTCTTAAATAGCTCAATAACAGGGGCTGCGATTAATCAGTATCGTGAGAAACGGGAATTAATTGATATTCGTTTACGTGGCGATCAAGCGGAACGTGTTGATGTGGCATCGTTACAAAGTCTTGCTGTACCGACGAGTCAAGGTACAACAGTTCCATTGGCTCAGATTGCGAATATTCAATATAAGTTTGAAGATGGTCTGATTTGGCATCGTAACCGTTTGCCGACCATTACTGTGCGCGCAGATATTCGGACTAAACTCCAACCAGCTACTGTGGTTGGTGAATTAACTGAATCTATTGAGAAAATTCGTGCCGAACTTCCAAGTGGTTATCTGGTAGAAGTGGGAGGCACTGTGGAGGAATCTGCACGTGGGCAAACTTCAGTAAATGCTGGCATGCCGTTATTTTTGGCTGTGGTCTTTACCTTGCTCATGATTCAGCTCAAGAGTATTTCACGTTCGTTTATTGTTTTCTTGACCGCGCCTTTGGGTTTAATTGGCGTGGTATTGTTCCTGTTAATATTCAATAAGCCTTTCGGGTTTGTGGCGATGCTAGGTACCATTGCTTTATCTGGAATGATTATGCGTAATTCGCTTATCTTGATTGATCAGATCGAGCAAGATATCAAAGCGGGTCATTCTCAATGGGAAGCGATTTTAGAAGCGACAGTACGCCGTGCCCGTCCAATTATTTTGACTGCATTGGCTGCTGTGTTGGCGATGATTCCGCTTTCACGCAGTATCTTCTTTGGTCCAATGGCAGTAGCAATTATGGGTGGACTCATTATCGCAACATTATTAACGCTGTTCTTCTTGCCAGCACTCTATGCGGCATGGTTTAAAGTAAAAAAAGAGTCAAAAACCGCGTAGTTTTATGTGAATACTAGGTGCGAAGCATTGAAAAATTCAATATAGTAGTCCCTAGTTTTTAACACAAAATAACACAGTGGGCTGAGTACATAAAAAAACTGAATGTGCACTCGGTTGAGGTATAAAAAAGCATCCATGGGGCGAGACAATTTAACAAGACATCGTCGATTAATTACGATGTCTTATGTATTCATGTTTCTTGCATTGTTCACTGGTATCAGTGCTGCAATCGCCTATTTTTTAGCGCAAAAAGTGGCTCAAGCGCAAGACGCTGAAGTCTGGATCCATGCTCAAGCATTATGGATTGCACGAAATGTTGTGCTATTCATGATGATGGCCGCATTTGCTGCTCTTTGGTTTATTCCTGCCTGCTTTATCTATTGGGATAGTGTGTTATGGGTGAAGGGGTGTACGGTGATTGGTGTCATTTTTACCACAATTGCATGGCTATTTCTCCTAAATGCATGGCTTAAAGGCTTAGTGAAATATCTCCAGAAAAAAGCCGCTTTTTAAAATAATGATTTAATTTACTTGTAATCTCGGAATATGACCCCAACATATTCCGCAGAGAAGTCATATCAAATTTTTTTGTGGAGCATCGCCAGACATGGCTAAACGTGATTATTATGAGGTTTTAGGGGTTTCTAAAACAGCTAGTGATGATGAAATTAAAAAAGCCTACCGTAAGTTGGCGATGAAATATCATCCAGACCGTAACCCTGATAATGCTGAAGCAGAAGAAAAATTCAAAGAAGCTGCTGAAGCGTATGAAGTTTTATCTGATAGTGAAAAACGCAGCATGTATGACCGCATGGGACATAATGCGTTTGAAGGCGGCTTCGGTGGCGGCGGCGGTGGTTTCGGTGGCGGTTTTAGCGCTGAAGACATTTTTAGTCAGTTTGGTGACATTTTCGGTGGCGCGTTTGGTGGCGGCGGTCGCCAACAGCGTCAAAGACGTGGTTCAGACTTACGTTATGTGCTTGAGCTCAGCTTAGAAGAAGCTGTACGTGGCGTAAAGAAAACAATCACTTTTACTGCGCCAGCACCATGTGAAGTGTGTGATGGTAAAGGTTCTAAAAACCCGAATGATGTTGAAACCTGTAAAACTTGTCACGGGGCTGGCCAGGTCCGTATGCAACAAGGTTTCTTCTCAGTTCAACAAACGTGTAGCACTTGTCGCGGACAAGGTAAGATTATTAAAAATCCTTGTGGCACTTGTCATGGTTCAGGTGTTAAAGATCGTCAACAGACACTTGAAGTTACCATTCCTGCAGGCGTAGATAATGGCGATCGCGTTCGTTTAACTGGAAAAGGTGAAGCGATTCGTGATGGTCAATCAGGTGATCTATACGTAGAAGTTAATGTTCGTGAACATGAAATCTTCCAACGTGATGGCGCGGACTTGTATATGGATGTGCCGATTAGTATCGCTGATGCTGCATTGGGTAAAGAAATTGAGATTCCAACCCTTGATGGTCGTGTGAACTTGAAAGTACCTGAGGGAACACAAACAGGTAAAATGTTCCGTCTACGTGGCAAGGGTGTAAAACCAGTACGCACAAGTATGCAAGGTGATTTACTTTGCCGTATCGTGATTGAAACACCAGTCAACTTAACTGCACGTCAACGTGAACTTTTAAAAGAGTTACAAGAATCTTTAGATGGTGCGGACAGTAAATCTTCACCTAAAAAGAAATCATTCTTCGATCGTTTATTTGACTGATAAGAATGAAATAAAAGCCCGACATTATTGTCGGGTTTTTATTAAGTTATAAATACTTAAGACGCTTAAAGCAAAGTAAGTGATACTACCATTAGATAATTTCTTAGTTTATGGGTGTATTCAAAAGTTGTTGAGACTTATTTGTTTAAGCTTTTAAAATCTAAAGGTAAATTTTTTAATAGGTTTTGTTAGAACTATAATTTAAAAAAAGAGGATCTGACGATCCTCATCATGTAATTTTGAAAAAACTAATCCTGAGCATCAATACTCTGACCATTCATACCTATACTGTCTTCGCCCATTAAATATAAATAAGCTGGCATGATTTGTTCAGGCGTTGCCAATACTTTCGGATCTTCATCAGGATATGCTTTAGCACGCATAGCTGTTCGTGTTGCACCAGGATTAATGCAGTTATAACGGATATTTGGATAGACATTTTCTTTTGCAAAAATTTGACTGACCGCTTCAATGGCAATTTTTGAGACTGAGTATGCGCCCCATTTCGCACGTGCTTCACGACCGACACCTGAGCTTGCAAAAACAACAGAGGCATTTTGAGATTTTTCTAATAATGGAAGTAAATGTTGAGTAAGAACAAAAGGTGCTCTTAAATTTACAGCCATTACATCATCCCACACTTCAGCAGGGTAGTGGGCCAATTCAACGCGCTCACCTAAAATCCCAGCATTGTGCAAAATACCATCTAAACGACCAAATTGTTGGTCAAGCGTTTCCACAAGACGTTCGTAATCATATGCTGTTGCAGTAGAAAGTTGCAGTGGCAAAATTGCAGGTTGAGGAGCACCTAAACTTTCAATTTCGTCATAGATCACTTCTAACTTGTTCAGCGTTCTACCATGAAGAACGACGGTCGCACCATGTAAAGCATAGCTCAACGCTGCTGCGCGTCCAATGCCATCACCTGCACCCGTAATTAAAATTACTTTATCTTTCAATAAGTTTGGGCGAGGTTGATATTCTGAATATTTCATGTGCGACCTCCTTCATTGTTCTAATTAAGCTGTTTTTTGGTGAGATTCGATCAATTCGATTAAGTGTTGATGTAATTCTTGTACATCATTCACTATACAATCTGCCTGCCAAGAATCTAAGTCATCTTTGTGTTCTAATGGTAAATATCCGTAAGCAGCCAAAATCGTGTACATATTTGCGCTTCGACCTGCATCAATATCACGTGGATGATCACCAACATAAATGCATTGTTCAGCTGGAACATTAATTTGTTGAGCAGCGAGATACATTGGTTCTGGGTCAGGTTTAGTGTGCTTAACATCTTCTGGGCATACGAGAACGGCACAACGTTCAGTTAAGTTTAAGGCTTGAAGTAGTGCCTCACTCAGCCAACGAGGCTTGTTTGTCACAATTCCCCATGGAATATCCCGTTGTTCCAAGTCCTCAATTAAAGGATACATTCCTGCAAAAAGGTCTGTATCCACAGCAATATCAGCACCATAGATATCTAGAAAGCGCTGACGATGTGCAAGGAAAATAGGATCATCAACCTGTAATTCAGGATAAACCAATTTCACCATCGCCCGAGCCCCCTCGGAGACCTGAGTTCGGATCAGGGCTGCATCTACGATCTCTCGACCTTCTTCACGACACATTGCTTGAATAATACGAATAAAATCCGCAGCAGTGTCAATTAAAGTCCCATCTAGGTCGAAAAGTACGGCCTTCATTCATTCACCTCATTATGGGTGTAAACCATATAGTTCACATCGACATTTGGGGCTAACCAATAATGTTTAGTTAATGGGTTGTAATGTAAGCCTGTCATATCTTTAAGTTTTAAACCTGCGTTACGAATATCATGCGCTAATTCAGAAGGTTTAATAAATTTATGATAGTCATGAGTTCCTTTTTTCAAAAGACGTAACACATACTCTGCACCGATAATCGCAAATAAATATGATTTTGGATTACGGTTAATTGTGGAGAAGAATACATGACCGTTTGGTTTCACCAGTTTTTGGCATGCTTGAATGATTGACGCTGGATCTGGTACATGTTCCAACATTTCCATACAAGTTACGACATCGTATTGACCAGCTTGTTCTTCAGCCAATTGCTCAACTGGAATTTGAAGATATTCGATATTGGTTACGTTTTCTTGTTCTGCATGCAGACGTGCGACATTTAATGGTGCTGCGCCCATATCGATACCGAGGACATCGGCACCACGGCGTGCCATACTTTCGGCCAAAATACCGCCGCCACAGCCCACATCTAGGACTTTTTTGCCACTAAGACCACCCGCATGTTCATCAATCCAATTCAATCGTAATGGATTGATTTGATGGAGAGGGCGAAACTCAGAGTGTTGATCCCACCATACTGCAGCAAGTGCTTCAAATTTAGCAATTTCTTGTGGGTCAACATTCAGTTGAGTCATTACAGCCACCTTAGCAAAGTTCGTTTTAATGGGTAGAATTTATATCAGATCTTAGTGTATCGCTAATTCCAAAAAAAGCGATAAATCTTGTAAAAAAGTTCACAGAATCAAAACGATTTTCTCATATTTGTTTTATAGTGAAACCATATGCTAATCAGAATGATTTAGAGGATAAAAACTTAATGAAAAAGGTGGTTTTTAGTGGCGTTGCCGCTGCGGTGCTGATGGCACTTTCAACAGGTGCAATGGCGAACTTTGTTGAAGGCAAAGATTATACGGTCGTGCAAAACCCAGGAAAGGTTGATGTCGCTGGTAAATTGGAAGTACGTGAGTTCTTTTGGTATGGCTGTGGTCATTGCTTTACTTTAGAACCTCATATGCAATCTTGGTTACGTAAAATTCCAAAAGATGTGAATTTTGTCCGTACACCTGCTGCAATGAACAAAGTATGGGAACAGAATGCACGTGGCTACTACGTTTCTGAAGCACTTGGTGTTCGTAAACGTACACATTTGCCTTTATTCCACGCGATCCATGACAAAGGTCAGCAGATTTTTGACCAAAAATCACAAGCGCAATTCTTTACGAAGTATGGTATCCCAGAAGCGAAATTCAATAGTTTATATAATTCTTTCGCAATTACTGCCAAAGTCTCTCAAGCAAATAAATTAGCGCAACAATATCAATTGACGGGTGTGCCAGCTGTTGTAGTAAATGGGAAGTATGTCGTACAAGGTGATAATGGCCGCGTGTTACAAGTGGTTGATTATCTATTGGATAAAGAGCGCAAAGCTAAATAATAAAAAACCCGCATTGAGCGGGTTTTTTTATGCCTCAGTAGTATTCCAATTCAAAATCCCTTTAAAGATTAATCGTATTTGGGTAATGGACTGTTTTTTGAGTACTAATTTTTGTAATTCAAGCTCCATACCTGAATATTGACGACCTAAGCTAATCCAAGACATTGCCCATGTGAAACATAAATTAATTAAAATATTCGACAACATTTTTAGGTCATCAGCATGATGAAAATTTTGTACGATTTCGAATTTTTGTAGGTCATTGGCCAAATCAGAATTTAGAAACTCAATTTCACGAGCAATCGCACGTCTTACCACTTCAGAGCCACCCCAGCGCTCTGCGATCATAAAAATCCAAGGTTGGGTATTTAAATCGATGGCTTCAAAAAAAAGTTCCATGCTAGTTTCGGCTTTAGCATCAGGGTGGGCTAAACCTTGACCGAGCTGATGAAGTACGGTTTTCAAATATAACGCGACTTGATCCACTAACTCTTGGCCTAATTCATCCATATCTTGAAAATGTCGATAAAAGGCTGTTGGCACCAAACCAACCTCACGTGCAACTTCACGCAGACTAATACTGCTAAATGAACGGCCAGATGTGCTTAAGCGCAAAGCGGCATCCAGTAAAGCCTGACGACTTTGTTGTTTACGTTCATCGCGTATAGACATCTTAAAACCTGAGAAGTGAAGTCGAGATGAGTCTATCAAAAAAATATAAAAATTAAACGACGAATGTCAGTGAACATGTGTTGACTCAATTTTAAAATCAATATAGTGTACACATGTTCACTATTAGAACACTTGTTCACTCAATTAAATTGAAATACAAAAGAGGAACGTTTGAGATGAGTAGTTATCTGTCATATCGTCCTGAATGGATTCGAGAAGATTTCGTCGATTTTATCGCTGAAAAAATACATCCCACTTTGGCTTGGAAAAAAGTCAAAGCATCGCTCGTGAGTCGTCAGGCACTTAGTCACGATTTCTATGAGATTCATTTATGTCCAAATCACAATTTCGATTTTCAACAGATTGAGGCAGGGCAAAGTGTTTTAGTCACAGTCGTAGTTGCAGGCGTGCGTCTACAACGTAGTTATTCGATTGTGGAAATTTCTGCGACAGGTAATCTGGTGATTGCTGTCCGAGCTCAAGGAGTAGTGTCGAATTGTTTAAGCCAATTGGCGATAGGTTCTGTTGTGGAAATTTCTCAAGCGCAAGGTGAATTTACGCTTGAGCCGACTCAACAGCCAATTGTGTTATTGGCGTCGGGGAGTGGCATTACCGCCATTTATGCATTGCTTACGAAGGCTTTAAACACATTATCTGTACCTATCTATTTGATTTATTTCTGTCGAGATGACGCGTTCCACGTGAAACTACAACACCTCGCTTCAAAACATGATCATTTTAATTATCACTATTTTAATACACGCCAACATAAACAATATCTGACATTGGCGTTGTTAGAGCAGTTAATGCCAAGTTTTAGGCAAGCACAGATTTATGCATGCGGTGCAACTTCGATGATGCAAGCTGTAAATCAAATTTGTCATGAAGAGGGGATCAGCAATCAGCTCAAACAAGAGTTTTTTCAAATCCGTGTAGATGAAGAAATTGAAAAACAATCTGTCACGTTTATCCGCAGTCAGAAATCGTTTGAAGCTCAAAAAAGTTTATTGGTGAGTGCTGAAGAGGCTGGATTAAGACCCGCTCATGGATGCCGAATGGGTATTTGTAATGCATGTGTCTGTAACAAAGTGAGTGGCGCTACTAAAAATATGCTCACAGGTGAAATTGAACATGAGCCAAATCGACAAGTTAAATTATGTATTAGTCAGGCAGTAAGCCCTGTTGTGATTAATTTGTAATTTAACGGTATCGTATAAGACTGGAGAAAAATAATGAATATGTCACTTAATACAACATGGCAATCAAAATCTAAACATCTGACCGCTGAGCAAATTGAAGCATTTGGACAACGCGTTGAGCAGATCCGACTCAGTATTATGAATGATTTGGGTGAACAAGATGCCAAATATATTTATAAGATTCGCAACTTTGTTCGCTATAGCGAGATTGGCTCACGTGCATTGCTGATGTTTGGTGGTTGGATTCCACCTGTTTGGTTGGTGGGTACAGGATTACTGGGCGTGTCCAAAATTGTTGAGAATATGGAGCTTGGACATAATGTGATGCATGGTCAATTTGACTGGTTGAATGATCCTAGTTTAAACGGTGCGACATATGACTGGGACACCATTTCAACAGGCGATGACTGGAAATATACCCATAACTATGTACATCACACCTATACCAATATTGTGGGTATGGATCATGATGTAGGTTATGGTCTACTTCGTGTTTCAGCATCTCAAACGTGGGAACCAAGATTTTTGTTTAATATTCCCTTAGCGATTCAATTGATGGTGTTTTTTGAATGGTATGTCGGTGTTCAAAACCTACACTTGGAAGACGCGCTTGTTTATAAAACGAAATCTTGGAAACAAGTGTGGAAAGATGCTGAAAAATTAAGAAAAAAAGTACGACGTCAGGTAGTGAAAGATTATGTCTTTTTCCCCCTTATCGCTGGTCCAAATGCGCTTCCTGTCTTCGTAGGAAATGCAGTTGCAAATGTGATTCGAAGTCTGTGGTCATCTGCAGTGATTTTTAATGGTCATTTTACTGAAGATGCAGAAACATTTGAGATGGATAATACCGAAAACGAAACGCGAGCAGAATGGTATTTACGTCAAATTCGAGGTTCAAGTAACTTTACCGGAACATCATGGCTGCATATTTTGAGTGGTAATTTGAGTCATCAAATCGAGCATCATTTATTCCCTGATATGCCTGCAAATCGCTATGCAGAAGCTGCGCCAAAAATTAAAGCATTATGTGAGGAATATGGCATTCACTATAATGAAGCTAACTTTATGAAACAATTCTGGAGCGTTTGGGTTCGTTTAGCTAAATGTTCTTTACCAAATGATAAAACAGCTAAAATTTCTCAATCTATAAGAAAATTAAGAGGAATATTTGCCTGACTATCACTATTTAGTTTAATTCATTAAAGACGTGAAGCATTAATCAAAGTTTTAAGCTTGGAACGTGAAGAGTCAACAAAAAAGCCCGATTGGTGGGGATCGGGCTTTTGAATCAAATAAAGGTACTTAAATTAAAAAACGGGTATTACGTTAATTGTAAGAAATCTAAAGTTATTCAGAAGACAAAAATATTATTCCAACATCTAGTTGTTCTAACTTACTAGGATCAGAATTAGAAACTTGTTCATGAAGTTTTTCAGAATAATCATATATTTTCGTTCTAAAACCAGGAAATTGAATATAAATATGTGCAGCACTCTTATTCCAATCTTTTAAACTTGGTTTTATCAAATAATATTTTAGTGTTTCAGGAGAAATTTTAAACTTACCTTTGCTATCGGTTGTAATAGAATTATGACTATCTCTAGCTGTATCATATCCAATATAACCATGATAATTGGCAATAGGTTTTTTACTTTCAATACTATATATATAGCCTGTAGTTTCAGGAGTTAAATATAAAGTCTTTTGAGTGCAAGCTACTAAAAAAGTGGATATAAATATTATAAGCAAATGACTAAAAAAAAAATTCATTTTGTAATTCCAGAAATAAATAAAAGCCCAGCTACGTCTTCTTGACTTGATACAGATCGTTCATGAAATAGAGTTATACTATTTCATTGCTTGGTGAATCTTTTGAATATCATCTTGGGAAAGCTTTTTTAGCTGCTCTTCTGGCAGTTCATGCAAAAAATAGGGCTAGTCATGCTAGATCCAATTATTCTAATTTAATAAAGAATAACAAAATACACAGTGAAGAAAAAGTTCAAAATGTAATCACACATTATCAAGAATAGTGATCATTTTACATATGGGCGTTATACGAAGTCTGATCATTTTTTATGTCAATTCAGTTCAAACCAATGCATGTTTTTAAATGCAACAGCAATTTTAAAACACGGACTTATAACAAAGTCAGATGCCATCAATCTGCTATAATGTGCCCAATCTTTTTTTAAGTAAAAATTAGGACGTATTATGCGTATTGACCAGCGTGCATTAGACCAGTTACGTGACGTTAAAATTACTCGAAACTATACACGTTATGCAGAAGGTTCAGTTTTAGTTGAATTTGGTCATACCAAAGTTCTTTGTACTGCCAGTGTTGATAATTCAGTACCGCGCTTCTTGAAAGGAAAAGGCCAAGGTTGGGTGACTGCTGAATATGGCATGTTGCCACGTTCAACCCATACACGCAGTGACCGTGAGGCAGCTCGTGGTAAACAAAGTGGACGTACTCAAGAAATTCAACGCTTAATCGGTCGTAGCTTACGTGCTATGGTGGATTTGAAGAAATTGGGTGAGAACACGATTACAATCGACTGTGATGTTATTCAAGCCGATGGTGGTACACGTACAGCGTCTATTACAGGTGCTGCTGTAGCCTTGATTGATGCTATGAATTCATTACTTGAGAAAAAGAAAATCAAACAAGATCCACTCAAAGGTTTGGTGGCTGCAATTTCTGTTGGTATCTATCAAGACGAAGTACTACTCGACTTATGTTATGAAGAAGATTCAAACTGCCAAACAGACTTGAATGTGGTGATGACTCAGGGGGGGGAGTTTATTGAAATTCAAGGTACTGCAGAAGATAAACCGTTCACGCGTACGCAATGTAACGCAATGCTTGAAATGGCTGAGAAAGGCATTCAAGAGTTAATTCAAAAGCAACAACAAGCACTAGGCTGGTAATTCGCATCTGATAGCATGCGTTAATTGCAAAAAAGCACCTTGATAGAGGTGCTTTTTTTATTTCATAGATTTGCAATTGAAGTTTCATTACAGCGTCACGAAAAAAGCGTATCACTGAGTTCGCATAAAACGAGAAGGATAACTACATGCGAGCTTATTTTTTTATATTCATTCTTACACCGAGTATTTTGTTAACAGCTTGTGGGGGAGATGATGATCACCAAACATCCAAACCGCAACCTTCAGATCCAAGCTGTGAAATCCACTGTGCTCCATAACCATAACAAGAATAAAAATAGGATAAATGTATGAACCGTCGTGACTTTATTTTAAATTCGACCAAGACATTATTGGGTGCATCTGCATTAGCAAGTTTTCCGCTGAGTATTCAAAAAGCTTTAGCAATTGATGCAAAAGTGGAAACTGGCACTATTCAGGATGTGAAACATGTGGTGATTTTGACTCAAGAAAATCGTTCTTTTGATAACTATTTTGGAACATTCAAAGGAGTACGTGGTTTTGGTGATCGATTCACCATTCCATTGAGTGGTAAAAGAGCGGTGTGGGAACAGTATGACGCCAACAAAAATAAAATTTTGCCTTATCACCTAGACAGTTCATTGGGCAATGCTCAACGTGTTTCGGGCACACCTCATTCATGGAAGGATGGTCAAGCTGCTTGGGATTGTGGGCGTATGGGCAATTGGGTGGAACATAAACAACCTCAATCCATGGGTTATTTTAAGAAACAAGAGCTCGAGTTCCAGTTTGCACTAGCGGAAGCATTTACTTTATGTGATGCCTATCATTGCGCTATGCACGCGGGAACTAATCCCAATCGTAAATTTATTTGGACAGGGACCAATGGGCCAACTGCTGCAGGTGTCGCGAGTGTAGTCAACGAGTTTGATAGTATTGGCTCATCAATGATCGGTTACGACTGGACCACGTATCCTGAACGCTTACAGCAGGCTGGGATCAGTTGGAAGGTTTATCAAAATATGCCCGATAATTTTACGGATAATCCTTTGGCTGGATTTAAGCAATATCGCAAAGCCAATGAATTATCTGGTCAGCCAGTTAGCCATGCCAATATTTTGTCACCTGAATATGATGAGCGTATTGATCAACGACAACCTCTCTATAAGGGTATTGCCAATACGATGCCTAAGGACGGCGGTTTATTAGGACAATTTAAACAAGATATCTTAGAGGGTAAATTGCCACAGGTGAGCTGGGTGGTCGCACCGGCAGCGTATAGTGAACATCCGGGACCATCAAGTCCTGTTCAAGGCGCGTGGTACATTCAAGAACTGTTAAACACTTTAACGGCAGATCCAGAGTTATGGAGTCAGACGGTTTTACTGGTCAATTTTGATGAAAATGATGGTTTCTTTGATCATGTACCATCGCCATCTGCACCATCAAGAGAAATCAATGAAGCAGGTGATATCGTTAAAGTTCATGGTAAAACCACGTTATCAGAACAAGAGATATCATATGAATATTTCAATCACCCACGTGTATCAGGTTCGACAGCACAGCCTGAATTAAAATTTAAAAATGGTAAGAATGAAAACTTCTGGCATGGTGTGTATGGTCCAGGAGTACGTGTTCCAATGTATATCATTTCACCGTGGAGTCGCGGGGGATGGGTCAATTCTCAAGTATTTGATCATACTTCAATAATTCAATTTCTTGAGCAACGTTTTGGCGTGCAAGAGCCTAATATTAGCCCTTATCGTAGAGCGGTCTGTGGTGACCTTACGTCGGCGTTTGACTTTAAGACACCTAACTTTAATATTCTGCCAACACTCAATGGGCAAAGAACAAAACAAGAAGCTGACAATACGCGTCATTCGCAAGAGCAACTGAGCAAGGTTCCAGTCCCATCAAATCAACAATTTCCTGTGCAAGAATCTGGAATACGTCATTCTCGAGCATTACCTTATTTATTACATACCAGCGCGCGCGTACAGGTTGCAACCCGAAACATACAATTGATTTTTGCAAATGGTGGAGAACAAGGTGCGGTTTTCCATGTCTATGACAAACTAGATTTAAATGCTATTCCTCGACGTTTTATGGTGGAGGCAGGGAAACAGCTTGAGGATGTTTGGGAGCTAGTAGATGATCAATATGATCTTTGGGTACTTGGACCAAATGGTTATCATCGAGCATTCAAGGGAAATCTTCACCATCAAATTGAAAGAGATCATTTGCCAGAAATTCGAATTTGCTATGAAGCCTGTCAACCTAAAATAATTTTAAAAATACGGCATGATGGTGCTGAAGTCGTGGAGATGATGGTCAAGGACAATGCATACTACAATCAAAAAATGTGGACTGTCAAAACTCAATCGAATGAGGCTGAACTTCATCTCGATTTAACGGAGTCTTGGGGATGGTATGATTTTAATGTTGTGATCGCCCAACAGCAGGGAGAGCAGGCTTATGAACGTCGATTTGCTGGACGTATTGAAACAGGGCAGCATACATGTACCGATCCTATGATGGGATTATTGCAACCTAAATCTTAAACACGAAGTAAAAAAGCCGTGAATGTTCACGGCTTTTTTCACAATTGAAAAATTCAGGTATTAAGACAGTCGAAATGAATTAGAGATCCAACCTTTCGGAAGTTGAGGCATTATAAGCTCCTCAGGGCGATTTGGATCTTCATCCAGTTGCTTACCACCATAAATGACATCATTGATCTGTCCATTTTGATTTTGATAGGTTAACCAAGGATAGGTTTTACCAAACCCAACAGGATCTTGGGTGTAATCACAAACACCATCTGGAAAAACTTTTTGTAATCGAGCCCATTGCTCATCTGTAAAGTTAATATTGGGGTAAAGACGACGTGTGAGTGGTTGTAGTTTACATTTATTGGCGTAGGTACTAATTTGATCACCTGCTACCATTCGCGGTGTTTTATAGACTGGTACACGAAGGTTATTGCAGAACCCAGATCTTCGAATCGTTCCTAATGTGATACATGAGTCGTTAAGATTTACTTTATTGCGAGTGAGTTTCTGTGGCAGAGGTAAATTGCTTGTATCATTTTTTACGCGATCCAACCATTGGTTCATATCATCGAAACTGATTTCTAAACATTTAAGATCGCCAATCATAATGGTATCACCTCCATACAGAAGCTGATTGTTATGATGTCCATGTGCTTTGTCTAAACGTGCTCTAATCGCGAATGCTCGGTAAGCATCATGGAATATTGCTGGATCTGGACCACGACAATCAATAATCGCCACTTGATCTAAATTATTGGCAACATTGATTAAACCAGTTCGATAAGCATTTTTTAAACCTTGCTCCGTGGCATATAACCGTTCGGGAATTGGATTAATATCAATATCAACTCCACCGAGGCGTTCATTTAATAAAACAAATTTTTCAGCATTGATCACACCATCAAATAAGGTTTGAAGCCCGTATTGCACACCGACATTATCAATTGGTAGGTTAGCAAACCCAATATTTCGCTGGTTTTCGACAGGACTCCAAATTTGTCTAAGCTGTTGTGTATTTGGATCAACTTCAGTTGGATTTCTGAGACCCAACAAATTTACAGCAGCCTCTTGAATTGAACAGCGTGTCCCATTCGGATTTGAGGTGGCATTGTACAGTTGTGTTTCTGATATTCCGCTACAAATTGTATTTGGTCGAGCAACATCGAATTGCGCAAGTTCACTGACATAACCATTAATCTCAGAAATATGACCTTGAATATGGTTAATTTGATGAGGGAGGAAAGAGCGGCCTTCTGCTGTTTTAAAATAATTGATCATAATATGATAATCAGCAAACTGAGACGCTGTACTCCATGCATCAGGGAAGGAGCACGTTACTAACAAACCTTGGTATACACCTGGATAAGCATTAGCTACCCATTGAGATGCGAGCGCGCCACCTGAACAGCCTTGTCCAATCGTGTAGTCTAAAGTGCCGTATTGTTCGATAAAACGTTCTTTGGCCATAATGATTGATTCAGCTTGAACCGCCAAATTACAGTTATGTCCACTGTTGGATAGCGCCGTAGACATGACGCCATAACCTTTGCCCAAAGCCTTGATGGTAATATCTGGCAAAATAGAAGTTGATGTCGCAACCACGGTAGGTGCAGTTGCAGACTGATAATCATTTCCGCAACTTTGCCCATGGGTTACTAACAGCTTATTATTAAATTGGGGTTGTGGATTCAGCGCAGTCCAAGGCTGATTAGGATTAAACAATACAGCAAACCGATATTCATCACGATTTTGATAGCCGACTTCTTCTCGAATGATAAATGGTACTTCTACGCCTGTATCGGTCTTAATTTTGGAAATCAGGCCCGCCGAAGGTGGTTTCTCAGGATTATAGGTTTGTAAAGTTCCGACCAAATTCCGATAGTAGTAATTATATTGAACAGGTTTACGACAAAATAAATCAGTCGAGCCGTTGGTACAGGTCCATGGATTAATTTGAGGTCCAGATAAAAGAGGGCCTGTGGTACTGAAATTTTTTAAATATAAATTTTGAATTTCATTTGGTGTTTCAATTTTAAGTAGATTTTCCCCTAACTGTAATCCATCTAATAGCACTCTATTCTGAGCATTAGAAAAGCGAGATTTGATGTCCTGTCCATTTAAATGAATGCTTATATTTGCGTCATTAAAATTAATCGATGGGTCTAATTCGATCAATACATCATTATCTGTCACAAGATCGGGGCGAGTTGATAAAACAGTCACGAATTCTTTTTCAAGTTTATTCGTTGGATTGTCAGGATCAGTTGGATTGGTCGGAGTTGGCTGTGATCCATTACCACCGCCTGAATTCCCCCCAGATTCGCTGGAGCTTTTACAACCGACGAGTAAGCTGCTACTAATCGCGACGCTTAAAAGCGTATAGATCATTTGCGTTTTCATGTGATTTCCCTAATGTACAACATGGTGGATGCAATCGATCCGATGACTGCATTTCTTTTTATTTATTCACTGACATTCAGCATGGTCTATGCGTTGACACCCTCCTATTATTTAGACAATGCGAACTCATGGTTTAATTGTATTTATTGGCTTCACTATGAATGAAAATTGAGCAGCATTCCATGACAGAAAATTGAATAATTGTAAAATTAAGGCGAATAAATAGTTGAAATTTAATGATTTACTTTGCATTATATGGATTTAGCATGATTTTGATTAAAAAATAATCTTAAAGCGTGGAAGGTATCAACTAGGACCATATAAATTCAAATTTTTTTGTATTCTTGCGATAAAGTTAATGTAGCATCACAGTTTTAAGCAATTAAAAAAAGGAGCAAAGCCCCTTTTTTATTGAGAGATAGGATTGAATCAATTAAGCGTTAAAGCGCATAGATAAATCGATGGCTTTGACATCTTTAGTCAGTACACCCATGGAAATAAAGTCGACGCCTGAAGTAGCAACTTCACGTAAGTTCTCGATGGTAATATTACCTGAAGCTTCTAATTTACAACGACCAGCCACATGCTTGACTGCATCAATCATTTGTTGTTGGCTGAAATTGTCCAACATGACGATATCGGCACCAGCATCTAAAGCTTGGTTTAACTCATCCCAAGTTTCAACTTCGACTTCCACAGGTTTACCTGGTGCAATGGCATGCGCTTTTTCGATTGCTTGCTGAATACCACCTGCAGCCATAATATGGTTTTCTTTAATTAAAAAAGCATCGAATAAACCTAAACGATGGTTTTGACCACCACCTACACCCACCGCATATTTTTGCGCAATACGTAAGCCTGGTAATGTTTTACGTGTATCAAGCAGTTTGGTATTTAAACCTTCCAAATGTTTCACATATTCAGCCGTTTTTGTAGCAACAGCAGAAAGGGTTTGTACAAAATTAAGTGCTGGGCGTTCAACGGTTAACAGACTGCGTGCTGAGCCGGCAAGTTTTAAAAATGCCTCATTGGCTTGAACTTGATCGCCATCTTGCTTTAACCAAATCACATCAACGCTTGGATCATAGGCTTTAATTAAAGCATTCACCCACGGTTGCCCTGCAAGAATCATCGTTTCGCGACTGATAATGGTTGCTGTTGCTTGTTCATCTTCAGGTGTCAGCAATGCGGTGATATCACGCTCACCAATATCTTCTTGCAATGCTTGTTGGATATTGATTTGAATTGATTGTTCAAGCAAAGATTGCGGTATGCTCATAAAATCCCTATTGTAGGCACCAGAAAAATGAGCAATATATTACCATTGCACCTCAAGTAATGGTGCTGTTTTTTTCGTCCAAGTCTTTTCCAAAGATGAGCGTGGATGAATTGTCATAAGTTGCAAACACGGATTGAGATCACACATGTCGAATGTACCCAAGCTTCAAGTGGTAGATGGTGTATTACAAGGTGCAAGATTTATTGCTTCACCAAATTTTAATCAAAGACCAGACCATACTGACATTCAACTGGTGGTCATCCACAATATTAGCTTACCGCCCTCACAGTTTGGAGGAGGCTATATTGAGCAGTTTTTCCAAAATAAATTAGATTGGAATGCACACCCTTATTTTAAAACCATTGAAGGGATGCAGGTCTCAGCACATTTATTGATTTTAAGGTCAGGCGAAATTTTACAGTTTGTTAATTTTAAAGACCGTGCTTGGCATGCAGGACGCTCTACGTACATGGCATATCCAGAATGCAATGATTATTCGATTGGCATTGAACTAGAGGGCTGTGATGATCAAGATTTTACGGAACAACAATACCAAGCTTTAGTTGAGGTCGTGGCAACACTTCAACACGCTTATCCTAAAATTAAAAGTCATATCGCAGGGCATTCAGATATTGCACCTGGACGAAAGACCGATCCAGGACCGCATTTTCAATGGTGTTATTTTAGAGATCAATTAAAACAACGAAAAATATGATGCTTTGTCGAATGAAATAACAATTTAAAAGCGAAGTTTTATTACAATATCGTCAATCTTTTTAAGTGGTGAATATGATGGCGCTTTGGCGATCCACCTTTATTGTTAGTGCAATGACCATGTTGTCTCGTGTCATGGGGCTTATTCGAGACATGGTGCTGTTAAATGTGTTCGGGGCAGGGAAAGACTTCGATACTTTTGTCGTAGCGTTTCGTATTCCCAACTTTTTTAGGCGTCTTTTTGCCGAAGGTGCATTTTCCCAAGCATTTATTCCTGTTCTCACAGAATATAAAACCACCAAACTCCATGCTGAAGTTCAGATCCTAATTAGTCGGGTATTTGGATGTTTGCTTACCGTGATGACTGCATTAACTTTGCTGTGTATGATTGTTGCACCTGCGATATTGTATGTTTATGCGCCAGGATTTCATGCCGATGCAGCCAAATTTGATTTATCAGTCGACTTATTCCGTCTCACCATTCCCTACCTGATGTTTATGTCGCTGACGGCATTTGCCAGCAGTATCTTAAACAGCTATGGCTCATTTACCACACCCGCATTTGCGCCAGTATTGTTGAATATTGCAATGATTGCAGGGGCTTTGTGGCTGTCTCCACATATGGAAACACCCATTATGGCATTGGGTTGGGCAGTGGTGTTTGCTGGCATTTTGCAATTAGCCCTACAAATTCCGGAACTGTGGCGCAAAAAACTCCTGATCCCACCCAAAGTTGATTTTAAGCACGAAGGTGTCGAGCGCATTTTAAAATTAATGTTGCCTGCACTGTTTGGGGTTTCAGTCACACAAATTAATTTGCTGCTCAATACCATTTGGGCGTCTTTTATGCAAAATGGTTCTGTGTCATGGCTTTATACAGCAGAACGGATGACCGAATTGCCTTTAGGCTTAATTGGTGTAGCCATCGGAACGGTGATTCTGCCTGCACTCTCTGCGCGTAAAGCTGAACAGGATCAAACTAAATTTAAGGCTATGTTAGATTGGGCTGCACGTGTCATCGTATTTGCTGGTATCCCAGCCAGTATCGCTTTATTTATGTTGTCTACACCGATTATTCAAGCGCTGTTCCAACACGGTGCTTTTGATGCACGAGCGACAGAAATGACCGCTTTGGCATTACAATGTATGAGTGGTGGTGTCTTGGCATTTATGTTGATTAAAGTCTTTGCTCCTGGATTTTATGCGATTCAAGATACCAAAACCCCAGTACATGTTGGCCTAATGGCAGTTGCAGCCAATGCCATTCTCAATGTGGTTTTTATTGGCATCTTCAAATGGATGGGCTGGGAAGAACTCCATATGGCATTGGCGTTGTCATCTACAGGTTCTGCTTTAGTCAATGCCGGGATGCTATATTTCTATTTACACAAACGTGAAATATTCCGATTTGGTCCGCACTGGAAAAAGTTATTTTTCCAATTTATGGTGGGTAACGCCGTGATGATCGCAGCCCTATGGTATGGCCTAAGCTGGTATAACCCAGATGTAGCGCCGTGGATTCGTGTATTTGAAGTGCTTGCTCTTTGTGTATTAGGTGTGGTTGCCTATGTATTGGGTTTATTTGCGACTGGCTTTAGACCAAGACAATTAAAACATGGCTAGTGCTTTAAACAGACCCTAAATAAAACAAAAAAACATCGCTTACGCGATGTTTTTTATAAGTCATGTGAACATTAAGGCAAAACTTTTAAAAGTTCGACATCAAAGATTAAGGTGCTGTTCGGCTCAATCGCATCGCCCGAACCGATCTCACCATAGGCCAAATCAGCAGGAATAAAGAAGCGGTATTTAGCACCTTCCTTCATGAGTTGTAAGCCTTCAGTCCAACCCGGAATGACTTGACTCACTTGGAATTCCACCGCTTGACTACGCGCGATCGAACTATCGAATACCGTGCCATCGATTAAACGCCCTTCATAATGAACTTTCACTTTTGACGTCGCTTTAGGCGTTTTGCCTTGACCTTGCTGAATCACTTGATATTGCAGACCTGTTGGTCGTGTGACGATACCTGCTTTTTTGGCATTCTCTTGTAAAAATTGTTGCCCAGATTTTAAATTTTCTGCAGCTAATTTTTGAAATTCAATCAGCTGTTTAGATTCGCTTTGCTTTTTGTATTTGGTTAAAGCCTGCGCCATTTCTTGATCGGTTAAACTCGATTTTTGACCGGTTGAGCCTTGTTTCAATCCTTCAATAAAAGCATCCAAATTAATATCTTTTAATGTATCCGCATTAGTACGTCCCATTACGTAGCCATAGCTATATCCGAGCTGATCTTTTTCAGTACTTTTATTGCTAATGTTTGCCGCAAATGAGCCAGAGCTGAGGATCAGCAGACTGCTTAATATAGAGATTTTTTTCATCATTCAAATCCAAAAAAGGAGAGCTGAAGGCTCTCCTTTTGATTAATTTATTTGACTTCGATTAATTCAACATCAAAAATGAGTGTGCTGTTTGGTGGAATCGTACCAGGAACGCCCTGTTCACCATAAGCCAGATTCGATGGAATGTATAAGGTTGCTTTACCGCCTTCCTTCATCAATTGTAGGCCTTCGGTCCAACCAGGGATGACCTGATTCAACGGAAATTCAATCGGTTCACCACGTTCAACCGAGCTATCGAAGACTTTGCCATCAAGTAATTTACCGGTGTAATGCACTTTAACCACGGAGTTTGCAGCAGGTTGTTTGCCTGTACCTTCTTTGCTGACGAGATACTGCAAACCAGAAGCAGTTGTTTTAACATTCGGTTTTTTTGCATTTTCAGCAAGGAAGCTATTGCTTTGTGCATTGGCAGCTTTAGAGTCTTCGACTTTCTTTTCTTCTAATTCTTTTTGTAAAGCCACATAGGCAGTTTGCAGTTCTTCATCGGTATAGGCACGTTCTTTTTTAGCATGCGCTTCACGGACACCGACAATAAACGGATCAATGGCAACTTCAGGAGGAGTTTGGCTGGCAACTTCATAACCGAGTGCATAACTGATTTTATCAATCGGTTTTGCATCTGCAGTCATGCTAGAAACTGTCGCAGATGTTGGATGTTGACTTGCATAATAAACAGGGACGAGCGCAGCACCGCCTAAAACGACAGCAACAGCGATGGGTAAAGCTTTACTCATGAGATTTCCAATTATTTTCAATTCTATGTGCGACATTCTAAAATCGCGGAACCAAAACAGCATAGCGTCAATTCACTTTCAGCGATATAGAATTTCAATGAAATCAACAAAATTTCACAAATATACAGTGCTTGATCGGCATAAAAAAAGCCTGAATAGATCAGGCTTTTATTCAACAATAATTAATCATTGTCCTTTGAAGCTTTATATGCATACGCATAGTTATAACCATAGCCATAACCCGCTGCATTACGTTGAATGTCATTTAGAATAAAGCCATTTACTTTAACACCGGCTTGTTCGAAACGATTGACTGTGATTTCGAGTTCTTTCATTTGTGTCTTCGCATAGCGAGCAATGACAATATTCACACCTGCATATTGCGAAATGATAATACCATCAGTCACCGCAAGTATAGGTGGTGTGTCAATGATCACATGATCAAACTGTGTTGAAAGCTGTTCAAGCAACTGTTTGAATTTTTCAGAACTCAGCATTTCAGACGGATTAGTCGGACTCTTACCACGAGTGATCACACTTAAACCAGCGACTTCAGTGTCTCGAATAATATTTTGTAGAGAGTGCTGATCAGTCATGTAATCAGTCAAACCTGGCTGTGTTTCAATATTGAAATATTTGTGTAGATAACCACGACGTAAGTCAGCATCAATAATCAAAACACGTTTGTCGGCTTGCGCTAATATTGTTGCTAAATTGGTTGAAATAAATGATTTACCCACTTCAGGTGCAGGACCAGAAATCATAATCACATTATTTCGAGCTGAACTCAGCGCAAAATGAATCGCCGTGCGCATACTGCGTAAACTTTCAATCGCAATATCATCGCTATTCTTAATGGCAAGAATTGGGATTTTCTTATGCTTTTTCAGCATCTTAATTCGGCTTTCTTGCACTGGAGAACGCGGTACCGTTGCATAAACCGGCAGATCTAATTCATTTTCAATTTGACTAGAATCTTTGATGCCTGAACGCATCATATTACGTAACAGCGCCAGAAGTGTCCCGAGGAAACCGCCGACAAATATTGATAAAACTAAAACAATAAGTTTCTTAGGTTTAATCGGTTCAATCGGTTCTACGGCAGTATCAACAATTCGAACATTACCAATTTCACCCGCTTTCGCAATTCGAAGTTGTTGGTACGAATTAAGTAAAGCTGTATATAACTGTTGTTTGACTTCAACTTCGCGGAATAACTGTAGATAGCGACGTTGCAAGTCAGGGAGTTGTTTTAATGTGCCATCCAATTCATTAATTTTTTTATTGATCGCGCCAAGTTGAGCGTTCATTTGTTGCATGATTGGATGTTCATTGGTGTATTTCGCACCCGCTTCAGCGACTTTTTGCTCAAGTTCTGCTTTTTGTGTTTCTAAGGCAACACTTTGCGTAAGATACAATTCAGATTCTTTGGTGACATCAACCGTATTAAAGCCTTGACGGAATTTGTTAAATTCACGTTCGGCGACATCCAGTTGTTGTTTTAGTTCTGGGAGTTGTTCATCCAAGAATTTGAGCGTTTGCGCAGTTTCGGCAGAACGTCGCTCTACATTTTGCTGACTATACGCATTTAAAATCGTATTCAGGACTTTTGTAATATGCTCTTTATCTTGACCTTGATAGTTTAATCCTAAAACACCAGTCATTTTCCCTTTTTCAGCCACTGAATAGTTAGCCAAAAGTGATTTCATCGCAGCAGGCAAAGACTGTTTGGTGATGAGATACCGGTCATTCAATTGATCTTGTGTACGAATCTCAACTTTCCATACGCCATCACGGGTAGAGCTTTGATTGAGTTGGTTTACTGAACCTTTTAGCACCACTTCTTCGGTTTTTATATCCGTCAGGGTAAATTGTTTCTCAGTAAAATTAAGTGCCAATGCACGGTCACGAAATTTCTGAGGAACATGGAAATGGGGAATCGCAAAAGATTGTTCGTCATCGTTAAAAATCACAGATTGACGTGAATAATTGGTCGAATAGTCATGTGGTGCAAACAACCGATCGAAAAATGAGTTTTGAGTACCTTCAATTTTTAAATCAAGATTCAATTGATTGATTACTGAACCGAGGACTAATCGAGATTTCAAGATTTCAATTTCTGCTTGAGCGGGTTGTTTCTGCTCAATCATACTTGAGAGATCACCCAAAAGTGCAGCTGATGTACCTTTACTTTCTTCAACTTGGACCAAAGCATCAACAGAGTAGGTATCTGGTGTTGTACGCAAGTAGAGTAGGGCACAGACCAGACTCAAAATCACACACAAGGCAATCAGTTTCCATTGTGCGATTAATGAAAAAAATAATTCTTTTAAATCAATTGTATCTTCGGTATTCGCGGTTTGACTCATAATCTTTATTCAAAATATTAAAGGTGTTTTTTCCAATCAGCGATACAATCCTGAATCAACTGACAGGTGTCATTAAAGAATGCTTGATCGTGTTGGTAAGGATCCGCAATATTTTTTTCACGCCAGTGCCCCAAGCGAAAGGTTTTTCCTTTTGCGTATGGCCATGTTTGTTCGATATGCTTCTGTTGGTTCTGGCTCATGACAAGAATCAAATCCGCATTTTTGACCAATTCAGCATTCAGTTTGCGCGCCACATGATCTTGCATATTTATACCGAAATTTTGCATACATTGTAATGCTTTATCATCTGCAGGATGACCAACTAGACCAGAAATCCCAGCAGAGTGTATGTTTCGATCAGGGTACACATCTTTTAGGAAATATTCTGCCATGGGGCTTCGACAGATATTTCCAATACATACCACTAAAATATTTTGAAAATTCATCAATTCCCCAAACGATCTAAATTATATAAAGCATTGGAGAAAGGAATAACCTGGTTGACCACACGTTGCCAGCGCGTTAGACCCGTTGCATCGACATAAACAATATCATTACTTTGCATTTTAAACTGATTAGCGAGACCAAAATTAGCAATGCTAGACAGATCCATATGAAAGATTTCAGTCATAGGTGAGTCACTTTGACTTCTAACGACGTAAATTTTACTGCTGCTTGCTGACAATGGATTCAGGCCTAAGCTCTCCCCAATCACATCACTCAAAGTCATGCCTTGATCACGCATCGGCAGGGACTGGTTTTTACCTGACTCACCCATGACATAGATTTTTTGGTTTTCGCGAGAGTTGACATAAATCGTATCGTTAGCTTGCACCAAAAGATTGTGTAGCGAAAACCCTGCTTTCTCAAGTTCAATCGAATTTAAATTATAAGTTTGACCATTTCGAACGAGGCTAATCGATGTATTCGCACCAAATTGTGTGTTGACGCCACCAGCTAAGCCAAGCGCCGTATAGATACTGGTGGGTTGATCATTTAGTGTATATTGACCACCTTTCATGACATTGCCCTGTACTGAATAACGTTGACCTTGGTAAGACAAAACTCGAGCGATGACATCAGGTGTTTTTAAATAACGGGCAAGTAACTGACGAAGTTCTTGATTCACTTGATCTAAACTTTTGCCAGCCGCTTTATAACGTCCAATAATCGGAAATTGAATATACCCACGAGAGTCGATTTGATAGCCATTGGATTTAATGGCTTCTTCATTATTAATGGTATTGGTGGGCGGTGTAATTTCTGGATATGCCCATAGATAAATGGATAATACGTCACCAGCACTGAGTAGATATTGTTTTTGATTTTGTAGAAACAAATGTCCCAAATCTTGGTGAACATTGACTTGTGCAGGTTGAACAGCAAAAAGGGACTCTTGAGTGAGTTTGATGACATTGACTTGAGTGCCCAAATCCGTCTGAAAAACACCTTCTTCAGGTAAGTCATAGGTTTGAAGACCTGAGGTAACAGCACATCCTGTAAAGCTTAAACTTAATGCCAACAGCAAACTATAACGATAGTGACTCACTCGTATTCCTATATTGTATACATTTATGATTATTCAAAAATTAATCTTAACTTAACTATATAAAGTTAAGCGACATTTTATACCAATTAAAACAATAAATATATCTTACCCAAGCTATCTTTATGTTTTAAATGCAGAAAGTATAACTTCTCTGACTTAAAGGAGTTTAATAAGAGTAATTTTTATCAAACTATTAATGATGTAGAATATCCATTTTAGAGCATATATAAGGCTTCAGAGATGTATGATCTCTATAATCTAAAAATTGCCATTATCGGATTGGGTTACGTCGGTTTACCGCTCGCTGTTGAGTTTGGTAAAAAAGTTCCTGTCGTGGGCTTTGATATCCATCAAAAACGCATTGATGAGTTGCGTAAGGGGCATGACTATACATTAGAGGTTTCATCAGAAGAGTTAGCGCAGTCTACGCAGTTGATTTATAGTGCGAATTTAGAAGATCTAAAAGACTGTAATTTATATATTGTCACAGTGCCCACACCAATTGATGAATATAAACAGCCAGATCTTATCCCACTTGTTAAAGCATCGCAAAGTATTGGGCAAGTTCTGAAAAAAGGCGATGTGGTGGTCTATGAATCTACGGTATACCCAGGTGCGACAGAAGAAATCTGTATTCCTGAACTAGAAAAAGCATCAGGTCTTAAATTTAACCAAGACTTCTTTGCAGGTTATAGTCCTGAGCGTATTAACCCAGGTGATAAATTGCACCGTGTCACCAATATTTTAAAAATCACTTCAGGTTCAACGCCAGAAGTCGCTGAATTTGTCGATGAAGTTTATAACTTGATTATTGAAGCTGGTACCCATAAAGCAGCGAGTATCAAAGTCGCTGAAGCAGCTAAAGTGATTGAAAACACCCAACGTGACGTGAACATCGCGCTGATCAATGAGCTTGCAGTGATCTTTAATAAAATGGGCATTGATACCGAAGCGGTGCTGCAAGCGGCTGGCACGAAATGGAATTTCTTACCTTTCCGTCCGGGTCTAGTGGGTGGTCACTGTATCGGTGTGGATCCGTACTATTTAACCCATAAAGCCCAAGCGATTGGCTATCATCCTGAAATTATTTTGGCAGGTCGTCGTCTCAATGATGGCATGGGTGCGTATGTGGTGACTCAGCTTGTGAAAGCCATGCTAAAAAAACGCATTCAGGTGGAAGATGCCAAAGTCCTGATTTTGGGTCTCAGCTTTAAAGAAAACTGCCCCGATATTCGCAATACCCGCATCATTGATATCGTGAATGAACTCAAAGAATATCATATTGATGCCGATGTCTATGACCCATGGATTGATGCTCAAGAAGCTAAGCATGAATATGGCATTCAGCCAATTTCGACTTTAGAAAATGGCAAATATGATGCCGTGATTTTAGCGGTGGCACATGATCAGTTTAAAGCGATGGGTGCAGATGCTATCCGTGCTTTGGGTAAATCTGAACATGTATTGTATGACTTGAAATATGTGTTATCTCAAGCCGAATCTGATTTGCGTTTGTAAGAGGACATATTTTTCATGAATCAATATCAACAGGTATGTGAGCAACTGAAAGTACAGCCAAAAACATGGCTGGTGACAGGCGTTGCAGGTTTTATCGGCTCAAACCTTTTAGAAACTTTACTCAAGCTTGATCAAACTGTGGTGGGTTTAGATAACTTTGCTACAGGTCATCAGTATAATTTAGATGAAGTGCAAGCATCTGTGACCACAGAGCAGTGGGCGAAATTCAGCTTTATTGAAGGTGACATCCGTCAATTTGCCGATTGTCAAAAAGCCTGTGCCGGTGTGGATTATGTTTTGCATCAAGCGGCTCTGGGTTCAGTACCACGTTCAATTGCAGACCCGATCACCACCAATGAAACCAATATCAGTGGTTTCCTCAATATGCTGACTGCGGCACGTGATGCCGCTGTTGCAAGCTTTACTTATGCGGCAAGTAGCTCAACCTATGGCGATCATCCTGCATTGCCAAAAGTCGAAGAAAATATTGGCAATCCATTGTCACCTTATGCGGTGACTAAATATGTGAATGAGCTGTATGCCGATGTATTTGCTCGGAGCTACGGCTTTAAAGCCATTGGTTTACGTTACTTCAACGTGTTTGGTAAACGCCAAGATCCAAACGGTGCTTATGCGGCAGTGATTCCAAAATGGACGGCATCGATGATTGATGGTGAAGATGTCTTCATCAATGGCGATGGTGAAACCAGTCGTGATTTCTGTTTTATCGACAATACAGTACAAGCCAATATTTTGGCAGCAA
The DNA here is from genome assembly GCF_056779945.1 of Acinetobacter sp. ANC_7635. Taxonomy (NCBI): domain Bacteria; kingdom Pseudomonadati; phylum Pseudomonadota; class Gammaproteobacteria; order Moraxellales; family Moraxellaceae; genus Acinetobacter; species Acinetobacter sp. ANC_7635. Next base: position 43,271 of record NZ_JBWYIS010000011.1, on the reverse strand, counting down.
CTGCATCCGATGAGGCGAAAAATCAGGTCTATAACGTGGCTGTGGGTGATCGTACTACGCTCAATGACTTGTACCGTGCGATTCAATTAGCACTTGCGGAAAATGATGTGCATTTTGAACGTGATCCGGTGTACCGTGATTTCCGTGCTGGTGATGTCCGTCATTCACAAGCGAGTATTGCCAAAATTCAGCAATATTTGGGCTATGCACCTGAATTTAAAATTGCCGAAGGCATTCAACTGGCGATGCGTTGGTACGTCAATAACTTAAAATGATCTTGAGCAGATGATTGCGAAACTATTCGCAAAGTATCAGTCGATTGGGCTGATCACCTTAAGTTTATTGGCAGGTGCGATAATGACATTTATCGCACTTCCTCTTTTAACGCGCCTATATTCTGTTGCGGACTTTGGTGCATACGGCATTGCTTTAGCGATTGTTAGTGTTTTATCCACGGTGGCGAATTTACGTCTGGATCAAGCTTTATTGGTCGCTGAGGAACAGGATAAAAAAAGCCTGATTTTTGAAGGGGCGGTGTTCTCAACGGTCATTGCCATTATCAGTGGCATTGTCATTAGTTTTATTTTAAATGTTGAAATGGCCGGGGCTGTCGCGACTGGTGTGCTTGCCAATACCCTGATTCAAAGTATGTATAACTATCAATTTTCCGCACACAAAGAATATTTCTGTGCAGGTTTAAATATTTTCCGCAGTGCGATTGTGGTGGCGGTGCAACTGTCTTTACCGCTTGTCATGCAAATCAGTTTGGTGAACAGTTATAACATCAGCTCGATTCTCATGATTGTGGCGGTGTTGGTTTATTTGCTGAAGTATCAACTGTATCAAGTCAGTTGGCAGGCATTTAAACATTACAAAGATTTCATTTATAGCAATACCCCACATGCCTTGCTGAATAGTTTCTCGCATAATTTACCCTACTATGTGTTGTCGCATTTTGTCGGTGTGCAGGCGATGGGTTTTTATGCCATTGTCGAGCGGACTTTACGTGTGCCGATCAATCTGATTTCGCAAACCTTGCGTCAGTTCTTTATTCGCAAATTTAAAACCACAGAATCCAATCAAAGTGCTTTAAAGGCGAGTGTACTGCTCAGTCTGGTTTCACTACCTTTATTTGCCATTTTCTTTATCTTGCCTGAATCTCTATATTTATGGGTTTTTGGCAGTGCATGGGTCGGGATCTCAAGCTATTTCCAAATTTTAGCCTTGGGCTATTGGGCGATTTTCTGTAATCCACCTAGCTCGGCTTTTTTAATTGCTAAGCGCAACAGCCAAGTTTTATTTAAACTGCAAATCGTTGAACTGATTATCAAGTTCGCATTATTTGTAGGCTTATATGTTTTATTTGACGATAAAATTTATATGCTGTTAGCGGTGCCTGTGGCACTGATTATCTATAACTTTGCCATTTTATATGTGGTGTGGAGAAGCAAAAACTGATGTTTTTTAAATTCTTAAAACTGATGAATTGGTTCACTGCACAATGTCGTCAGCAATTTTATAACGTGGCGTTTGGCACGAAGTTTCGCTATTTCGGCAAGGGCTGTACGGTTGATATCAGTGGAACAGTGAAGATCGGCAACAATGTTTATATTGGCGATCATGTCAGTCTCATTGTTGAAAATGGTGCAGTGCTTGAGATTGCCGACAATAGCTTTATTGGTGAAAACTGCTATATCAAATGCTTTGGTGGCAAAGTCATGATTGGCAAAGATGTCAGCATCAATTCTAAGTCCTATATCAATGGCTGTGGCGGTGTGACCATTGGCGATAACACCCGTATTGGCACGCAAAGTATTATAATTGCCAGTAATCATAAATTTGGTGAGCCTGATCTTTTGGTCAAAGATGCGATTACCAAACTCGGTGTCAGCCTTGGTGAAAATATTTGGCTAGGCGCGCGCGTGACCGTTTTAGATGGTGTCACCATTCCAAGCAACAGCGTCATTGGTGCCTGTAGTTTAGTGTCTAAACCATTGGATGATGCTGGGGTTTATGTCGGTAGCCCCGTCAAGAAAATCAAAGCGCTTTAAGGCAAGCTTCATGTGTCTTTGACACGCATATCTTCAAGTGCATTTTCAGCGTAAAATATTCAGAGATTTTTCCCTCTTGTGAAACCTGACATAGGTCATGTATATGGCATTCATTGTTTCTGCTTTTCGACAGCTGTTTGATTTGGCTTATTTTATGGCCAAAGGCAGTGTGGCATATGCACGTAAAAAAGGGGTCAAAGTGGGTGAAAACTGCCGAATTTATATTAAAAATTGGGGCTCAGAACCGTTTTTAGTCTCCATCGGTGATCATGTCACGGTCACTTCAGGCGTGAAGTTTATTACCCATGATGGCAGTACCTGTTTGGTCAAAGATGCTCAAGGTAAACGCTATCAACGTTTTGCTCCGATTCAGGTCGGCTCACACGTGTTTATTGGCGTGAATAGTATTATTATGCCGGGCGTGAGCATTGGCTCCAATGTGGTGATTGGCGCAGGTTCGGTGGTGACCAAAGATATTCCTGACAATAGCGTCGCCATTGGCGTGCCGGCCAAAGTGGTGTCGAGCTTTGCTGATTATCAAGCCAGAATTCAAAGCACTTGTGCCAGTGACAGTGAACTCGTTGGCATTATTGATTACCGCGCACGTGTTGAACGTGCCATGGTGATTCAAGCCTCAAAACTCTCAGATTAATACGTTCCCATTTCATGTTATTTAGGTCATATTATGTTGAATAAAGTCATGTTCTTTTTGCCAAGCTTAGGTGGTGGCGGTGCAGAACGTACAGTCATTCAACTCGCCAATAGTTTTGCTGAACAAGGGCTGAGGATCCATTTGGGTGTGTGTGATCTAAATGGTGAAAAAGGGAAGCTGTTGCCTGAAGTGAGCCCTAAAATTGAATTGGTGAATTTCAATTGTGGTCGGGTGATAAATAGCATCACTGCATTAAAAATCAAAATGAAAACCGAGCATTACGATTGCTTAGTGGCCACCCAAACCCATACCAATATTGTCGCCGGCATTGCCAAGAAGTTAGGAGGCGTCAAGACACGGTTGATCTTTCGTGAAGTGTCGACGCCGTCAAAAAATATAAAGTTGCAAGGCATCGCCAAATTTGTACTGAAAACCTTGGTGAATTGGACGTATCCGATGGCACAGCAAGTGGTCTGTGTCTCTAAAGGTGTCGAAACTGATTTTCGTGAATATTACAGCTATAAGAAAAATAACATCAACACCATTTATAATCCTGTTTTAGATGATGCTTATTTCGAAAAGCTCAAAGCACCTGTGACACATCATTTTTTTAATAACAGTAATCAAGTCATTCTGGCCGTTGGGCGTTTGACTGAAGCTAAGAACTTTGGCTTCCTGATTCGTTCCTTTAAAGCTTTACATGATCAGCATGCCGATACACGTCTGATTATTTTAGGTGAAGGTGGGCTACGTGGCGAGTTTGAAGCCTTGGTGGCTGAGTTAGGCTTAAATGATGTCGTAGATTTACCCGGTTTTGATGCCAATCCCTATGCTTATTTTAAATATTCATCGTTGTTTGTTTTGAGTTCAAATTGGGAAGGTTTGCCGGGCGTTTTGATTCAAGCCTTGGCATCCAAAGTCAAAGTGGTCAGTACGGATTGTCCAAGTGGTCCGATGGAAATTTTAGACCACGCCAAGTTTGGCTTATTGGTCGAATGTAATGATCAAACAGGTCTAACCCAAGCGATGCAAAAAGCGATTTTTGCCGACTATGTACATTACTCAGATGCCGATTTTGGCACGCATATTCAGCAGTTCCATAAACAAACCGTGCTGAAACAGTATATGCACATGATGGAGTCTGCATCATGAGTAAACCTTTAATGGTGCATGTGATTACCAACTTTGCAGGGGTGGGTGGTGCTGAAATGATGTTGGCACGCTTGATTCAATATACGGAAGATCATTATCAGCATGTCATTATTGCTTTGATGAAAACATCGGAGGTGTATCAAAGCACCCTTGATCGTTGCCATTCATATTATGCGCTCAGTTGGAATGGCATAAATACACTTGGAATCATCAAAAAACTGCGTGGACTACTCAAACAACTACAACCTAAAACCGTACAATGTTGGATGTACCATGCCAATGCGTTGACGAGTTTAAGTGTCATCGGTTTAGCCCACAAACCGAATGTCGTGTGGGGTATTCATCACTCGCTTGCATCACCGAAAGATGAATCGATCAGCACCAAAATTGCACTCGGTTTAAGTCAAATTTTATCGAAACAGCCAAGTGCCATTATTTACTGTGCACATTCATCGAAACAGCAACATACTGGTTTTGGTTTTAAAAATGCTCAACAGCATGTGATTGCAAATGGCGTATTTCTTGATAAATTTCAGCCGAATTTACAGCTCAATCAGCCAACGGTGATTGGGTTTGCTGGTAATTATCGACATGCCAAAGGTTATCCGTATTTGTTTGAAACTATGGGCTTGCTAAAAGATGAAAACATCATCTTTAAAATTGCGGGTGGTGGGGCAAGTTTAGAGAATCCTGACGTTAAAGCTTTATTTGAACAATATCAGTTAGATGCTAAAAAGGTTCATCTGCTTGATCAAATCTCCGATATGCCTGCCTTTTATCAATCGATTGATGCATTCCTGATGACCTCAATTACTGAAGGTTTCCCGAATGTGTTGGTCGAAGCGATGGCATCAGGTTTGCCGTGTATCAGTACAGATGTCGGCGATGCTAAATACATTGTACAGGATTTAGGCAGTATTGTTCCGCCACGTAATGCCCAAGCGTTGGCAGAGGCGATTTTACAATATGCACAAAAAACTGAAGTAGAAAAACAAGCTTTAAAACAAGCAACCCGTGAACGTGTTGAACAGAATTTCAGTATTGCGACCGTCAGCCGTCAATATATGCAGGTGTGGAGCCAACAGGCATGAAATTTTTAATGATCAGTAGTTTTTTGCCGTCGGTGCTGAATTTTCGTGGCAAATTATTGGAAGCGCTTTCTGCCCAAGGCTATGAGATTCATATCATGGCACCTGAGTTTGCCAACTTTCCGGAAGAACAGCAAAAATTACAGGCTTTGAGGTATTACTTGCATGAAATTCCAATGCAACGTACGGGTACGAATCCGCTTGCTGATCTCAAACTATTAAAAAACTTGTATCAACAAATCCGTCAAATTCAGCCGGATTATGTGTTGTCTTATACTATTAAACCGGTCATCTACGGCACGCTCGCATCATGGTTGGCAAAAGTACCGCATCGTTTTGCACTCATTACGGGTTTGGGCTATGCCTTTCAAAATGTCGAATCAGGCAAGCGCAGTCTTTTCCAAAAAATGGTGCATGGTTTGTATGCCCAAGCTTTAAAACATAGCGATAAAGTCTTTTTCCAAAATCCGGATGATTTAAAGCTGTTTCAAGACATGCAGTTGCTCGATGCCAACAAGCCGAATGTGGTGGTGAATGGGTCAGGGGTGAATGTACAAGATTTTGATGTGATGCCCTTACCGAAAAATGCACAAGGACAGGTCAAAGCATCTTTCTTGCTGATTGCACGCCTGCTCGGTGATAAAGGTGTACGTGAATATGCGGAATCGGCACGCATCATCAAAGCGCAATATCCCGAAGCAGAGTTTCATTTGGTCGGTTGGATTGATGATAATCCCTCAGCCATTTTGCAAACTGAACTCGATGAATGGATTGCCGATGGACGCTTAAAATATTGGGGTAAACTCAGCGATGTACGTCCTGCGATTGGGGAAAGCTCTGTCTATGTGTTGCCATCGTATCGTGAAGGTACGCCACGTACGGTTTTGGAGGCGATGGCGATGGGTCGAGCGATCATTACCACCGATGCCCCAGGTTGCCGTGAAACGGTAGCGCATGGTATCAACGGTTATTTGGTCGGGGTAAAGTCAGTCGATGATTTGGTGCAGAGCATGCAATATTTTATTGAAGATCCAAAACTCATTGAGTTTATGGGACAACGTTCACGTGAAATTGCTGTCAATAAATATGATGTGCATCAGGTGAATAAACATATGCTTGCTGCAATGGGAATCATCGATATCAATTTAGAGTCTGGCGCATGTTGATTAAATACATCAAAAGCGATTTATATCGTTATACGGGAAAAGTCAGTTTTAAATTGTTTATTAAAAACTACCTATTTAATCGCGGCTTTAATTTTTCATTTTGGTTACGTATTGCCAGTTCAAAAACGTTTTTAGCAAAACTTGCTTATCCCATTTATTATTATAAAAGAAAGCAATATGGGATCGATATTCATACCACGACTAAAATTGGCTATGGCTTATATATTGGACATGGTGGACCTTTAGTTATTAATCCCACTGCAGAGCTTGGGCATAACGTCAATTTATCTCAATTCACAACGATTGGTGCCAATGGTGGTCGTCGAGCAGCCAAAATTGGTAATAATGTTTATATTGGACCTCATGTTTGTATCGTGGAATCAATTACGATTGGTGATAATTCAACGATTGGCGCGGGTAGTGTGGTGACGAAAGATATTCCTGAAAATGCTACGGCTGTAGGAAATTATGCCAAAGTGATTCACATGAATAATGCAGGTCAATCTGTAAATAGACGTTGGACAGATCTTGACTAAGGGGCAGAGGAATTCAATGTTAAAACGTATTATTGATATCACCATTGCTTCCACGGCTTTAATTCTGCTGTCACCGGTGTATTTTATTGTGGCACGTAAGGTGAAAAAGAATTTAGGTTCACCAGTGTTATTTCGTCAGGTGCGTCCGGGTTTACATGGTAAACCGTTCGAGATGATTAAGTTCCGCACCATGAAAGATGCACTGGATACGGAGGGCAATCCATTACCCGACAGTGAGCGTCTTACCCCATTTGGTAAAATGCTGCGTGCAACCAGTCTCGATGAAATGCCTGAACTGTGGAACGTGATTAAAGGCGACATGAGTATCGTGGGTCCACGTCCCTTACTCATGGAATATTTACCTTTATATAATGAAGAACAAGCCAAACGTCATAACGTGCGTCCAGGCATCACCGGTTATGCGCAAGTGAATGGTCGTAATGCGATTTCATGGGAAAAAAAATTCGAACTCGATACATGGTATGTTGAACATCAGTCACTGTGGCTCGATTTCAAAATCATGCTGAAAACCGTGAAAAAAGTCATTGCCAAGGATGATATCAGTGCCGAAGGAGAAGCGACCATGACGAAATTTACCGGCACACCGGAACAAAAATAATGACAGCACTCTATGCAATTTATGGCGCTTCAGGTTGTGGGCGTAGTTTAATGCCTGTCGCTCGGCAGCAATTGGCGCGTGAACAAGATCAATCTGAAATTGTCTTTATTGATGATGCTTTGACAGAGATTGGTGTCGTGAATGGTCATCGTGCCATGAACTATCAAGCTTTTTTAAATGAATCAGCATCGACAAAATACGTACAAATCGCGATTGCCAATAGTCGGGTACGTGAAAAAATCGCCCAACGTTTAGAAGCTAATGGCATTGGGCTTTGGTCAATCTCTGCCGATAACGTCATTTTCATGGATGAAGTGCAAATCGCGGAAGGTTCAGCCTTAAGCCCGTTTGTCACCATTACCTCCAATATTAAAATCGGCAAATGCTTCCATGCCAATTTATATAGCTATGTGGAGCATGATTGTGTGATTGGGGATTTCGTTACCTTTGCGCCAGGCGTAAAATGCAACGGCAATATTCATATTCATGACCATGCCTATATCGGCGCAGGTGCCATGATTAAGCAGGGTACCCCCGATCAGCCTTTGGTGATTGGTAAAGGTGCGACTGTCGGTATGGGGGCCGTAGTCACCAAAAGTGTCCCTGCGGGCGCAACAGTGGTAGGTAATCCTGCGCGGATTGTCACCACTTCACAGTACTACGTTTTAGGAAAATTCCATGTTAAACAGTGCATTTGAGCCTTGGCCAAGCTTTACCCAAGCAGAAGCCGATGCGGTGTCTAAGGTTCTTTTGTCCAATAAAGTGAATTATTGGACAGGGCAGGAATGCCGTGAATTTGAAAAGGAATTTGCACAGTTTGTCGGAACCCAACATGCCGTTGCGGTAGCCAATGGTACAGTGGCACTGGATTTAGCCCTAAAAGCACTCGGCATCGGTGCAGGGGATGATGTGATTGTCACTTCACGTACCTTCTTGGCTTCTGCAAGCTCGATTGTCACTGCAGGTGCTAATCCGATTTTTGCTGATGTGGAACTCGATTCACAAAACATCTCACGTCGTACTATTGAAGCAGTGATTACCCCAAACACGAAAGCTATCATTTGTGTGCATTTGGCAGGTTGGATGTGTGATATGGATCCGATCATGCAACTCGCTGAGGAAAAAGGCATCTTCGTGATTGAAGACTGTGCCCAAGCGCATGGTGCGATGTATAAAGGCAAATCCGCAGGTTCAATCGGTCATATTGGCGCGTGGTCGTTTTGCCAAGACAAGATTATGACCACTGGCGGTGAAGGTGGTATGGTCACCACCCATGATGAACATCTTTGGAAAACAATGTGGTCGTACAAAGACCACGGCAAAAATTTTGATAGCGTGTATAACAAACAACATCCACCGGGTTTCCGTTGGTTGCACGACTCCTTTGGCACCAACTGGCGCATGATGGAAATGCAAGCGGTGATTGGTCGTTTGCAACTGCAACAAATGCCGGCATGGACAGAAAAACGTAATGCCCATATGGCACGCATCCAAGCGGCATTTGAACATAGTCCTTATTTCACAGTCGCTAAACCATCGTCAGATTATGTGCATGCAAGTTATAAATGCTACGTCCAAGTCAATATCGATGCTTTGCCTGAAGGCTGGTCACGTGATCGCATTATGGCGGAAATCAGCGCGCAAGCTGTGCCATGTTTTAGTGGTTCATGTTCAGAGGTGTATTTAGAAAAAGCCTTTGATGGAACGCCGTGGCGTCCAGAAACACGTTTAGCCAATGCAAAAGCTTTAGGTGAAAACAGTCTGATGTTCTTGGTGCATCCAACTTTGTCTGAGCAAAGTCTGCAAAAAACGGTAGATGCGATTCAAAGCGTGATTGCCAAGATTCACGCCTAAAACAGCGTATAATCACAGCGTGCTTTTTCAGCCAAGATAACTGAGCTTCAATGAAAGATTTTATTCGTTCCATTGCATCTTTACCGCGTCGCCAAAAACAAGTGGTTTTGGTGACCATGGACATGTGCATGTTGCCACTGATGATGTGGCTTGCTTATGCTATTCGTTTAGCACGTCCAAATGTCACCGTGATGCAAGGGCTTGAGGCTTGGTATATTTACGTTGCGATTGCAGGTGTACTGATTTTCGCTTTGCTCGGGATTTACCGTGCCATTGTACGGTCATTTAACGAAGATTATTTACTGCGCATTTCAATTGGGACATTTATTCAAATTGTGGCGTTGTATGCTATTAAAAAATTAGATGTTGCTTTTATTCCGATGAGTATTCCACTCATGTACGGCTTTATGCTGTTTTCATACATGTGGTGGAGTCGTGCGGTGATTCGTTATGCGACGCTTAAAACCTTTGCCAAAAAGCAGACTCGTAAACGCGTGGCAATTTATGGAGCAGGATTGGCAGGACAACAAATCGCGGCCGCCCTAAACCGTTCAGATGACTATCTGCCAGTGTGTTTTATTGATGATAAAAAATCACTGAAAGGGCAGTCTTTAAGTGGTTTAAAGATTTATTCACCCAAAAAGGCACAGAAAAAACTCGGAAAATTTGGCATTGAAGAAGTGTTACTGGCCATGCCATCAGTTGGGCGTGCGCGTAAGAAGGAAATTATTGAATCCTTTGAATCCACCGACGTCAAAATCATGGAATTGCCGGGTGTAACACAACTTGTTGATGGTAATGTCAAAGTGTCTGATATCCGTGAAGTGGATATTATTGATTTACTCGGTCGTGATCCTGTACCACCGAAGCCTGAGCTATTAGAAAAAAATATTAAAGATAAAGTCGTGATGGTGACTGGGGCGGGGGGGTCGATCGGTTCTGAGCTGTGTCGTCAGATTGTCAAGCATCAGCCTAAAATGCTCGTGCTCTTTGAAATGTCTGAGTTTGCGTTATATACGATTGATCGTGAATTACAGACTTCAGGTATTCAAATCATTCCAGTTCTAGGTTCTGTGACTAATCAAGCAAAATTAGAGCGTATTTTGAAGGAATATAGCATTCAAACAGTTTACCACGCAGCTGCTTATAAACATGTACCTTTGGTTGAAGCCAATCCATTTGAAGGAATTTATAACACTTCGATTGGCACGCAGCGCAGTGTTGAGGCTGCAGTGGCACAAGGTGTAGAAACTTTTGTGCTGATTTCAACGGATAAAGCGGTACGTCCAACCAATGTGATGGGTGCTTCAAAACGTATGGCGGAGTTGTATTGCCAAGGTTTAGCATCGACCAATCCAAAGACACAAATCAGTATTGTTCGTTTTGGTAATGTGTTGGGTTCATCGGGTTCAGTTGTACCACTGTTTAAGAAGCAAATTGCACAAGGTGGTCCTGTGACGGTGACTCATCCTGAGGTCACTCGCTACTTTATGACCATTCCTGAAGCTGCACAGCTCGTGATTCAAGCAGGTGCAATGGGGATGGGCGGAGATATATTTTTATTAGATATGGGTGAATCAGTAAAGATTGTTGACCTAGCTCGACAAATGATTCGTTTAAGTGGTTTCCGTCCTATCGATGAAAATGGGGTAGGGGATATTGAGATTCAGTTTACAGGTTTACGTCCGGGTGAAAAACTCTATGAAGAATTGTTGATTGATGCTGAAAATGTAGAAAAGACTGGACATGAAAGAATTTTAAAGTCTTTTGAGAAGTTTTATGGAATAAATGAAATGCGTAATATTTATCAGAATTTTGAGTTGGAATATATGGCTGAAAGTTTTGATAATATTGGTAGTATTCTTGAAAAACATGTAGATGGATACATAAATAAGAGGAAATAAATTGTGACTTTTATATTAAATTGTATATTTATATAAATTAACTTAGAATTTTTAATAAAAAAATATGTATAATCTTGTCCGTTAAACTCTAAACTTAATAATCATTCTTTGATGATTATTGGTATTTTACTAATTTTCAGTATAAAGCATTATATAAATAGTTATACATGGATTGATTTCTAATTGTGTATCTATTTTGGAATAAGAGCGGTGACAATAGATGTCTAAAATAACAGTTGTAGGTACTGGCTATGTTGGTCTTTCAAATGCGATGCTTTTTGCAGTAAAGCATCAGGTAACGGCACTGGATATAGATGAAAACCGCGTTAGATTATTGAGAAAATTAGAGTCACCTATTCAGGATGAAATAATTGAGCAATATCTATTAAAAAAAGAAATTCACTTTAATGTGACATTGGATAAGGCTGAAGCTTATTTAGGTGCTGAATATATTATTATTGCGACACCAACCAATTACGATGAAAAAACCAATTATTTTGATACAAGTTCAATTGAACAAGTTTTAAATGATCTAAATGAAATTAATAGTAATGCAATTGTAATAATCAAATCGACGATTCCTGTTGGTTTTACTGCAAAAATGCAGAACTTATTTCCAAATTTAAAAATTGTATTCTCTCCTGAATTTTTACGTGAAGGTAAAGCTTTATTTGACAACTTATACCCTTCACGCATTGTGGTTGGTGATAAGTCGGAAATTGGTACTAAAATAGGTCAATTATTTCAGTCAGCTTGTCTGAAAGATGATGTTGCTGTTCTGCTTATGGATGCGACAGAAGCTGAAGCTGTTAAACTATTTTCAAATACATATTTGGCTATGCGTGTGGCTTATTTTAATGAATTAGATAGCTATTGCGCACTTCGGAATTTAAATGCCAAAGATATTATTCAGGCAGTTGGATTAGATCCTCGTATTGGCACGCATTATAATAATCCGTCGTTCGGTTATGGTGGTTATTGCTTGCCTAAAGATACCAAGCAGTTGTTGGCGAATTATCAAGATGTGCCGCAAAGTTTAATCTCTGCAATTATTCAGTCAAATACAACACGCAAGGACTTTATTGCTGAACAAATTATAACTAGACAGCCTAAAACTGTGGGTATTTATCGGTTGGTGATGAAAGCTGGAAGCGATAATTTTAGACAGTCCGCGATTCAGGGTGTAATGAAGCGATTAAAAGCAAAAGGCATTCAGGTTATTGTTTATGAGCCAAACTTAAAAGAAAGTACATTCTTTCATTCCCAAGTTGTCAATGATCTATCTGAATTTAAACAGCAAGCAGATATCATTGTCACAAACCGTATGGTTACTGATCTAGAAGATGTTCTTGAAAAAGTCTTTACTCGTGATTTGTTTGGTGCAGACTGATTTCTATGGCGGAAAAAATTTCTAAGTCAGACTTAGGAAAGAAAGCGGTTAAGAGTGGTGCCTTAACGATGATGGCGCAATTGATTAAAATTGTGCTGCAACTTGCTTCTATCATCATTCTTTCTCGTTTGCTATCGCCAGATGATTTTGGTCTGATCGCCATGGTGGTGGCGATCACCTCATTTATGCAATTGTTTCGTGATATGGGATTATCAACTGCATCTATTCAAAAAGGTGATTTAACCTATGATCAAACCAACGCATTATTTTGGTTAAATATAGCTATTGGTGCGCTATTAACAGTATTAACGATGTTATGCGCTCCATTGATCAGCTGGTTCTATGAACGCCCAGAATTGCAGGCTGTACTTATGGTGTTGTCCAGCACTTTTTTGATTTCCAGTGCGGGGGCACAGCATTCAGCTTTAATGCAACGAGAAATGCGATTTAGGCCTAAAGTCATCGCTGACATTGCAGGGGCAGTAGCTACTTTAGTGGTATCAATTGTCATGGCTTTCTATGGCTACGGCTTTTGGGCATTGGCTTGGGGTACGGTCATTGGGGCAATAATTACTACTGTGATGTATTTTCTTGGCTCTAAATTTCGCCCCAGTCGTCCTAAAAAAACAGCAGGAATGCGTGAGCTCGTTGGCTTTGGTGCGAATGTTACTATTTTTGAATTAGTAAATTATTTTCATCGGAACTTGGATAATATCCTCATTGGCAAGGTCTGGGGGGCTGTGACCTTGGGGTTTTATAGCCGCGCTTACCAAATGATGATGTTGCCAATAGCAAGTCTTAAACAGCCAATTAATTCTGTGGCATATCCCGTACTTAGTAAATTACAGCACGATCCTATCGCTTTTAAAGCATACTACCAAAAAATAGCAACTTTGTTGGCATTCTTATCTATGCCATTAATGGCATTTTTAGTCGTGAATGCTACAAATGTTGTAGCTGTTGCTATGGGCAAAGGTTGGGAGAAACTGATTCCTATTTTTGTATTGTTGGGAATCAGTGGCTTTATACAGCCTGTTGGTACATTACGCGGTCTAGTTCTTCTAAGCCTAGGGAAATCACGATTATATGTACTATGGGGTGTGGTCAATGCCATTATAGTGAGCATTGCTTTTGTTGTTGGTGTGCGTTGGAGTGCTGAGGGTGTCGCAGCAGCTTATGCTATTGCTAATTACTTATTAATTTATCCATCACTGTATTTCTTTTTTAAAGATACTCCGATCAAGCCGCGTGACTTTTTTTCATCTATTGCTGTTCCCGCGATTGCCTCGCTTGCATCTGCAATTATGATGTATTTTGTTCAATTGCAATGGATGGCAGAGATTAGCAAGCCGTTAATACATCTGCTTGTTAGTGGTTTTATGTATCTGATTTTATTTATTATAGCAGTTTTAGTTTTGCCAAAAGGCAGAAATATTTTACGGCAATATTTGAAAATAATAGGGACGATAGTCAAATGAGTCTACCTAAAAAATTGTTCCAATCTCTCAAAAAAATCATTAAAGCAATATTAGAAAAGCTTGATGATATTGCTACAAATGTTGCAGCAAATAGTATCTTTTTGTCCAATTTGTATTATGCATTTCAATGGCGATTTGGCTGGGAGCATCGTGCGGTATTGAGTGGCAAAAAAATTTATGCTCAATCGCTCAAAAATCCAATTTTTAATACTAGTTTACTACGCCGTAATACACACAGGCTTGAAAAAGGATTATTGATGCGTCCGCGACGTGTCCCATTTGGTTTGAACTATATAGAAGAAACGGTAGATGCATATATACGAGCTGTTGCATCTAATGTGGTTGAGGCTCGTGAATTAGCATGGGCACGGGATGTGTTGCAGGAATATATGGCAATCACTCCAAGTCATCCTGTGGTTGATCCTCTGCGTGAACCCGTTGCCCAAGCATCATTATCTGTGCCACAAGATGATAACGAATGTTCAAAAATTCCTTATTTACGCTCAACGACGACCAAACCAGATATTAGCTACGATCAATTATTAACTTTAGCCAAATACCGCCGTTCAGTACGTTGGTTTGAGGATAAGCCAGTATCTCGTGAAATCATAGATAAAGCTATTGACGTTGCCGCTTATTCACCAACTGCATGTAATCGACAACCTTATGAGTTCCGTATATTTGATGATAAGCAACTGGTATCAGAATTAGCCAAACTTCCAATGGGAACAGCAGGCTTTGGTAAGCAAATACCTTGCATTGCAGTAGTAGTTGGGAAATTACGTAATTATTCTCATGAGCGTGACCGTCATTTAATTTATATTGATGGTTCGTTGGCAATTATGTCATTTATAAATGCATTAGAAGTGCAAGGAATAGGATCATGCTGTCTAAACTGGCCAGATGTTCCTAAACTAGAATCTAAAATGGCAAATTTATTGAATCTAGCTACAGATGAGCGTCCTGTCATGCTGATTGCTTTTGGTCATCCAGATCCAGATGGTATGGTAGCCAATTCCACAAAAAAACCATTAAATCAAATTCGTACATATAATAATTTAGGTGAAAAGTAATGAAACAAGTCAAAGCTCCGATTTTTGAAATTCATGGTACAGGAGTCCATAACCGTGGCGCAGAGTTAATGGCTATCGCAATTTCTGAAAAAGTTCGATCGAAGTATCCTGAAGCAAAAATTGCAGTTGCATCAACTTTTGGTAGCCTAGCCGATATTAAGCGTTATGGTTTTTTAACTACTACAGTATTAGAGTCTAAGAAACAAAAGACAATTATTTCATATATTATGTCCATTTTAAGTGGTAATACGATTGGACCTAAAAAAATTGATATTGTATTGGATGCTTCAGGCTTTGCATTTTCAGATCAATGGAGTGATTGGGCGGCAAGAAAACTTACAAATAAGATGAATAGTGAAAGTAGACTACACCAAAAATTAATCTTATTGCCACAGGCATTAGGTACGTACGAGAAACCAGCTGTCAATAAATGGGCACTAAAACTATTTGAACGTGCTTCCTTAGTGTTCGCGCGCGATAATAGATCGTATGAATTGACTAAAGAGTTAATTCATAACACAGATAAGCTTAAACAATGCCCAGATTTCACCATAAATGTTAAACCTATAGCTAAGCCTGATATTAAGTTACCAGAAAATTTTGTGGCAATAGTTCCTAATGTAAGGATGTTGGATAAAATAGTAGATAAAAATGAGTATATTGATTTTTTGAAAAAATCAATTGATTTGATAAATTTAAATAATATAACACCAGTTTTTATATTACATGATGGTTATGAAGATATTGAAGTAATAAAATTATTAGGTAGTAAATATGAAAATGTCGCTATTATTCAAGACCAAGATCCGCGAGTTTTGAAGTGGATTTTAGGGCAATCAAAATTTGTTATTGGTTCGAGATTTCATGCTTTAGTGAGCTCACTATCACAAGGCGTGCCTTGTATTGGTGCAGGTTGGTCCCATAAGTATCCTGAATTATTTAAAGATTTTGATAATAGCGAAGGATTAATTGATGATCTTAAGGATATAGATAAATTAGAGTTTCTGATAGAGAAGTTATCTCAAAATAAATATAGAGAGGATAAATCAAGAGACATCAATAGTGCTGCAAACAGAATTAAGACTGAAGTGAATCAAATGTGGGAATTAGTTTTTAAGCAAATAGATAACTTTTATTAATATAGTCTAGGTCAAAACATTGAAATGAAAGCTAATATTGAACCACTAGTTACAGTCTATATACCAACTTATAATCGTATTGAGCTTTTACAAAGAGCTATTAAGTCTGTGCAAAATCAAACATATCAAAATTTAGAAATCATCATTGTAGATGATTGTTCGACTGATGGTACCCATGAGTATTTAGAGCAAATTTCTAGAGATGATGAACGTGTTAGATATTCCTTGAAAGAAAAAAATAGTGGTGCGTGTGTAAGTCGAAATATTGCAATTGACATTGCAAATGGGGAATTTATTACAGGATTAGATGATGATGATTATTTTTTAAAAGATAGAATAGAGCTCTTTGTAAAAAATTGGGATAATCAATATTCTTGTTTATTCAGCTTTAATATTTTAAAAAAAGATAGCATGAGATCAAATAAGCGATTTGCAATGAAAAATATTGTAAATTCTGAACATTTACTCAAGGCAAATTATATTGGTAATCAAATTTTCACCAAAACTGAATATATGAGAAAGTTAGGTGGTTTTGATCCTCAAATGCAAGTGTGGCAGGACTTAGAGTTTTGGTACCGTATTTTGAGTTTAGGTCCAGGAAAAAGAATTAAAAAAGATTTATATGTTGTGGACATGAGTCATCCTCATGAAAGAATCTCAAATAAAAAGGGAGACAGAGTATTACGTTCTTTTGAGTATTTCGTACATAAGCATTCTCTTAATAATGTACAGAAAAAACATTTAAAGACTCATATGACCAATTATTGTGAACTTGATTTATCATTATCTGTATATTTTCTTAAATTTATAAACTTTAAAAGTTTAGGTAATTTATCATTATTTTTTAAAATGCTTACAAAAGCATTGATTGGAAAAAAAAGTGATTAATATTTATTTATTTATTTATTTATTTATCTATCTTTTTAATCTAGAAGTAGGTTTTTTCCCAAAAAATTTAATTCTTGTTATTGGTTTCATGGGGGGGGCTTTTTTATTAATTGATTTAATAAAGAAGAATAAAATTAACCTTTTTTATGCAAAGAATTTATTAATTTTAGCATTTATACCATTGTCATGGGCTATTAGTTGTATAGTTAATGGGTATTGGGATTTTAGTTATATAAAAGAAATTTTTGTTTTAAATTTAATTTATCTATTATCTAGTTACTGCTTATATGTAGGTTTTAGTAAAATAAATACTGATACAATGATAAGCTTTGTAGGTGGAGTTGTATTTTTTCAATTAGTTATATCTTTTATTGCTTTTATTAATCCTGTTTTTTTTAATCTAATATTTTCTGTATTTGTTATTGATAATTTAGAGTGGTCTAGATTAGAAAACTTTAATGATGCTAGGATGATTGGGGTTGGTAAAGCTTTCTTTGGTTCTGGTGTGCTCAACTGTTTAACATTAGTTTTATTGGCATTTCAAATTTCCAGAAATAAAAATTATCGCTATTTAAATATTTTATTATATTTGGGTGTTGCTGTTTTTGGGATGTTTTCATCTCGAACAACAATTGTTGGTATACTTTTGAGTAGTATCTTCTTTATAAAAGATCTGAAATTGGTCTTTAAATCATCATCATTTTTAATATTGATGTTAATATTAATATTCCCATTATATAGTTATATGGTTAATAATGAAAAATTTTTAGTATTGAAGGATTTTGGTTTTTCTATTTTTTATGACCCAGAAAATTCTCAAGCTGCTCGCTCATTAGACACTTTAAAATCTATGTTTGAGATATATCCAAATAATTTGAAAACATGGATATTCGGGGATGTTTATTATAGGTCTATTACAGGAACTGGAAGCTATTATATGGGAACTGATGTTGGTTTCATGCGTATAATATTTTCAGTTGGGATGCTGGGTTTATTTTTTTATATTTTAAGCAATATTTATTTTATTTTATCATCAGGGATTTTTAAGAATAATAAATTAATATGTTTGATTTTTATTCTACTTTTTTTTGTATTGAACTTTAAGGGTGTTGCAAATATTTATTATTTTATAATTCTATTTTTGTTGTTTTTTAAAAAGAGTAAATATCGTGATTAAAGTAGTTCATGCATTAGGTGGGACACTTCAAGGTGGAGTGTTTAACATGGTTTTTAATTTCAATAAGCCACTCGGTAAAGAAGTTTGTTTTGTTTATATGGTAATGAAAGATAATTTAAACAAAGATATTGTTGCAGAAATAGAAAGGAATGGTGGGGAAGTTGTTATATTGCCAAATTTTAGAAATTTTTTATCTTATATGATTTTCTTATACATGTTCTATAAAAAAAATTGTAAAAATATAGACGTAGTGCATGTACATAATCCTAATATTGGCTTGTTTGATTTAATTTTTGCAAGAATTTTTAAAATTAAAAATAGGGTTTTACATAGTCATAGTGATAAGTTTTCTCGAAAATATTTTAATTCATTGCTAAATAAGTTTGTAAATAATTTGTTAATTTTTTTTTCTACAAATAGATTAGCTTGCAGTCAAAATGCTGGATTGGCTAAATTCAAAAGGCAAGATAGTTTCGATATCTTATTAAATGGAATAGATTTGGAAAAATATAGGTTTTCAGAGCAGGAAAGAATGGATTTTAAATCAAATTTAAATCTGAATGATAAAATTATCATAGGTCATGTGGGAGCATTTATTTCAATTAAGAATCATGTCTTTATTGTTGAAGTATTTCGAAAATTATGTTTATTGAACGACAGATATTATCTTATTCTTGTTGGAGATGGAGAGCTTCGGCATAATATTGAAACAAAAGTGAAAGACTATGGCCTAGAAGGAAAAGTACTCTTTTTAGGACAAAGAAATGACGTTGAAAAATTATTAAATATTTTTGATTATTTTTTATTTCCTTCTTTATTTGAAGGTTTAGGTATCGGTTTAATTGAAGCTCAAGCCTTAGGTGTCAAATGTTTTGCATCTATTAATATCCCTCAAGAAACAAATGTAACAGATTTAATAGTTTATTTAGACCTAAATGTTCAGACTTGGGTTGATGCTATTATTGCTACACAACCTGTTTTATTGAATGATCGACCGAAATATAACAAAATTTTACAACAAACAAATTTCAATGTTATTAATTCATCTGAGCAGTTGCTTATGATCTATAAAGGAGATTAATAATGAATCAATTTTTAGTGTCTATTATTACTCCATCCTATAATTCATCAAAGTATATTTTTAATACTATTCAATCTATTACTAAACAATCCTATAAAAATTGGGAACTAATTATTGTTGATGATTGTTCAACTGATGATTCTTGTTTGATTATTAATAATTTTGTTCAGATAGATCCGCGGATAAAATTAATAAAACTAGAAGAAAATTCTGGTGCTGCCGTAGCACGTAATATAGGTATTGAAGCTGCAAATGGCCGTTTTATTGCATTTTTAGATAGTGATGATACATGGCACCCTGAAAAATTAGAAAAACAAATTAACTTTATGCTTAAAAATGATTATAATTTTACATTTACCCATTATCATCAGGTAGATGAGAATGGAAAAAAAATTGGCGATCTAAGCTTTCCCATAAAAGTTAATTATTATAATCTTTTGAAAACTTGTGTTATTGGTTGCTTAACAGCAATGTATGATACAAAAAAAATAGGCAAAGTTTACTTTCCTCTAATACGGAAACGCCAAGATTTTGCTCTATGGTTAAAAATTTTAAAGCAGGTAGATTATGCGTACTGTTTACCTGAAGACCTTGCAAGTTATACAGTACGATCAGATTCTATTTCTGCAAACAAGTGGAAAGCAGCACAATTTAACTGGAAGCTTTATCGTGAAATTGAAAAATTAAATCTTATATCTAGCATTTATTATTTTAGTCATTATGCTTTAAGAGGTATTATAAGATCTAAATTTAAAAATATTGCTAAATTACTTAATATTTAGTGAATAAGGTAATTTGATTTTTAGATTAAGGATTAAATAAGGGAGATACATAAAATGAAACGTTTAGTCGATATTGTGATCGCTTTAATAGCATTAATTATTCTATCTCCTATCTTTTTAATCGTTGCTTACAAGGTTCGTCAGAATTTAGGTTCTCCGATTTTCTTTCTTCAAGAAAGACCAGGTAAAGATGCCAAAATATTTAAAATGATTAAATTTCGTTCAATGAAAGATGCTTTTGACAAGAATGGAAATCCTTTACCTGATGAAAAACGCATTACACCATTTGGTCAAAAATTACGTGCTACTAGTTTAGATGAAATGCCGCAACTTATTAATGTATTGAATGGTGATATGAGTATTGTAGGTCCACGACCACAAATGAAAGAATTCTTAGATCATTATACACCTGAACAAATGCGCCGACATGAGGTTAAACCAGGTATGACAGGTTTAGCACAAGTCAGCGGGCGTAATAATTTATCTTGGGAAGAAAAATTTGCGCTAGATGTACAATATGTGGAGCAGCAGAGCATTTTGCTAGATTTTAAAATTATGTTAAAGACTGTAAAGGTTATGCTCAATAAAGAGGGTATTAATGCGCCTGATCAAACAGTAGGTGCAGAACGTTTTTCAGGATCTTCTCAAGAAGCTAACTCAAAAAATCCTTAATTTATTACATCATCTCAGTGAAAGTTATCATGATCAAAAAAGCAATTCTCCCAGTGGCAGGCTTAGGTACCCGTTTTTTACCTGCGAGTAAGTCTATTCCTAAAGAAATGGTCACTGTCGTTGACCGTCCTGCAATTGAATATGTGGTGAAAGAAGCGGTAGCGGCTGGGATTGAACAAATTATTTTAGTGACGCATTCTTCCAAAGCATCTATTGAAAATTATTTTGATCGTAATTTTGAGTTAGAAACTACTTTAGAATCTAAGAAAAAATATGATTTACTTAAAGAAATTACTCAAATCTTACCATCTCATGTCAGTGTGATTAGTGTACGTCAGCCACAACCTTTGGGTTTAGGGCATGCAGTACTTTGTGCAAAAGCTGTCGTGGGTGAAGATGATTTTGCTGTACTTTTACCTGATGTACTTGTGAAAGATTCATCAGAAACGAATGATTTAAGTTTGATGATTCAACGCTTTGATGAAACCAAAACATCTCAAATTATGGTTGAAGCTGTGCCTGATCATATGGTCGATCAATATGGGATTGTCGATGTTGCATCTACACCTGCGGAAGGTCAAAGCATCCAAATGCAAGGTATTGTAGAAAAACCAGCGATTGGTACTGCACCATCAAATTTGTCTGTGGTGGGTCGTTATATTTTGCCTGCAAAAATCATGCAATTGCTTGAGCAAACACCAAAAGGTGCGGGCAATGAAATCCAATTAACTGATGCTATCGGGATGTTACAACAAACCGATACAGTTGAAGCCTATCGTATGAAAGGTCAAACTTTTGACTGTGGTAGCAAGTTAGGTTATTTAAAAGCTGTGCTGCATTATGGAGTAGATCATCCAAAATTAGGTGAGGAATTTAAAGCGCTGATTAAAGATCTAAAATTATAAAAAAGAGACAGATATGAAAGTTGCAGTATTTGGACAGACGCTGTATGCAGGTGTTTTTGCAGGGTTAATGGCTGAAAGTGGTCATCAGGTCTTTTGGTGTGATGTTTTAAAAAAAACAACATCGGAGCAAGCTTATACCCAAGATGAAGCGGTTAAGCGTTTGCTTGAGCAACAGAAAGCTAATGGTTTTTTAAAATACTGCAACTTTTCCCATATTCCTTTAGATATTGATGCTTATTTCTTTAGTTTTAGTCCAACGGAAGAAACTGAAGCGATTGAGATTTTAAAAGAATTAAAGCATCGAACCATCATCCATCCTAAACTGATGATGAATGCATCTACTTTAGGACTGCATGGTACTGAAAAATTTGCACAAATTTTATCAGAAGATGATTGGGTATATTTGCCTGACATCATCCAAGAAGGTAATGCTTTACCAAGTTTGATACAGACCAAGCAGCTCATTGTAGGCACTTCATCTGAACGCGCACAAACCAAAATTAAAGAGTTACTTAGACCATTATTCCCACGTACACAGCAATATTTATTTATGCCTGTACTGGATGCGGAATTTACCAAACTGAGTATTTCTGGCATGTTGGCGACACGTATTAGTTATATTAATGACTTGGCGGTAGTAGCTGAAAAATTGGGGATTGATATTGAACAAGTGCGTCAAGGCATGGCAGCGGATAGTCGTATCGGTTCATCTTATTTATATCCAGGTGCAGGTTTTGGTGGGGAAAACTTTTCACATGATATTTTGACACTGACTCAAACGGTGTCAGGTGCGGGTGCAAAGAGCAAACTATTGGCACAAGTTTGGGATATTAACGAACAACAAAAAGAAATTCTATTCCGTAAATTATGGAATTATTATCATGGTGATTTAAACGGTAAAACTGTTGCGATTTGGGGTGCTGCATTTAAAGAAAATACATCACGTATTCAGCAATCTCCGATTCACACCATGTTGAACGCACTTTGGGCGCAAGGGATCAGAGTGAAGTTACATGATCCACAAGCTTTGCCTGAAATTGAAAAAGTTTATGGCCATCGTCCCGACTTAATCTACTGTACAGACCAATATGATGCAGTCAAAGACGCACATGCGCTGTGTTTGCTGACCGCTTGGAAGCAATATTGGAGTCCTGACTATCCTGAATTATTAAAAACCATGCGCCATCCACTGATTTTGGATGGGCGAAATATTTACGATCCAAGTTATGTGAAAGCACAAGGATTTGCTTATATGGGGGTAGGTCGCTAATGAGCAGTCATGCAAAACCTTATGCGGTTGAAGATCGTGCGACAGTCATACAACAATTAAACACATTGAAAGCTGAATTTGCGCAATTACATCTAACTGAGTTATTTGCCAAAGATGCTACACGTTTTGAAAAATTTTCTGTGACTGTTTCACCAATTGTATTTGATTTTAGTAAACATCGTATTAATCAAGACGCTTTAAATCGTTTGGTCGCATGGGCAAATGCACAAGAGCTCACGCCTTGGATCAAACGTTTATTCTCCACAGAACAGATCAACTATACAGAAAACCGAGCAGCCATGCATTGGGCACTGCGTTTACCGAAGCATGATCAGTCGCATCCTGAATTGGCCAAACAAGTGCATGCACAGCTTGATCGGATGTATGCCTTGGTCAATAAAATTCATGCAGGTCAATACCGCGGTGCCACCGGTGAAGTAATTCAGGATGTGGTCAACATTGGTGTAGGTGGATCAGACTTAGGGCCACTTATGGTTAGTCATGCACTGTCTGATTTTAAAACTTCCACGGCAAAACCACTCAATGTGCATTTTGTATCCACGATGGATGGTAGTCAGCTCTCAGATTTATTACATAAGCTCCGTCCTGAAACGACACTTTTTATTATTTCATCGAAATCGTTTGGGACGATTGATACCTTATCCAATGCACAAACCGTGCGTCTATGGTTGGAAAAAGCTTTAGGTCAGGAAGCGAAAATTTTAAAACACCATTTTATTGGGGTGTCAACCAAACCTGAAAAAATGACCGCTTGGGGACTTGCACCTGAAAATCAACTGCTCCTTTGGGAATGGGTCGGCGGTCGTTATTCATTGTGGTCATGTATTGGTTTGCCGATTGCTTTAACGGTCGGTGTGGATGGCTTTAAACAGTTACTAGCTGGTGCTTATGCCATAGATCAGCATTTCCAAACAGCCCCTTTTGCTAAAAATATTCCTGTACTGATGGGTTTACTGGGTGCTTGGAACACGAATTTTCTAGATATTCAAACCCATGCGGTATTGCCTTATGACGGCCGTTTGAAATATTTTGCCTCTTATCTGCAGCAATTAGAAATGGAATCGAATGGTAAGTCGATTCAACGCGATGGCAAGAAAGTAGATTTAGATACATGTCCGATTGTGTGGGGGGAAGTAGGACCCAATGCACAGCATGCTTTTTATCAGCTATTGCATCAAGGTACGCAGTCCGTCAGTTGTGATTTTATTGCACCGGTCAAACGTTATAACGGGCAACAATTTACCTATATCGACAATGCAGATGCTTTAATCGAACAACATCATTTGGCATTATCAAATTGTTTAGCACAATCACGTTTATTGGCATTTGGTAATCAGGCATTGGATCAACATGAAGTTGCAGATTTACCTGAATATAAACAATATACAGGCAATCAACCGAGTACCACCATTTTAATGCAAGAATTGAATCCCTATAGTTTGGGCATGCTGATCGCGATGTATGAGCACAAAGTCTTTGTACAATCGGTGCTTTGGAATATCAACCCATTTGATCAGTGGGGCGTTGAAAAAGGCAAAGAGATTGCCAATCAACTGTTGCCAATTTTAAGTGGCGAACAAACAGATTTATCCAAGCTTGATGCGTCGACACAAGGTTTAATTCAGATATTAATGGGAAAAGACAATGTCTAAAGTTTTAGTGACGGGTGGTGCAGGTTATATCGGTTCGCATACCTGTGTGGAACTCCTTGATGCAGGACATGAAGTTGTCGTACTGGATAATTTATCCAATAGCTCAAAAGAATCCTTAAATCGAGTACAGCAACTCACTGCAAAATCTTTAGACTTTGTCGAAGGTGATATTCTCGATCAAGCCATTTTGGATCAAATTTTTCAAGATCATCAGATTGATGCTGTGATTCATTTCGCAGGCTTAAAAGCAGTAGGTGAAAGTCAGCAAATCCCGCTGAAATACTTTGAAAATAACATTGCAGGTTCGATTAGCTTAGTTAAAGCGATGGAGCGTGCCCAAGTCTTTAATTTGGTATTTAGCTCGTCTGCAACCGTTTATGATGAAGCCAATGTATCGCCACTGAATGAAGAGATGCCGACAGGGATGCCAAGCAATAACTATGGCTATACCAAGCTGATTGTTGAACAGTTATTGCAAAAACTTGCACAAGCCGATGTACGTTGGTCAATTGCATTACTGCGTTACTTTAACCCTGTTGGTGCGCACAAAAGTGGTCAAATTGGTGAAGATCCTCAGGGGATTCCAAACAACTTAATGCCTTATGTGACCCAAGTGGCTGTGGGTCGTCGTGAAAAATTGTCGATTTTTGGTAATGATTACGACACAGTTGATGGCACGGGGGTACGTGATTATATCCATGTGGTGGATTTGGCCAATGCCCATTTATGCGCACTGGAAAATCGTTTAAATGCACAAGGTTGTCGCGCTTGGAATATTGGGACAGGCAATGGCTGTTCGGTGCTAGAAATTAAAAATACCTTTGAGAAAGTCAATGGTATTGAGATACCTTTCGAATTTTCACCGCGTCGTGCAGGGGATGTCGCAACATCATTTGCAGATAATGCGCGTGCAGTTGCTGAATTGGGTTGGACGCCAAAATTGAATTTGGAAGATATGTTGGCAGATAGTTGGAATTGGCAAAAACAAAATCCAAATGGCTATCGTGAATAAAAAAATGGAGCGTTACAACGCTCCATTTTTTATGCGGTTTTAAGCCTGAATGAGTTGAGTGAGCTCATCGATATAAGCTTGCATCGGCTTTGGATTTTTGTCTTTACGGCTTTCAATATTTAAACGGAGTAAAGGCTCAGTATTCGATGCACGAACGTTTAAACGCCATGCACCAAAATCCAAACTGACGCCATCCGTTTCATCAATGGCTGGATTTTGATTTGCGAAATGATTAAAGATTTTCTGAATGGTTTCTTTTGTATCCGCAACTTTAAAGTTAATCTCGCCAGAACATGGGAATTTTTCAATCATTTCCTCAACTAGAGCAGAGAGTGGTTTTGCTGTTTCAGAGACAACTGAGATTGCTAATAACCATGGAATCATGCCACTGTCACAATAGGCAAAATCACGGAAGTAGTGGTGTGCTGACATTTCACCGCCATACACTGCATTGTGTTCACGCATTTTATCTTTAATGAAAGAGTGGCCTGATTTCGATTGCACAGCTTCGCCTTGATATTGTTCAACGATATCGAAGGTATTCCACACCAAGCGCGGATCATGCACAATTTTTTCACCTTTTTGTTTCAGTAAAAAGGCTTGTGCCAAGAGACCGACGATGTAATACCCTTCAATAAATTGACCTTTTTCATCAAAAAGGAAACAACGATCAAAGTCACCATCCCAAGCGATGCCCATGTCAGCATGATGTTGAAGTACAGCATCGGAGGTGCTTGCACGGTTTTCAACTAAGATAGGGTTGGGAATACCATTTGGGAAGTTGCCATCCGCTTCATGATGAATTTTGATAAATTCGACTGGAATATTCAAGGTTTTAAATTTCTCTTCGATCGCATCGATCACATGACCTGCTGCACCATTACCCGCATTGACTACGAGTTTTAGTGGTTTGATTTTAGCAGGGTCAATATAGGTCATCAAATGATCAATAAATTCAGGCAAGATATTATAATGCTGAGTTGTGCCTTTAATTTCGACTGCTTTGAACTGATTTTTTTCAGCAAGAAGTTGGATATCTTTTAAACCCGAGTCTGCACCAATCGGACGAGCATTTTCACGTACAAGCTTCATGCCGTTATAGTCCATCGGGTTATGGCTGGCTGTTATTTCGATCCCGCCTTGCACATCAAGATTGAATGCACCGAAATAAACTTCCTCAGTCCCAGTCATGCCTAAATCTAAAACATCAACACCTGCATCATTCAGGCCATTGATGGTAGCTTGTTTAAGTGCTTCACTGGTTAAGCGAACATCGCAACCGACTACCACTTTTTGAGGTTGATAAATTTCGCCATAAGCACGTCCAACACGGTATGCGATATCTTCATTGAGTTCTGTGCCCAATTTTCCGCGGATATCATAGGCTTTGAAACAGGTTAATTTTTCCATGTTAAGGTTCTAATCTATTGAGCAAATTGAATACGAAAATTATAGCGATTTTGATCTAAGTACGGCATGGGTTGAGATGAAAAATTACATTTAAATTCAGTAAATTAATTTACGTTATGATGCTTATTGTTGGTTGTAAATCAAGCAGCGCTCATAAGTGAATGAATTTTTTTGGAAAAAATGTAGTGAAACTTTATTGGATGTAAAAAATTGAATTTACAAAAATTTAATAATAAAAAAGCCCTGATATTGATCAGGGCTTTTTTGAATCTGGAGCGGGAAAGGAGACTCGAACTCCCGACCCCAACCTTGGCAAGGTTATGCTCTACCAACTGAGCTATTCCCGCGGAGTCTATCAATTTTTTAAGTGAAAAAACTGAATGAAAAAATTTTGAGCGGGAAAGGAGACTCGAACTCCCGACCCCAACCTTGGCAAGGTTATGCTCTACCAACTGAGCTATTCCCGCATGCCGTGTATAATACAGCATGAAAAATCAGGGTCAACAACTTTATAAAAAAATATTGTGTGATTGAATAAAATTAAAGCATTTCAATGTATTTCGCTTAATTTTTGATAGGTCTTAAGCTCAAGATTAAAGCGCAACTCTCCAATGGCGGTGTGGTTTATTTACTTTTTATTCTATAACTTCACGGTATACTGCTGGCAACCAATGAATGCGAGTGGAATTTAAGCATGACTTTAGAGCAACAATTAATTGAGCGTTTACAGCAATTGTCTCCTGTGCACTTAGAAGTGGTGAATGAGTCATCAGGTCATGGTGGCTATTTCCCTGGTAAAGAATCGCATTTTAAAGTCACTGTTGTGAGTGAAGTGTTTCAAGGCTTACGTTTAGTTCAACGCCATCAAAAAGTATATGCGCTGGCGGGTGACTTATTGAGTCCAGGAAAGATTCATGCTTTGGCAATTCATGCTTATGTGCCAACTGAATGGACTGGTCAAGCGCCAAATAGTCCTGAATGTGCACATGCACCGAAAGCTTAAATTTTAAAAGTAGGAGAGTGGCTGCAATGGATACACACTTAGTCATTAAAATCGTGCATATGTCGAGTTTGCTCTTGTTGATCATTGCTGTATTAGCACGTGCGACAACTTTATATTTTGGCGTCGAAAATCAACAACCCAATCCGAAAGGACGTAAGGCTTATGTTGCGCTTCAACATTTGGCATTTACTTTGGTCATTGGGACAGGCTTGATTTTATTGTTTTTGAATAATTTTCAAGTTCAACCTTGGTTCTATGCCAAAGTGGTCTTGGTGATCGTGATGTTATCTTCATTAATTAAAGCATATCGCCAAGATGCGTCTGTACTGTTAATTCAACGTCGTGCGGGGGTATTGATTAGTTGTGTCGCATTTATGGCCATTATCGGCATTGTGATGATTAAGCCAACTTTCGGTTAATTGTTAGACACAATCGCTTAGGCTCTCACCCCTCTAGGTTAAACTTGATTCATAGAATGAATTGAGCCTAGAGGGAATGATGCGTACACGTGTGGTGTTTAATCAAAAAGGTGGCGTTGGTAAATCCAGTATTACAGTAAACTTGGCTGCACTGAGTGCACATCAGGGTTTTAAGACGCTTGTCATTGACCTCGATCCTCAGGCCAATTCTAGTCAGTATCTATTGGGGGATGATGCGACTTATAATGCCGACAAACCTGCACTAGAACCCAATATTGAAAATTTTTTCGAAGATGTATTGGCGAATCAGTCCAGCAAAGGTTTGATTGGTCAAGCCATTGGAAATTTACTCAAAAATAAAAATAAAGGCTTAGAAGCCTATATACATCAGTCACCATTCCCATCTCTCGATGTTTTGCCTGCAAGTCCCTCGCTTGGTGCTTTAGAGCATAGCCTCGAATCCAAACATAAAATCTATAAGCTACGTGACGCGATTCAGCATCTAGCAGGGACTTATGATCGGATCTATATCGATACACCGCCTGCATTTAATTTTTTTACTTTGTCGGCATTAATTGCAGCAGACCGAGTGTTGATTCCATTCGATTGTGATGTCTTTTCTAAGCGGGCATTAAACACGTTGATCGAAAACATTATAGAAACCCAAGATGATCATAATGATCGATTGGAAATTGAAGGTATCATTGTTAACCAGTTTCAAGCGCAAGCAAAACTTCCTCGTGAAGTGGTACAGCAGCTCAGAGATGAACAACTACCTGTGCTCAATGCGATGTTGCCACCGTCGGTATTGATGAAAGAGTCTCATCATAAAAATATGCCGTTAATCTATTTAAATACAGATCATAAATTGACGCAGGCCTACCAATCATTGTTCAATGAAATCGAGAATAAATAAGATTTGAGAAGAGTATGAACTCACGCGCGATGAAAATGGTCATGCAACTTAGTGCAGTCGGTTCGGTTGCTGTATTGATGACTGCTTGTGCGACGACGGTAAAACCGAGTTATGTTTCTCCGACGCAATATCAAGCATTGAACTGTGTACAACTTGGTGCTGAATTCAATCGTATTCAGCAGTATATCAATAATGGTGTACAACCGCCTAAACGTACAGGTGTTGGCGTTGGTCTAGGTGTTGGTGGTGGCTGGGGCCGTGGCGGTTGGGGCTTTGGTCCTTCAGTTTCCGTCAATATGGGACAGTCATCGAATACCAAAAATACTGAATTGTCGCGATTATATGGTGAGCAAGATGCGATCTCACAAGCGGCAACATTTAAAAATTGTCCTTATGTTCCTAAGCGTCAACAGCAAGCTCAGTAATTTAAAAGGGCTGTTCAAACTGAGCTTGAGCAGCTTTTTTTTAGCAAAATGTTTCAATGTAAATTTATTAAAATCAATATTTTATAAAATTATTAACTGAAAATAGACGCGACATTCATCATTCCTTCACTTTAAAAACTTGTCTTTAAATTCGTTTTTCGTTTAAGGTGTGCCTCCTCTAAATCTCTGATTTTAATCTATGGTAGAAAGTTGGCTTTATATTTTTGCAGTGTTCGCGGTATTACTTATTCCCGGTCCAACCAATGCATTATTGGCTAGCGCAGCACATCACCATAGCGTATTAAAAGCATTCTATTTCGTACCTCTTGAATTACTGGGTTATATCTACGGCATTAGCATTTGGGCACTGTTGGTGCATTTAACCCTACCAATTTGGCCAATGCTGATTCATATCTTACATTTGGTGAGTGCAGTTTATGTGATTTGGATGGCTTTTCATTTATGGAAAGCTTCACACCTTAAGCAATTGAGCCAAAAAAACATTCGAATGAGTCGCAGTCATCTTTTTAAATCGACTCTGAAAAATCCAAAATCTATTTTGTTTGCAGTTGGTATTTTTCCAGCATGGACTTGGGATTCTTTTCAAAACTATTTTTTAGTTTTGGGTGTATTCACCTTATGTTTAATTCCATGTGCTTTATTTTGGATGTATTTTGGTCGTAAAGTCTTGGCAGGGAATCAGACGGTGGTCAGCGCAGATCGCTTATACAAAGGTTCTGCCATGTTACTTATGCTCAGTATGTTACCTGTCATTATTGGATTTTTCTAAGCCATTCAATATTTTGTAGTGATAAAAAAAGCAGATTCTTGGTGGGGAATCTGCTTTTTTTGACGTCTAAGATGATTACATCATTTCGGGATTTTTCTTTGGGAAAAACTTGTGGCGAATAAAGCCAATGATCCCCGGCAATACGCTTAGAATAATGATTCCGAAAATTAAATGGGTGAAATTGTCTTTCACGATCGGCATATTACCGAACAAGTAACCCAAGGTGATAAACGAAGAAATCCACAAGAAAGCACCAACGACATTGTAAGTAATGAAGTATTTGTAGTTCATGCTTCCTGCACCAGCGACGAAGGGTGCAAATGTACGCGCGAATGGGACAAAACGCGCAAAAATAATGGTTTTACCGCCGTGTTTTTCGAAGAATTTTTGCGTATAAACCAAATGTTTTTTATTGATAAATCGAGATTCAATCTCAAAAACACGTGGTCCGATATATTTTCCAATATGATAATTTAAGGTATCACCCAATACTGCTGCCGTGAATAACAACACGCCCAAAAGCCACGGATCCATTACACCTGTTGAGGCTGCTAAAGCACCTGCTGCAAACAGTAAACTGTCCCCGGGTAGAAAAGGCATGACCACTAAGCCCGTTTCTACGAAAATAATCAGGAATAAAATTCCGTAAATCCAAATGCCATAATTGGTAATAAATTCAAGTAGATGATCATCTACATGCAGAATAAAATCGATTAAATCCATGAGGGGTGAACTGAGCAAAAATGTGTTCAAATGCTAACAGCCAACGGCGCTGATGTCAGTAGTCAATTGATTTAAATTATAGGTGAATGATTGTTCTGATTATGCAACGCTGATTCTTTATATTGATTATATATCCTAAAAATAAAAGCTACTAATCTAGAGTCATTACCAAAAACAAAACATAGATAGGTCAGCCCAATGTTTAATCCAAATCAAGTGATTCAAAAAATTGTTGCTCAACCCACAGTGCATGCAACTTTAACCCTCGTCGCACGTGTCCTTTTAGCATATATCTTTATTGTGGCGGGATGGGGCAAACTCGCAGGTTATAGCGCGACAGTTGGATATATGGAAGCGATGGGTGTGCCAGGTACATTATTGCCAATAACCATTTTGGTTGAACTGGGTGGAGGCTTAGCACTGTTGTTTGGGGTGCAAGCACGATTATTCGCAGCAGCTTTAGCTGGTTTCAGTTTAGTTACCGCATTTATTTTTCATGGTACGCCTGAAGATTCGATACATTTCATGAAAAACTTTGCTATGGCGGGTGGTCTAGTCTTCCTCGTATTGCATGGTGCAGGTCAATGGAGTGTTGATCAGCTTTTTGAAAAATAAATGACAAATAGGCAATGCAGGTGAAATGACAGAATTATTCGCCTGCTGCATCGTGATCTGAATGTAACTCCAAGGCTTATATGATCAGAGCAATCGACTGAAATTGTTGAATAAAAAGACAATATTTAATAATAATGTATTGAAATATAGAGAGATTTGAATAGTGTGCGTAAGCTTAATAAAAATGATAGAATAGCGCGCTAATCCTTCGTTAGCCTTTCATAGTTGTTATCATGACTACCAATACTCAAATTACCGAAGATCGTATCCTGATTTTGGATTTCGGCTCTCAATATAGCCAATTGATCGCACGTCGTGTACGTGAATCAGGCGTATATTCTGAAATGTATGCTTTTGATATGTCGGAAGAGGACATCCGCGCATTTAATCCAAAAGGGATTATTCTTTCAGGTGGTCCTGAGAGTGTTCACGTTGAAGGCAGCCCACGTGCGCCAGAAGTTGTGTTTAACTTAGGCGTACCAGTATTGGGTATCTGTTACGGTTTACAAACGATGTCTGCTCAGTTGGGCGGTAAAGTTGAACCGGGTACAGTTCATGAGTTTGGCTATGCTGAAGTCGATATTAAGGTACGTGATGCTTTAATTGGCGATCTTGAAGATTCAGCAGACAAATTGAAAGTATGGATGAGTCATGGCGATAAAGTGACTCAAATTCCAGAAGGTTTCCAAATTACTGCAAGTACACCAAGCTGCCCAGTGGCAATGGTGTCTGACGAAGCTCGTCGTTTCTACGGTATCCAGTTCCACCCTGAAGTAACCCATACTGCTAAAGGTAAAGAGTTACTTGAGAACTTTGTACAAAAGATCTGTGGTTGCCGTAGCCTATGGAATTCTGAAAACATCATTGATTTGCGTGTTGAACAATTACGTGAACAGATTGGTGATCAGAAGGTTCTTCTTGGTCTTTCAGGCGGTGTAGATTCATCTGTTGTGGCTGCATTGCTTCACAAAGCAATTGGCGACCAGTTGACATGTGTATTCGTTGATAATGGTCTTCTTCGTTTAAATGAAGGGGATCAAGTGATGGAAATGTTTGCGAAAAACATGGGTATCCGTGTGATTCGTGCTGATGCTGAACAACGTTTCCTTGACGCTTTGGCAGGTGAAGTTGATCCTGAAGCAAAACGTAAAATCATTGGTCGTGAGTTCATCGAAGTATTTGCTGAAGAAGCACGTAAGCTTGATGGCGTAAACTTCCTTGCGCAAGGTACGATTTATCCTGATGTGATTGAATCTGCTGCAAGCAAACAAGGTAAAGCACATGTGATTAAATCACACCATAATGTGGGTGGTTTACCGGAAGATCTCGCTTTTGAATTGGTTGAGCCAATTCGTGATTTATTTAAAGATGAAGTACGCCGTTTGGGTACGACTTTAGGTCTTCCATTTGAGATGCTTTATCGTCATCCATTCCCAGGGCCAGGTCTTGGTGTTCGTATCTTGGGTGAAGTGAAGAAAGAGTATGCTGACATTCTTCGTTTAGCCGATGACATCTTCATGCAAGAACTTCGTGCAAGTGGTTGGTATGACAAAACTGCACAAGCATTCGCTGTATTCCAACCAGTAAAATCTGTGGGTGTAGTCGGTGATGGTCGTCGTTATGCATGGGTGATTGCACTTCGTGCGGTTGAAACGGTTGACTTTATGACGGCTCGTTTCGCACATCTCCCTTATGATCTTGTTGATAAAATCTCTACTCGTATCATGAACGAGATTGCAGAAGTTTCACGTGTTGTTTATGACGTATCGTCTAAACCACCAGCTACGATTGAATGGGAGTAATTTAGGGCTTTCAAGAAACAACGTTTCTTGCCTAAATTACGCCAAGAGCTATGCTCGCGGCAGTGAGGGATTTCGGACAGCATGGCTGTCCGCTTGAATTACCCCAAGCGCTGCGTGAGCGGCAGTATCTGAATCAAGACATACCCCAATAAAAAAGGACGCTTAGGCGTCCTTTCTATTTATTATCTAAAATTTAATTCAGAAGAATTCTATGTTTGAAGAATTAGTCAAAATACGTAAAGCATAGGAAGTCATTAGCCCAAATAACGTTGTTTTAAGAAATTTCCCAAACTCAAGCAATTTGATTGCTACTTACTTAGAATCTAAAGGATATGGTGAATTCCAATATATTTTAGGAAAAAATATAAAGGAAACAGAAAGTCTGCTTGGCTTTTAAATGTAGGAAGTAGATATATATAGTTGATCTAACAGCAGATCAATTTAGATTGGATAAAATTATTTATACGTTAGAGCATGAGTATCCTTTATCACAGTTATTTCCAAAACTATTAAATCAAGGGCGGGCAAGCATTCTATTTTTAATACATACAAAACTCCAATTGTCCTACCTATAGTATTCAGCGTATTAAGTCTAAGGTGGTTCAATTTGCATGACCTTGTTAATATCTATAACAAAGATAGCCATTTGCCAAACTTTTAGGATAACAACATGACCAATAATACTTATACCGAATTGTCTCATTCAGAAGACTGTGAAAAGCACGCCAACCAATTTATTCAGGAATTTCCACTGCGCCGTGCAGAAATTGGTCAAGGGACAGTGATCAAACGCGCTTTACCAAGTCGCCATAAGCGTATGATTGGCGCATGGTGCTTCTTAGATCATGCAGGTCCTGTAACATTTGAAGCTGGACAAGGTCTAGATGTTGGTCCACATCCACACATTGGTCTACAAACCTTTACTTGGATGATTGAAGGGACTATGTTGCATAGCGACAGCTTAGGGACAACAGATCAGCTCATTCAGCCCAAGCAAGTCAATCTCATGACCGCAGGTCGAGGTATTTCACATACTGAAGTCGCGCCAGCGAATGAAACAAAAATGCATGCTGCCCAACTTTGGATTGCATTGCCTGATGACAAACTTACCATCGATCCAGCTTTTAATCACTATCCAGAATTACCCGTCGTCAATCAGTCAGGTATCGAATTTACGGTATTGGTCGGTGAGTATCTAAATACAGTATCACCAGTCAAAGTACATACTGAGCTTTTAGGTGTTGATTTATTTGCGCAAGCAGCCACAAAGGCACGTTTACCTTTAAATCCAAAGTATGAATATGGATTC
Organism: Acinetobacter sp. ANC_7635; assembly: GCF_056779945.1. Taxonomy (NCBI): domain Bacteria; kingdom Pseudomonadati; phylum Pseudomonadota; class Gammaproteobacteria; order Moraxellales; family Moraxellaceae; genus Acinetobacter; species Acinetobacter sp. ANC_7635. The sequence goes on along the minus strand of NZ_JBWYIS010000011.1, from coordinate 8,297 downwards.
ATGGCGCTTGAAGGTACAGCAACTATTAATGGTCATCATTTAGATGAAGACAATATGGTGATTTTAGAGCCAGGGCTAGAATATGTGGAAGTAGAGATCCATGACAATAGTCGTGTACTGCTTTTGGGCGGTGAGCCATTTGAGTCACCAATTTTATTATGGTGGAATTTCGTTGGACGTACGCAAGAAGAAATCAAAATTGCACGTGATCAATGGATAGCAGAAGATCCACGTTTTGGGTCAATTCCATCATACCAAGGCGAGCGTTTGAAAGCTCCGATATTGCCTGATAGCATGCGTCCATCTAAATAATAAGACACAGAAGGAAAATAAAATGGCAACGATCGCAAATGCAAAGGTCACCACACTACCTGAAAAATGGGGTGGTGAAATTCAATCTGGTCAGCACACATTTCTCACCGATAAACCTGAATCATTCCAAGGTTTAGATCGTGGGCCTGCACCGTATGATTTTATTTGTTCAGGATTAATTTCCTGCACAATGATTACATTACGAATGTATGCAGAGCATAAAGGACTGGATTTGGGCGAATTCAGTGTCGAGGCAGATTTTAAAGCCAATAAAGAAGGGCAGGAATGGATTGAGCGTCGTTTAAGTTTTAAAACTAACTTGGATGAAGCGCTACAAGAAAAAATTTTAAATGTGTGCCAAAAAACACCCGTCACTAAAACATTGCTCAGAAGTGTCGAAATTAAAACAACAATTGTTTAAATATAGACAACTTAATAGGCATCAACATTCTGTATTTTTGTAATTTACAGCTAAAAAGAAGACATTTTGTGTAAAGCAGGATGTCTTTTTTTTATTCAAAATGGCTATATAGAGAGAAATAAAATTAGGTGGTCTTATGCTGACATTACATCATTTAGAAAAATCACGTTCTTCAAGAATTATTTGGGCGCTAGAAGAATTAGGTACTGAATACCAAATTCAACATTATAAAAGATTGCCAACTTACGCCGCTCCACCAGAATTGAAGAAGGTTCATCCTTTGGGGAAATCACCAGTGATTACTGATGATAATTTAGTGATCGCAGAATCTGCGGTGATTTTAGACTATCTGGCTGATCGCTATGATACACAGCATCAATTTAAACCCCAGTCACAGCCTGATTTAACACAATATCAGTATTGGATGCATTATGCTGAAGGTTCATTAATGCCACTTTTAGTGATGACCTTAGTTCTCTCGTTTGTACCTCCTAAAGTACCTTTTGTGATTCGACCAATTGCCAATAAAATTATTGATGGGGTGAGTGATGGATTTATACAACCGCGTCTCGCTGAACATATTGAATTTTTAGAACAGCATTTGGCGCAACATGAATTTTTTACATCTCAGTTTTCATTTGCAGATATCCAAATGAGTTTTCCCTTGATCGCGATGGATGAACGCTTAAATGGAAAATATCCGAACATTCATGCCTATGTAAAACGCATAAAACAAAGACCTGCTTATCAGCGAGCGGTTATCAAGGGTGGTGATTAAGATGGCGGATCAAGCAGTGAAATTAATCTTCCTGCCCGGAGCATCTGGCAGTACTGCATTTTGGAAACCTGTTCAATCACATTTTGAATCTGAGTACGACACGCATATCATTGCTTATCCCAGTTTTGGTGAATATCCTGATCATCCACATGTAAATTCAATGTCAGATTTACAAGATTATGTATTTGATCATCTTCAACACCCAAGTATTCTGATCGCTCAATCTATGGGTGGGGTCATTGCTGTTCAAGCAGCATTGAAGTATCCAAAATTGATTCAAGGTTTAGTGCTGGTCGCTACGTCAGGTGGCATAGATTTAACACCATTTCATGTTAAAGATTGGCGTGCAGAATATCAAAATGAATATGAAGTGCCGCACTGGTTTATTGATGATGAAACCAAATTAGATGAACGGCTTGCTGAAATTGAATGTCCTGTACTATTAATCTGGGGCGGAGATGATGACATTAGTCCTGTCGCAGTAGGTGAGTATTTAAATCACGCTTTTAAGTATTCAGAGCTGAATGTGATCCCGAACGGACAACATGATTTAGCTAAAGTTTATGCGTCAGAGTGTATTTCTTTTATCCAACGCTACTTAGCAAAATTTTAGGTTTGCTCTAGACTAAAAAAGGATGCTAATCGCATCCTTTTTTATGATTATCGTTTTACAACGATTGAATCAATACCGCTGTGTTGTAGGGTTTGCTGAGCGATAACAGCTGCTTCTTGAGAGTCATAAGGTCCAGAGACAACCCGATACCAGGTTTGACCGCCTTCCGTGGTTTTAATGACATCTGCAGATAAGCCGTTGAGAATAATTTCAGCACGACGTGCATCAGCACTATCTGGATCTGGATAACTTCTGACTTGTAAAAGGTAGCTACTCGCTACGGGTTGAGGTTCTGCATTTTCAATCAGCTCACCCTCTGTCGTTGTAGCATCAGCAACCACAGGTGCTTCCACGATGACAGGTGCGGTGTTCACTTGCTGATTTTCAGGTACAGCTTGATCGGGGATTGGAGTCACTTGTTGTTGAGGCAATAAATCGTAGAAGCGATAATCTTTATTCGTATCTTCTTGATAATGTTCAGATTGAATATCATTGCTTTTTGGTTGGACTGGCGCCCACGGTTTCCATAGCATTAAGGCTACGGCAAAACTCAGTACAATTAAAATCAGAACAAGCATACCTAACCATTTTGGTATTAATGGTTGTTTAGGTTTGTTAGGTCTTTCTGATACACCACGCTGCGTTTTTCCAAACACTTGGAAACCTCTCTTATTTTAAGATCATGCAATGGAAAATTGGATTACCATCACATGGAGTTTTTATCTCATTTTTTTCAATAATAAAAGTCTAAAGAGGTGAATCTTTTAAAAAGATTCACCTTCGATGACTTACATGCTTTCAGGTGCAGAAACGCCTAAAAGCTCTAAACCATTTTTCAAGACTTGACGAACATTTACCGATAACAACAAACGTGCTTGGGTCAGATCAGCATCATCACCGAGTACTTTATTTTCGTTGTACCAACCATGGAACAATGCTGCAAGTTCTTTTAAGTAGTTACCTACTTGATGCGGTTCATGGCTGTTTGCAGCACGTGCAATAATTTCAGGGTATGCTGCAAGTTTTGCTAAGATTTCAGTTTCAGCTTCTAATTCAAGCTTTGCGGCAAAACCACGCGCAGTGGTCGCATCGAAGTTGATGTTCAAGCTGCTTGCTTTTTCTAGCATACGACAAATACGTGCATGAGCATATTGAATGTAATACACCGCATTGTCTTTACTTTGAGAAACCGCGAGATCTAGATCAAAGTCGATGTGCTGTTCAGACTTACGCATGACATAGTAGAAGCGAGCAGCGTCGTTGCCGACTTCTTTACGTAGATCACGCAATGTGACGAATTGACCTGAACGAGATGACATTTGAACCATCTCACCACCGCGCCATAGGCTGACGAATTGTACTAATAACACAGTCAGTTTTTTTGAGTCATATCCCATCGCATCAATCGCTGCTTTTACACGTGCGATATAACCGTGGTGGTCTGAACCCCAAATATCAATAATGTCAGTATAACCACGCTGAAGTTTATTCAGATGGTAAGCAATGTCAGAAGCGAAGTAAGTGGTTTGACCATTACGACGTTTTACAACACGGTCTTTTTCATCACCAAATTCTGTTGATTTGAACCAAATGTTGCCATTTTTCTCATAGAGGAAGCCGCGTTGATCAAGTGTTTGTAATGCTTCTTCAATTTTTTCAGTCAATGATGCTTCACTAAACCATTGGTTGAAAGTCACACCAAACTCACCAAGATCATCTTTAATATCATCAAGAATTGCTTTTAACGCAGCTTGATGAAAAACGCGATAACCTTCACCTATTAACGTCTGCGAGTTAAAAATTAGACCATCAATGTGTTTTTCTTTATCGCCAGAAATTACAACCTTGTTGCCTTCGGCATCAAGTTCTTCAGCATACTGCACATCTTCTGGCACATCTTTATAAACATCAGCTACAGGGCGAACATATGCATCGCCGTCTTGATCAATAATGCTTTGTGCAATTTCTTTAACGTAATCGCCTTGGTAAGCATTTTTAGGGAATACTAATGTTTGACCAGTTAACTCAAGGTAACGTAGATAAGTAGACGTCGCTAAAATGTCCATTTGACGACCAGCGTCATTCACATAGTATTCACGATCCACTGTAGCACCAGTTGCTTCAAGTAAATTCGCAACCGTCATGCCATATGCTGCGCCACGACCGTGACCCACATGTAAGCTTGATGTCGGGTTCGCAGAGACAAACTCAACTTGGATTTTTTTCGTAGCATTAACTTGCGTACGACCAAAATCATTAGCTTGTGCCTGAATAGCATCAAGAACAGCAAAACGTTGGTCTGCATTCAAGAAAAAGTTGATAAAACCAGGACCAGCGATTTCCGCTTTACTGATATCCGCAACTTCTGGCAGTGCAGCAAGAATTTTTTCTGCTAAATCACGAGGCTTCATACCTGCAGCTTTAGACGCGATCATTGCGATATTGGAAGCGAAGTCACCATGGCTTCGGTCTTTGGTTCGCGTTAAGTTTCCGCTGTTGTTAAAGTCAGATGGGAGGACCCCTTCAGCTTGAAGAGATTGCACTGCATGATCGAGAGCTGCTTGTATTGCCGTATTCATAATTTATCGAAAAATTAATGTCGCAGAAAAACGACAAATATAGCAAATTTAGCGCTCATTAGCGAAGCAGATTTGCGTTGAATAAAACTTATCCGACATAAAAAATAATAAAATAAGTTTTTTTAATCACTATGCGCTATTTGCAGAATTAACGATGATGAAATTAATCTTTTACATCTAATGCATATCGATGATTGAATTGAGCCTGATTGTCTTTATCTCATTTAATGTGAATTTAAATAGAAATCAGGCAATTTTATGACTCGAAATTAAGCCATACACGTGACAGGCTTATTTAGTAATTCTGCTTTACCATTTTGGAAAGTGTATAACTTAGATGCATGGAAGATTTTAATGGTTTTGGCCTTTTGAGCAGCAGTTTGAAATGTCGCTAATTTTTTTTGATTCGTCAAACTAAAAGGATTTCCGTAATTCTTATTGTCGAGTAGTACTTGGATCGTTCCAACTTCAGGCTGAAGACTATTTAAAATTTCTGATCCTTCCGCATTTTGTATGCTGAGACTTGGTTTTTGGACACTATTCTTACAATTTAAACGCAGGAACAGCATGTGACCATCAACAGCTTTGTTTTGTAAGTCATAAATTCCTTGAAGGTCATTTTCGATATATACCCACTGACCAATCGGCATATTTTGTTTAAGTTTCTCAATTTGCTCGAGTGTGGTTTTACTAATATCGACAATGCCTTTTTTATCAATTTCAGGGGTTTTATCAGCGCGTGCTAAACCCACCATTGAAAGTGCTTTATCACCGACCTTTGAAGTCGTTTCAGTGATAGTTTGGCAACCCGTTACATTTAGCAGTGAAATAATAGTTAATGGCAAAATGGCAATTTTAGCTGTAATTTTCATGTGGATCTAATAATGAAGTAAAAATACGATTGAATCCGATATTAGCTGAATCGTTCAGATTAGTTTGCAAAAAAAAGTTAATAAACATGAATAATACATTTGAAATGTGACAGTTTTATCTATTTTTCTATCAATAGAATGATGGATTGAAGTTATAAAATTTAAAAATACTGCCAATATTATTATCAATTTTATAAATATACATTTGTCTTCATTTCGGCTTAAGCTATTTCTTAAATAAATGGTAAAAATGAAATGAAAAGGGTCTGAATTTAGGCCTGATCCATGAGATTAGAGATGACAACTGAACACACTGAAGTAAAACACCCTCTTTATACCCCTTATGCTGGCTTTACTTTGCTTGAACTACCTCTTCTTAATAAAGGCTCTGCGTTCACTGAGGAGGAGCGAGCAAGTTTTAATCTCAATGGTTTGCTGCCTCATGTGATTGAAACGATTGAAGAGCAACACCAACGTTCATATCAACAATTTACGTCATTTCATGACGACATTAATAAGCATATTTATCTGAGAAATATACAAGACACCAATGAGACTTTGTTTTATCATCTCATAGAAAATCATTTATCAGAAATGATGCCGATTATTTATACCCCAACGGTAGGTGAGGCTTGTCAACGATTTTCTGATATTTACCGCCGTCATCGTGGTGTATTTATTTCATATCCTGATCGTGCCAACATTGACGATATTTTACAAAATGTGAATAAGAATAACGTCAAAGTCATTGTAATCACAGATGGTGAACGCATTCTTGGTTTAGGTGACCAAGGGATTGGTGGGATGGGAATTCCAATCGGAAAATTATCTCTCTATACCGCATGTGGTGGTATTAGCCCAGCTTATACATTACCCATTACATTGGATGTAGGAACTAATAATGCACAGTTGCTAAATGATCCAATTTATTTAGGTTGGAATCAGCCTCGTATTAGTGGCGATGAATACTATGACTTTGTGGATGACGTACTTCGTGCTATTAAACGCCGTTGGCCAAAAGCTTTGATTCAATTTGAAGATTTTGCTCAAAAAAATGCAATGCCATTGCTGGAAAAATATCGTGATCAATATTGTTGTTTTAATGATGATATTCAAGGCACTGCTGCTGTTGCAGTCGGTAGCTTAATCGCAGCAAGTCGAGCTGCAGGAAAACAATTACGTGACCAGAAAGTGGCATTCTTGGGTGCTGGTTCAGCGGGCTGTGGTATCGCTGAGCAAATCATTGCGCAAATGGTGGCTGAAGGTTTGAGTGATGCTGAGGCAAGATCACGAATTTATATGGTCGATCGTTTTGGGTTATTGACCGATAATCAACCAAACCTTTTAGATTTTCAGCGTAAACTGGTTCAAAGTTCAGAAAATGTATCCGCGTGGGCTGATGCGGAAGGCATCATTTCATTGCTAGATGTTGTAAAAAATGCACACCCGACTGTGTTAATTGGTGTCTCTGGACAACCGGGTTTATTCACTGAAGAAATTATTCGAACTATGGCATCCAATTGCGAGCATCCTATTGTATTACCATTGTCGAATCCAACGTCGCGTGTAGAAGCTGTACCAGCAGATATTATTCAGTGGACGGACGGTCGCGCTTTGATTGCAACTGGTAGTCCATTTATGCCTGTTAATTATCAAGATAAGCTACACAATATTTCTCAGTGTAATAACTCTTATATTTTCCCAGGGATTGGCTTAGGGGTGATTGCTGTGCAGGCAACGCGTGTTACAGACAATATGCTGATGGCATCAAGTATGGCGTTAGCAGATTGCTCTCCAAAATTGCAAAACCCTGACGACGACTTACTTCCTGATCTTAATGATTTGCAGAAAGTCTCCCGAATCATCGCGTTTAAGGTTGCAAAAGCGGCAATTGAGGATGGTGTTGCTTTGCCATTGAGTGATGAGCTGATCGAAAAAAGTATTGAAGATAATTTCTGGAAGCCTGAATATCGCCGTTATAAGCGAATTCCATTTTAAAAAAACTTGAATTTTCAATATAAATTCATTGGAAATAAATAGGAATCAATGCGTTGGTTCCTATTTTTTGTTTAGAATAATTACAATATTTAAAAGCAAGATTGAGCGGAATACGCTACAATTTTCAAAAATCATAATAATAGCTTTAATCATTCTATGCTCAATAATATCAATTCAATTATAGAAGGCTTGGGTCTTAGCCCGCAAAAGCGCGCGTTACATATTAAATTTTCTAATCCTATATTAGATAGCCAAGTTTTCATTCAACGAATTCAGGGTCAACACTTTATTAATCAAGGCTTAAAAGCTGAAGTATTATGCTTATCGACGAATGCGCATTTACAACTTAAGCAATTCATTGGTTGTTTGGTGGCTGTCGATCAAGTTACGGATCTTGGAAAATTAGCTCGGACTACTGGGATCGTGACAGGGGTGAGCCAAGGTCAAAGTGATGGAGCGTTGACCTTATATAAGCTGACCGTTGAGGATGCAACCTCACTTTGGCACAAACGCCGCAACAGCCGCGTATTTATGAATAAATCCGTGGTCGAAGTGATGGAAATCCTCTTTGAAGAATGGCAAAACAAAAGCCCACTCTTTGCCTCTAGCCTCAGCCTAGACCACAGTGGATTACAACAACAATACGACATCCGACCCTTCATCATGCAAAGCAACGAAAGCGACTACGACTTTCTGACTCGCTTACTACGCAGTGAAGGCATTA
>NZ_JBWYIS010000010.1:0-111785 GCF_056779945.1 Acinetobacter sp. ANC_7635 | reverse complement strand
AAAACTTAGATCCAACCTATTCAGCTAAACCCTTGTTTTTCAACAAGTTTTAATCAACATCACCGCCGATGGATGTGCATTCTACAGTATTTCATATCCAATGCAACCATGTTTTTTAAATATTTAAAAAAAATATGATTAACTGAATATTTATTGTTCAATTTACGTGATTTTTATGCTTTTTTAGCTATTTTTTAAGCGTGCATGGCACAATACTTGCAAAATTATCCATTAATTTTTCATCTTTATTAATTTCTTGCCACTTTAAACTACGGCAATCTATATATTCACAATACCCAGATTGCCCCTCTTCTTGAATTCCGTCAATCTGCACCTCATAACTAAAACTACCGACATAACCTGCGGCAACACCGAATTTAAAATCTCCACGACTTTCACCTTTCACGATTATTTTTCTTTTTTTATTTTCAAATGACCATTCAAATACGCGCGCTAAATACATCTCATGCCCATTAGGGGTTTTTACTTTAGGGTATACACGATGGACTTTGAAATAAACATCATCAAACATTTCAGATGTCTGAGCTTTTAAATCTCTTAAATACATCCTTGATTGCACAATTTGATTTAAACCATTACGTATATGAGCAAGAAGTAACTGCCTTTGATCAATCAAATTAATAATCTGATAGGTAAAAAAGTGAAGTGGTAGATAAGGAATATTGATCGCTCTGGCAAATTCAAATGACCCTAACTGGTCAATTTTATATGTTTGTTCTTTATAGGTTACTGTTCCTTTGCATTGACACATTAATGACCAGTGATCAAATAAACCTAATTTTAGTTTAGTAAAGTGCGAAATAATTGGTTGAGCTTGAATATTCAGATCAACGGAAAGTTCATTGTCCTTTCTTATTAATTTGAAGTTTGGGATTGAGCCTTCTAGTTGTTCTCTTTGTCCAAATACAAATTTATTCTCTTTAATCTCGCAATCATTGATGATTGAATAACCATGAAAATGTCCAACCATATGTGGACTAATGCTCGTAATGAGTGAAACAGTATCCAAGGCTTTTGTTTTAATTGCATAATCATTACGCAGCATTGGAACATTCGGCTGTCCGATAATGGTTAAAAAATTAAAATAATGAAGTGGAGATGGTAATCCTGGAATCATCAATCCTTGATGGATAATTTTATAGATTCCTCGTGGACCGTGATAATCCAACCGAAGAGGAAAAGGAGCCTGATTCAGCTGTTTTGAATCGTCCGCTAAACTCATCAACAACTGCATATCAAACTCCTTTTTTATTTATCTTGTTTTTTCTCGAGCCAAAAATGTAGTGATGAAACCTGAAAGTGCATAAATAATCGAAAGCACTAAAATACCGACAGGAATATTGTACGTAATCGCAGCAAAGATAAACACAACAATAGGCAAGACTGCAAACGGCACACGTTTACGATCTACGGTTTTAAACGAATAGTATTTAATATTCGAAATCATCAGCAAGCCAACTGCAATAATAATGACTGCATTTATCGTCTGAATCATTGGATCAGATAGGACAAAAATTTCAGGGAAATCACGCCCCACCCAAACCAAAGAAATGATCATTACTGCGGCTAGAGGACTAGCTACACCAATAAAATAGCGTTTATCAACCACACCTATTTGCACATTGAAACGTGCCAATCGGAATGCAGCACAAGCAGTATAGACAAAACATGCAGCCAAACCGATTCGACCTAGATCATGGAGGCTCCAGCTATACATCAAAATTGCAGGCGCAACACCAAATGCCAACATATCTGATAATGAATCAAACTGCTCACCAAAAGGGCTTTGCGCTCCAATTGCTCGTGCGACCCGACCGTCTAAACCATCAAATAAAGCAGCGATAAAAATGGCATAAATGGCTTGTGTGAATTCGCCATTCATACTTGCAATAATTGAGTAAAACCCTGACAACAATGCCGCAGTAGTAATCAGATTTGGCCACAGATAAATCCCACGACGCTTAACCTTTTGCCCTTCTTGCGTATGTTCCTCTTCTTCAACTTCGAAAGTAATACCATCAAAGCCCGGAACATTTCTTGGAGAAGATTCAGTTTCAGGTTTATTTATATTTGTCATTGTCATTCGTCCTAACTGTAGCCTTATCTCTCAATATTCTTATTCGCCGACCAACCAACGAACGGCAGCATGACCACCATTTTCACTCATTCTTAAGTGCGGAAAAAGCCATTGCAATGCTTCATCTGCATCTTCAGAAAACTTCCAAGGTGGATTAATCACCAATAAACCACAACCGTTTAATCCTACAGGTGTATCGTCTGGCCATACACATACTTCACAAACCAATTGACGGCGAATACCAGTCTTAATCATTTTTTTCTCAAAACGATCAATCATTGCGCGGTCTTTAATTGGGTACCAAATTGCAAATATGCCTGTAGGCCATTTCTTATATGCCGTAGCGATGAGTTCAACCAACTGCGGAAAATCCTTTCGCTCCACCTCATATGGTGGATCAATCATGACCAATCCACGTTTTTCTTTAGGAGGAATCACACCGAGCAAACCTTCATAAGCATCACGCTCATGCAAACCTGCCCGACGATCACGCACATTCATGTAAAGTTGCTGAAATACATCTCGTTGCATCTCAAAAATTGTTGCTTTATCTGTTTCGCGCATTCCTTCCAAAGCGAACCATGGCGAACCCGGATAAGCGCCTTTTCCGGCACCTGCACGCATATCTTCTACAACTTTAAGATATTGCTTAACACCTTCAGGGGCATTACGCTTAATTGAGTCATCGAGTTTAACTAAACGGTGAATACCATTTAAAAACTCTCCCGACTTCTGTGCTGCAGACGTTGATAAATCGTATTTACCTGCACCACCATGTGTATCAATGTAACGATACGGCTTATCTTTTTGATTAAGACGTGACAAAATCTGAAGCAACAATACATGCTTCATGACATCGGCAAAGTTTCCAGCATGGAAATGGTGACGGTAATTCATGTTTCAATTATTCCTAAGATCAACAATCATTTTAACATGAAAAAGTGTTTCATTCAGAATCGATTATTACTCTAAAATAGCTGACCTTTTTTTTATACAGTAAATAGCGAGATAAATATGGAAGCAGTTGTCATCCCAGGGGATTGGAATGTTGATCAAATCCTTGATGATTTAGATCAACATGGCTTCAGTATCATCGATCATGCATACCCACCAAGCTATTTAAAAAACGTTGTAAATGAATGCCAAATCCATCTTGATGATTTTCGAAATGCAGCAATTCAAAATGGCATTGTCAGCACAATCCGCAGCGATCACATTTTGTGGTTAGATCCAAAACTATCAATTTCCCATCAACACATAAAAACCTTAGATTTACTCTCTCAGGAATTAAATCGTGCATTTTATTTAGGCATTCAAGAAGTCGAAGCCCACTTCGCTTGTTATAATCCTGGTGATTTCTATGCTTTACATCGAGACAACCCTCAAGGCAAAAATGGTCGTGTGATGTCGACAGTTTTTTATCTGCATGAGGAATGGCATCAGCATTGGGGTGGTCAACTAAAGCTACAAGATAAGAATAATCAGTGGCATATTATTGAACCCAAACCTAATCGCATCGCTCTATTTCAAAGCGATTTATTACATGAAGTTCTTGTTGCACACCACCAACGCCTTTCGATTACAGCTTGGTTAAGGACCGCACGAACTTTAATTTAGCGCTTTATTTTTTCGAAGTTGCCTCCATATAGGTTTTAAACCTGATGAGGACTCATCCATGCAATCAAATACCAAGCTAATTATTCAACGCATTGGTGAAACAGACCAACTTTACTTACAAAAAAATACGCCTGAGCTTGCCTTTGAACGTGCCGAATTGCGTTTAGAGCTGGTCAGTATGAGTAAGCTTCGTCAGGAACAAATTCATTTTCTTCAAGAAGCGATTGTTCTTCTTGAACAAGGTCGAGTAGATTTCGAAGAAATGCCAATGCGTTTGTATATTAATCTTACCCTGATGTTAGCTAGAGCCTACATGATGTATTTTGAGATTACTCAAGATGAAAAATTTGCGATCATCACTCAGCAAATTTTAAAATCATTAACATCGACCAATCATAGTGATGTTTATTTTAATCTGGCTTATGCTTGCGCTTCTCGTAAAGAGTCAGCACTTACACGCCATTGGCTAAATAAATATTTTAAAACTATTGATCATGATTTAGAGGTGATAAGAACTCACCCTGCTTTCAAACAATTTCATGACCAAGAGTGGTTTATCCAGTTAACCAAACCTAAGATGCATTAAAAAAAGCCCCATGAAAGGGGCTTTTTTAGGCCATTTTTAATTTATATGCATCCATATGTAACTGTTGATTAAGTTCATCTATCCATATTGCCCAATCATCATCTTGTACTAAATGACTAATTAAGAAGTCGCGCTGACCTTTATTCCAAAATGGTGCATCATGTAAATTTTGTTGAGCGGAAAGCTGATGTGTACGGATATAGAGTTCAATTGCCGCTGGACTATTTGCCAACCCCAATTGAGAAAACAATAACGCTAAGGAAGGTTTATGTTCCATCAAGAGACTCCCCTTATCAGATTTTAATAAAATTATTATTTAAATAACTTATAAGAAATCCATGAAAAAACCCAGCTTTTGGTCTGGGTTTATTGTTTCAATTTGTGATTATATTTTCATCACTTTGTATCGATTGTGAGCTGCTCACTCAATTGGTCAATGACAATGGCCCATTCATTATCTTTTTTCCAATGACTAATAATAAAATCGCGTTGCGATGGGTTCCAAAAATCAGCTTCATGCATCGGCGTATTGGGATCAAGCCGATGTGTTTGTATAAATTGATCAATCCCTTCAGGTGAGCTATCTAAGCCCAATTGCTCAAAAAGTAATTCTTGATTTACTTCCATATCCAACATGGATTGCTCCTTGAATTTTCATGATTTTGTTCAAGATAACATGTCAATACAAAGTTCTATGTAGAAGGATTTCTTAAGCATTGTTAAGTTTTGTGCATTAAAAAAGCACTCCGAATGGAGTGCTTTTTTAATTTAGTTGAGAACTAAATTATTTAACCATGTCAGCAATCGCTGCACGTTCTTCTTCTAACTCATTAAGCGTGAAGTTAATACGCTCACGGCTGAATTCGTCAATTTCAAGACCTTGAACGATTTTGTACTCGCCATTTTCACAAGTTACAGGGAAACCGAACATTACGCCTTCAGGGATACCGTAAGAACCATCAGAAGGAATACCCATAGTTACCCATTCGCCGTTTGTGCCAAGAGCCCAATCGCGCATATGGTCGATTGCAGCGTTTGCAGCAGAAGCAGCAGAAGAAAGACCACGCGCTTCGATGATCGCAGCACCACGCTTACCAACAGTTGGAAGGAATACGTCTTTATTCCATGCAGCATCGTTGATTTTGTCTTTTAAGCTTTCGCCGTTTACGTTAGCAAAACGGTAGTCAGCATACATTGTTGGAGAGTGGTTACCCCAAACTGTCATGTTTTTGATGTCAGAAACTGCAACACCAGCTTTTTGAGCAAGTTGAGTTAACGCACGGTTGTGGTCAAGACGTAACATTGCTGTGAAGTTTTTCGCTGGAAGATCTGGAGCAGATTTCATTGCGATATAAGCATTCGTGTTAGCAGGGTTACCTACAACAAGAACTTTAACGTCACGGCTAGCAACTTCGTTAAGCGCTTGACCTTGACCGATGAAGATTTCACCGTTGACTTTAAGAAGGTCAGCACGTTCCATACCAGGACCACGTGGACGTGAACCAACAAGAAGCGCGTAGTCAGCATCTTTGAATGCAACTTTAGGATCATCAGTACCGATCATGCCAGCCAATAATGGGAAAGCACAGTCGTCAAGTTCCATCATCACGCCTTTAAGCGCTTGTTGAGCTTTCTCAACAGGAATTTCTAATAATTGAAGAATAACTGGTTGGTCTTTACCCAACATTTCACCGCTAGCGATACGGAATAAAAGGCTGTAACCAATTTGACCAGCAGCGCCAGTAACGGCAACGCGAACAGGTTGCTTCATGTAATTATCTCCAGTTGAGAGGATAGTCAATGCGATTAAATAGCTGTTCTATCTAATCTTAATAATCATAAACGGCGAAGATTGTACTCCAATACTTTGACAGATGCATTGAAAAGAGAATGAATTTCAACAAAAGTCTGATAGGAAATATAAATTAACTTCGCGGAAATAAATTAGTAGGCGCCCTCTATGTCAAATCTATTTGGGCAGGTCGAGACAATATCAGACGCACATGACTTGAATTGACCATTCGTGCGATAACAGATTTCAACCCCCGTTAACACTGGGCGACCATTTAAGCTTTGGCATTGAAATTCAATACCTTGGCTGGGTAATTTTGGGTTGAGTTTGATGAATTGTGATCGTAATGTCGCCATAGAGACTGTTTTACGATCCACTCCTGTTAAGGAATCAGGAACTTTTAATTGGTCTGCATGATTAATAATGGTACGAAAATACTGACTGGCATTCATTGGAACGCAACCACCATAGTTGGCCCATAACCTAATTCTAGCCTGCTCATCAGGCATCACCCTAGCAACAACCCTCTTCTGTAGCGGTGCCAAGGTGGCAGATGAACTCGTTTGGCAATCATGACGACTGGTTTCTGGGATAAGACCCTTTATCGTCAGTGAATATCCTTCTAGGCATTTACGGTGTTTCGCTTTTGTTCGATCTAATGCACAAATGGCAGGTGTCATCTGTACTTGAAGCACATATCCTTGTAAACCTTTCCCGGATGCCATCACATCTGCTGAACACAACAAAGCCCCTACGCTCAAACTACAGAGGAGGTAAGTGTGTTGACGACTAAACAGCAGTTTTGCGTGATTCATCCAAGCTCACAAAAGTAGTTGAAATGCTATTGCGTATTTCTTACTGGAATAGGCGGCATACGACTTTCGATCGCTTGCGGCCCCTGACCAAGCAAAACACCATAATGAGCAGCATTGGTCATAACTTTCTTCACATAGTCACGTGTTTCATGAAGTGGTATAGACTCTGTGTATTGATCCGCCGCAATACTTTTAAACTCTGGTTGCCAACGGCGTGCTCTAGTCAGCCCTGCATTATAGCCAGCCGTAGCTAGAACTGGACTGTTACTCAGCATACCTTGAATCATTGACAGGTAATATGTCCCATAACGAATATTGGTATTCGGATCTGATAATGCAGCAGGATTATACGTTTCACCCATTTTTCGTGCCACATCTTTTGCTGTTGCAGGCATAATTTGCATCAATCCACCAGCACCTACATGTGAACGGGCCGTGGTTACAAAGCGACTTTCTTGACGCATTAAACCATACGCCCACGAAGGATCAATCCCTGCATTTTTACTATGCGTCACCACTAGATTTTGATGTGGTGTCGCATAACGATATGCATAGTTATGACGTTTAAGTGTTCTTTCCGCCGCATAAATAGCACGGTCATACCACCCCATTTCTGTGGCACGTTTTGCCGCAGCCAGTAATAGACCATCATCTTGCTTAAGATAAGCTTGGCGGACAGCCCAATTCCATTCACGGTTTGTGTAAGTTGCTGAAGCATTGATATTGCGTAATGCAAAAGCACGTCTAAAGTGAATATCTTGATCTAAACGTTGAATATCCTGTGCGCTTGGTTGTGCTCGATCATGTGCTTCATTATAACGAATACCTAAATGATCTTTTGCCAACAGATTGTGATAATCATCGCCAGCGGCAGCTAATCGTTGATAAATACTTTTTGCAGTTTGCTTGGAAGCTTGATCTTTGCGATTTTCATACGCTCTCGCCATCCAATATTGCCAGCGATCTTCTTGTTTTTGCGTAACGCTCATACTATCTATGGCGCGCAACACACTTTCCCACTCACCAAATCGAATCGCTTGACGCGCGTAAATTTCAGCCTCTTCTGGTGTAAAAGGCACGCCATAACTGTAATCAAAGTTCTTCAGCACTTCAGGATTAAAATTATTTTTCATCACTGTCGTGCCTCCAATATACGCCACCGTGCGGTACATATACTTTTGAACATCTGCAGGAACACCTTGCACGACACGAGGAAGATTTTGAAGCGCCGTGTTCAAGTCAGCATCTGCAGCACGACCTAAAGCAAACACCAAATAAGCATAATCTACTGTTGTTCCTTTGGTCGCAGACCATAAATAATTCAAAGGATCTGCCTGAATTTGATTTAATTGTGCTAATGACAAGTTTAAACCCAGAGTTTGTGCTGTTGCGATCGCTGGACCAGACTGGCCCGCTCTAAGTTGCGCAAACAAGCGCTGTTGACGATCAGTGGTGGTGAGTAAGGGACTACTTAGCATTAAGCGACCTAAACCATTACACGATTCGGGCTGCGACTCTGTTGTAAGCCAGACATCTTTGTATTCCGCGTACGCCAATGTATCGCCATTTTTTGCTCGTACTTGCGCAGCCGCACAGCTTTCAGCTTGATCAGGATTGGTGACATAAGGTAAAACAGGTTGAGCTGTCTTGAAATCTGCTTGTTTTACCTTTTCTTCGACATAATCAGCAGCTAATTTTTCAGCCATTGCAGATTGAGGATAGCGCTGTGCAAAGCTGATAATATTCGTTGCAGGTTGGAAGCCTAAATTATTATTCAACATCCAATATTCTGGATAATATCCAAGCGCATCATTTTGCATTGCAGAACGATAATATTCGAGCTGAGCTGTATTACCCGAGTTCGCAAATTTAATCGCTTCATTAAATTGCTCTTCAGCCGCATGAGCAACGGGCAAACAACCTAGTGTTATCAGCCCCATTAAATATTTTTTTAACTGTTTTTGCTTCACTGCTTTTTTTGACACGCTTCTCTTCTCAACTTTAACTCGTCGCTACATTTGGACATGCTTTTTTGCATGATCAACTCTTTTGCAGCGCTTGGCAATTTTAAAATGTATTTTAAATACTCTAATGATCAAGTACTGTTCTGTTATGTAAAGCGCTGATTAACCACTATTATTTTAAAGTATTTTTACTGTAAATCCATAAACTTGATCTGATTTATATATTTGTTCAACCCGTAGTACAAATACTGTAAAATAGCTCGCTTTTATCGAGTGTGGGATTCCCCCATACTTCACCGGAACATATTTATCCCTTTTTATAGGATAGGAGCCTTCATGACGGTTCAAACCTTCATTCCGAATAGTGCCCCAGCTGCCTCAGAAAACACTGTTACCCAGCCACAGCACACCCCAGCCATCGATGGTGCAGTCAAAAAACTGTATATCGAAACGCAAGGGTGTCAGATGAATGAGTATGACAGTCATCGTATGGCCGACTTGCTAGGTGATTCACACGGTTATGTATTAACAACAGACCCTGCTGATGCAGATATTCTTTTAATGAATACCTGTTCAATTCGTGAAAAAGCGCAAGAAAAAGTATTTTCAGAATTAGGTCGCTGGCGCAAGCTGAAAGAAAAAAATCCTGATTTGGTGATTGGTGTAGGTGGATGTGTTGCATCTCAAGAAGGTGACAATATCCAAAAACGTGCACCTTATGTCGACATGGTATTTGGTCCACAAACACTTCACCGTTTGCCACAAATGCTTGATCAGCATACGGATCAAATTGAAAAGCCGAAAAAAGAGAAAATCAAACTGGTAGACATCTCATTTCCAGATATCGAAAAGTTCGACTTCTTACCTGAACCTCGCGTTGAAGGTTATAAAGCTTTCGTATCGATTATGGAAGGCTGTTCAAAATACTGTTCATTCTGCGTGGTGCCATACACTCGTGGTGAGGAAGTCTCTCGTCCCCTAGATGATGTACTTGCTGAAATTGCTGGTCTTGCGGAAAAGGGCGTACGTGAGGTTTCTTTACTCGGTCAAAACGTAAATGGTTACCGCGGAGAAACATTCGAAGGTGAAATCTGTACGTTTGCTGATCTTCTTCGTCTAGTGGCGGAAATTCCAGGCATTGGTCGTATTCGCTATACGACATCTCATCCATTAGAATTCAATGATGACCTTATCCAATGCTATCGTGACCTACCACAGATGGTTTCTCACCTTCATTTACCAGTTCAAAGTGGTTCAAATGATGTATTGAAGGCGATGAAGCGTAACCACACGATTGACGTTTATATCGATAAGATTGCTAAATTACGCCAGGTACGCCCTGATATGCATTTGTCTTCAGACTTTATTATTGGCTTCCCTGGTGAAACTGATGCTAACTTTGAAGAGACATATCAATTTATTCAAGACTTAGATTTTGATCATTCTTATAGTTTCATCTACTCGAAACGTCCTGGTACACCAGCATCAGAGCTGGAAGATTTAACACCTGAAGATGTTAAAAAAGAGCGCTTGGCTAAAGTTCAACAATGGATTAAGCAGTCAAGTATCCAAAAAACTGATGCTATGCTTGGTACTGTCCAACGTGTGCTAATTGAGAGCGTTTCAAAGCACGATCCAAACTTATTGGTAGGAACCGCAGACAATACACGTTTAGTAACATTTATTGGTGATGCCTCTTGGCTTGGACGCTTTGCAGAGATTGAGATTACAGAGATTAAAACCTTGAATTTAGTTTACGGTGAACTCTTGAATCTTGAACCTGACGTGGCGTAATGTAGAGGTATAGATTAATAGACTCTAAAGGAAATCTCTTGACTGCAGCGATTCGACGTACAGTGGCTTTTCCCGGTGTTTCAATGGACCGTTTACAAACCATGCTTGGCGCGTACAACGGTCATATGAAACAAATTGAACAACGTTTAGATGTAAAAATCAGTCAGCGTGGTGATAGTTTTTTTATTGACGGTGGAATTGATGAAGTCGAGAGAGTTGAAAGCTTACTTCAGCGCTTATACGCCGAAGCTGAAGTTTCTCAACAAATCAGCTCTGATTTGATTCATTTAATGATTCAAGGCAGCCAGACTGATCATGAATTACAATTGGATCCTAATCAAGAACACACAGGACTTGACGAAGTCTGGCTCCAAACTCGCAAGGGCCGCATTAATCCGCGGGGGGCCAACCAAAAACGCTATGTACAACGTATTCTTCAAAGTGATATTTCTTTCGGGATTGGTCCAGCGGGTACAGGTAAGACCTATTTGGCTGTAGCTGCTGCCGTTGATATGCTTGAACGCAATGAAATTCAACGTATTCTTTTAGTTCGCCCTGCTGTGGAAGCTGGTGAAAAACTTGGCTTCTTGCCAGGTGACTTATCACAAAAAATTGATCCTTATTTACGCCCGCTCTATGATGCCTTGTATGAAATGCTTGGCTTTGAAAAAGTGGCAAAATTAATTGAGCGTCAAATTATTGAAGTAGCGCCACTTGCATATATGCGTGGTCGTACACTCAATCACTCCTTTGTCATTTTAGATGAAGCTCAAAATACAACGCCAGAACAGATGAAAATGTTCTTAACTCGTCTTGGTTTTGGTTCGCGTGCAGTCATTACAGGTGACATTACCCAAGTAGATTTACCACGTGGACAACAGTCTGGTTTGGCACATTCATTACGTGTGCTTGAAAAGATTAAAGAAATCCATATCACACGTTTTCACTCACGTGATGTTGTAAGACATCAGCTTGTACAAAAAATTGTAGAAGCATACGAAGGTTGGGACAGTGAACAACATCGTTTAACTGCTGAAGCACGTGCGGAACGTAAAGCGCGTCAAGAAGCACTCATATCAGAAAATGATTCTGCTGCTGATGCTCAGCATCAAGATGCAGAGTAATTTAAATCTAATCACGCTCAAGGCAAGATTTTGAAACTCAGTCTCTCATTACAACAATCGTTTGAAGCATCAAACTTGGTGCTCAAACGTGCGTATGTTAAAAAAATTATTGAAACCACCCTTCGTCATATTGATACACAAAGCGATTGTGAAATTGGAATAGCTTGCGTAGATGTCGAAGAAAGTCACAAACTTAACCTTGAATATCGTGGTAAAGATAAGCCAACCAATGTTTTATCTTTTCCAAGCGACTTACCAGATGAAATGGCTGAAATTTTAGACAGTTTCCCTATCGGAGATCTGGTGATTTGTATTCCCGTTGTGCTTCGAGAAGCAGAAGAACAATTTAAAGCACCATTAACACATTTCACTCATATGTTGGTTCACGGTACTTTACATCTGATGGGCTATGATCATGAAACTTCTGAACAAGATGCTGAGCAAATGGAAGCAATTGAGATTGAGATTTTACAAAAACTAGGTTTTGAAAACCCTTACTTGCTTTTGGATGACGAATAACACTCCTCAATGACTTCGGTCTATGCTTCCCGTTATTCGGGAAGCAAATTAAAATAATAAATGAGTATTCAAAAATGAACTTCGTTGTCATCTTCAAAGCTAAAATAAAAAATATTGATGATGAATATGTAATATTGGCTAGCCAAATGCGGCATAAAGCGATGCATGATTACAATTGTACAAAGTTTGAAAGCTATCAAGAGAAGGATAATGAAGTCAGTCTTTCTTATTGGAGTCGGTTAGAAGATATTCAAGCTTGGCATCAAGACACCCAACATCTTTATGCCCAACAAAAAGGTCGCCTATCATGGTATGACACGTATTCGATTGAGGTCTGTCAGATTCAGCGCGCTTATCAATCTGAGTAAATCGAGTTGATCTTTATATTGATGACATATTTTAGACAAATGAGTTAAATATTGAGCAAGTTCTTCAGATAAAATAAGATAAAGTCATGCGAAACCAATAGATTAAACTTAAATAACGCCTGACCATCAAAACCATAATAAACGTCTTTGTAAACATTACATCGCAATTGGATAAGCTGTTATCCTTCGGCAGTAATCACCTACAAGATATACACTAGCTGACATCTCACAAGATTTAGAGGTAATGGAACTTCACTTATGCCAACGATTATTTCAAATATCGCGAACAAATTTCGTAAAGTCTATCAAAAGGCTGAAGGGTTTATTGAAGAAGAACGTGAATTTCCTGTCTCTCAAGTTTTTTTAAATGCGACTTTCAAGCGCTTTGTGACCGACAATGTCAGCATCCTTGAAGACTTACATGCTGATTTACACGACGATTGGCTTCGACTCTATGCCACTTTGAATGTGAAAGGGCTTTATACCATTCTCTCTGTAGATTTAAAGCTCATTCAAATGGAATTGAATAAAGACGTACAACTGATTGTATTTGAACAAATTAGTGAAACCGAAGTAATTGAAGCAAAATTTCAAACCTTTTGGATGAAAATTGCATTCCGCTCTGCACTATTTTTCTATCAAAAAATTCTTCGTAAAGATCCACTTGGCATGATTTTAGAGCGGTTTAATGTCATTAAAGTCAAAGATGATCTCTTACATCTCGATTTAAATCAGTGGCTCGGAAAAAATCGCTCGATCATTGAAACATTGGGCAAAGTACACGTCAACCATGCAGAACTTCGTGAAACAGAATTGGTGGTGATTGGTAATGTAAATTTGATGGCTTTATTCAGCAAAATGAATACTGATCGATTCAAATCGAAATCTGATGAAGTGGAAAGTGATCACATTACACCAATTAAACAAAAGGACGACTAGAGCGCAGCGTTTTGATGTCGTCATAAAGCTTAAGCTACAGAAAAATACATTTTCACTGTGATTATTGATTATTTCTCCTTATTTATCAGAGATAATAAAACTTCAAGTGATCCTTCGATACGAAGGTAAAGGAAAATATTTATGGCATTTAAATCGTTTAAAACTTTGAGTGTGATTGCAAGTGTAGGTACAGCCGTGCTTTTCACAGGCTATTCAAGTCAAGCGCTTGCCATGACGCCCTTCCAAGCCTCTTATCAGTTTGCATACAATGGTAAAAACTTGGGGTCAGCAACACGAACCTTGAAAAAATCAGGTAACACATGGAATTACGTTTTTGCAGCTAAAGCAGGTGGTATTGCTTCAGCGACTGAAACCAGTAACTTCACATTCAACAATAATCAGATTCAATCATCCAATTTCAGTCGCACCAGTAAAATTTTGGTTCATAACAATACAATGAGCATTAAATTTAATCCAAGTGCCAAAACCATTAACACCACCAAAGATAAAGAGCAACGTTCATTTGCTTGGAAATCTGGTGTACTGGATGAGTTAAATGCAGAATTGCAAATTCGTGAAGACTTAAAAAATAACGGTTTAAAATCGCAATATTGGATTGCAGATGCTAAAGAAGTTGAATCACGTCGTTTCGTCAAACAAGGCACTGAAAAAGTAGAAACCAAGTACGGTACGTTTGATACCATCAAAGTAGTGATGAAACATGATAAACCAGGTCGTGAAACGATTTTTTGGCTGTCTCCGAAATTGGACTATCTACCAGTGAAAGTCACACACCAAGATAAGAAATCTTCATACGGGCTCTTACTGACAGGGTATAACGGTCCACAAAATTAAGGCATTTTTTACTTGCTTTTTTGCAGATGCTTTTTAAAATACGTCTTTGCTTAAAAAGGCACCTGCCCTAGAGGATTCTCCCGTGTACGCACTAGAACAGAAAATCTTAAACGAAGGTATCGTTCTATCTGATCAGGTTTTAAAAGTTGATTCTTTTCTAAACCACCAAATCGACCCAGTGATGATGCAACAAATTGGTCAAGAATTTGCTCATCTATTCAAAGATGCAGGCATCACCAAAATCATCACAATTGAAGCTTCAGGTATCGCACCTGCTGTGATGGCTGGCTTGGAACTTGGTGTACCGGTAATTTTTGCACGTAAGTATCAATCTTTAACTTTAAAAGATGATTTATATCGTTCAAAAGTATTCTCTTTTACAAAGCAAGTAGAAAGCACAATTGCTATTTCTAAGAAGCACATTGCAGCAACAGATAAGGTTCTTGTGATCGATGACTTTCTTGCGAATGGACAAGCAGCTTTAGGTTTAGCTGATTTGATTCACCAAGCTGAAGCTGAGGTTGTCGGGATTGGTATCGTGATTGAAAAGTCGTTCCAACCTGGCCGTGATCTTTTACTTGAAAAAGGTTACCGAGTTGAATCACTTGCTCGTGTTGAATCACTTGCAAATGGGACAGTGACTTTTGTTCAAGAATAATGTTGAACAGTAAAAAAGCGCCTAACGGCGCTTTTTTTATTTTAATGTGGCAGGATCAAGTTGAATACCCAATTTTGTACCACCAAGATGCTTTTGAATATAATCATCAACGTAAGGCTGATGGTAAAGATTTGAAAGTTTTTGAAATTGTGGATCATTCAATCGATCTTTACGCACTGCCAGTATATTGACATTTTCTAAAGCTTTATCAGTAACCTCTTCTTTAAATATCGCATTTGTTATTACATTTAGTCCACTTTCTAGAGCAATAGTATTTCCAATTGCAGCTAAATCCACCTCAGACAAGACACGTGGGAGTTGCGCACCTTTGACCAATTTAAATTGGAGTGATTTCGGATTTGACTGGATACTTTCAAGAGTTCCAGAAATCGTATTAAAATCTGGCTTAAGTTGAATCAACTGAGCACGTTCTAATAGTCTTAATGCACGTGCTGTATTCGCCACATCATTTGGAATTGCAATTAAGGCCCGATCAGGCAAAGCAGTTAGTGACTTGTAGTTTTGAGAATATAAACCCATAGGCTCTAAATAAGTGGTCGCCAAGACAGCAAGCTTATGATGATTCAAGTCATTAAATTCTTTGAAATACGCCCAAGATTGAAATGCATTTACATCAATTTCACCATCGAGCAAAGCTTGATTCAAAGCCACACCGTCATTAATTTCTTTCACCTCAATGTCAACATTTGCTGCTTTCGCCTGATCAGAATCCGCGATATGTCTCCAAATATCAACATCCGATCCATGTGATCCAATCACGATTGTTTGTTGTGTTTGCTTTGTTTTTTGAGGTTCAGGTTGAGCACTACATGCACTGATAATGAGAATTGCAAAAATAATAAATAAAAATTGGGCGTATTTTGACTTCATGATTTACTCGATATTGTTGTTGATTGTTTGAGTTGTTTAAATTGCGCTGGATAATATTTTTCAGTAACGTCTAAATGAGATCTAAGTCGACCTTTGATACAGTTTTCTCCCACATTTCTCAGTAAAGGATTCAGTGGATCTGTCTCTGGTCCTTGTGCAAGTGCTTTTAAATCATTTGCAAGATTTAAAAGCGGAATTTCACCAGCAAATAAATTTGGAGAAAGAAAATAAGCAACCGAGTACCGTTCTGCATTGGTTGGAGATATGACTCGATGTTGATTCGCAATCAAATATCCATTTGTGGCAAGCTCTAAAACCTCACCGATATTGACGACAAATGCGTGTTCAACAAATGGTACTTCAATCCATTTGCCTTGACTTAAGACCTGAAGTCCTCCGATCTGGTCTTGTAAAAGTAAAGTTAAAATATTGGAGTCTTTATGAGGGCCTACACCCTGATGATTCATTTGATCAATTGGGGGATAATGAATCAGCTTGAGTAGTTCATGTGGACTGCCTGTAATCAATTGATCAAGTGCTGTGTCCTGCTGCCCCAATGAAAGCAACAAGGCTTTTAATAATTTAATTGCAACTTGTCTGAGATCTCGTTGCCATGCGGTGACTACGCGTTGAAACTCAGGCCAATTCGAAGGCCACTGATTTGGTCCCTGTAAACGTCTCCATGTCGGTCCAGTTTCAGGTTCTAATGCTGCCAGCTCAAAACCAATGTCTATTTGTTCTCTAAAATCAGGTTGCAGACGTGTAACTTCGGCATTTACTCGACTATACCCTCGAAAATGCGGGGAATGAATCATAGCGATTTCATCTTTTTGTTCTTGTGGCAGCGAAAAAAACTGTCGAGTAATACGCTGAATCTCCAAAATTTTTTCAGCTGAAATGCCATGACCTGTCAAATAAAAAAAACCAATATCCTTGGCGATATGTGCAAGTCGTTGCAGAAAATCTGCTTGCGTTGATGATTGATCAAATTGACTTAAATTTAGAATAGGAAGTGCTGTTAAGCTTTGTTGTAATGGTTGATTCATGATGCACTCATCTTTCTAATACTTCATTGTATTAATGACTGAAAGATGAATGCTTTTGAAATCATTTAAATTGGATACTTATGCGTCTATAAAAATATGATTCGCGTTCAATCACTTACTCTTGCCCAGTCCACACATGATCTTTTAAAAACACCGCATTCGGAATGAGTTTGAGTCGATAAAACAAATCTGCAATTTTTTGTTGCGCCGTGACTGTATCTGTATCGACCAGTTTGGCATAAGCAGGAATATTTCTTTTTTCTAAAACCAGTTTGGTAATATTTTCGTCCAAGCTTGTACTTTGCGCCAAAATTTTTGCGGCTTGATCTGGGTGTTGATTGATCCAATCATCTACTTGATTTAATGTTTGCACAAATCTTTGGGCTTCAACCGCATGTTGTTTTAAAAATTTTGGAGAAGACAAATAGAAGCTATACGCTAATGGCAAAGCTTTTGAATCAATAAGAACACGTGTATCACCTTTAAGCGAAGCAGCACTTGCATAAGGATCCCAAATCGCCCAAGCATCGAGTGATTTTTTATCAATAGCAGCTCGGGCATCTGCAGGCGTTAACCAGACGGGTTGAATATCAGACCAGCTCAATTGAGCTTGATCTAATATTTGTGAGAGAAAGTAATGCGCACTTGAACCTTGTGTAACACCAATGCGCTTACCTTTTAGATCCTTTAAGCTTTGAATCGTACTGTCTTTGGGTAAGAGCAAGCTATGTGAGTTTTTAGATCCATTTTCATAAGCTAAATATTGAATTGGTTTACCTGCAGAAAGTGCGAAAATTACAGGTGTATCCCCTGTATACCCCACATCAATAGCACCGACATTTAATGCTTCTAGTGTTTGAGGACCTGCCGGGAATTCTTTCCATTGAATTTTCACACCAGGGAATGCCTGCTCAAAAGTTTTATTTTGTTTTGCAACGATGAATTTAAGCGCCGCTTTTTGATAGCCAATATTCAAGGTTGTTAACTTTTCTTTTGATTCATCTTGCCCCTTAAGCTCAGTAGGCTTTTCTTTTGAGCATGCAATAAGGCTAAAACTCAATGTCACAATGGTGCTTAGTACAAATAATTTTTTCATTGTCTTGGTAATTTTTTGATTGGAATAAAAAAATAAGCCAAACTTCGAAAAAAATTAAATCACTATTTGCGCTTAGTTATTCAGTTCAAGATCTAAGCCATCCTGCTCATAAAATATGGTTTTATCCTTAAAAATTAAATTAATCTATTTTCAAATCAATTTTTTATTTTATCTGCCATTACAGTTTTTCTACATTCGGCCATGTTGCAACTTTAAGCGCAATGCTAGAATCTTTTAAATAAATGGATGTATAGATTAGAGCAATCCTAAATGACTGAAAACTTAGAAATACACTGCCCAAAATGCGGTTCAACTGATATTGAAAAACGCAACCATGAACAATTACTGCAAAAAACAGGTGGTGTTCTTCTTTCCGCAGCGGGTACAACTGCGGGTACTGTGGGTGGTGCTGCATCAGGTGCTTCTATTGGTGCTTCCATTGGTGCTGTTGCGGGGCCTTTAGGTGTAATCATGGGTGGCACAATTGGCACTTTTGTTGGTGCAATCAGTGTGGGTGTGACTGGTGGCTTTTTAGGTCATCGTTTTGGAAAAAAAGCGGGAGAAATCGTCGATAAGAATGTTTTCCTCGATTACCAATGCAAAAAGTGCAAACACCGGTTTGAACAAAAACATATTTCAAAATAAAAGTGAGCGAGAAGCTCACTTTTTTTATGCCTGATAAAATAATCTTTTAAATTATTTCTTTAACATTTGCAACGCCACTTCACCTAATCGTTTCCCTTGCTCGATACACAGTGATTTTTCATCTTGGCTTAGAGATTGATCGTGTCTAGGACCACTGACATGTGTAGCACCATAGGGTGTCCCACCTGATTTTGTATTCGATAAAGCTGGGTTCGCATTGGTTAAACCCAAAATCAACATTCCATGATGAAACAAAGGTGGCAACATAGTCAGTAATGTACTTTCCTGCCCGCCGTGCATAGAGCCCGATGAACCAAATACACAAGCAGGTTTATTATGCAATGCACCATTGAGCCATAAACTCGTTGTTTGATCCCAAAAATATTTCATTTCTGATGCCATATTGCCAAATCGAGTTGGTGATCCTAATGCAAGTCCCGAACAATGTTGAAGATCATCCAAAGTCGCATAAATATCGCCCTCCTCTGGAATACTTGGTGCTGCTTCGGTCACCACTGTTGCCAACTGTGGAACTGTTCTAATTTTCGCAAGCATTCCAGTAGATTCAATTCCTTGAGCAATTAAATGTGCCATTTCCTTGGTTGAACCATATTTGCTGTAATACAAAACTAGAACATATGCTTGCATAAAAAGATCATCCAATGAAAAAAGAAAACTATACGGTATTTTTTTTAAAATTTGGTTAAGCTGTGCAACGAACGTACAGAATTTTAACTAAAAAATACTCGAGACTCATTATTTATGGCGGAAATCTTAAAAAAGTTACCTTTCTACAATAAAACATGGTTTCAGTTTATTTTGTTTGTACTACGACGCTTTGAAGCTAACAATTGTCGTGAGCAAGCAGGCTCTTTAACTTACACCACACTTTTCGCTGTCGTGCCGATGTTGACCGTATTCTTGGTTATCATTTCATCGATTAAAGCATTAGAACCTGCTCGGCAACAATTACAACAATTGATCTACAGTAATTTTCTGCCTAAAACCAGTATCGCGTTTGATAAAGCATTGAATGCGTTTACTGACAATTCGAGCAACTTAACCATTATTGGTGTGCTGTTTTTATTCTTTACCACAGTAATGATGCTCACTAGCATTGAGACAGCATTCAATCGTATTTGGCGTGTGACAGAAACGCGTAATGGCATTATTGGTTTTATGCGCTATTGGACCATCATTTCACTGGGACCAATCCTGCTGGGTTCGGCTTTTGTGATTTCATCGACTTTAGCGTCTATGAACATCCTAAGCAATAATTTTGCAGGTTATGAATTGAATGGCACTTTTATTTTATGGGTCATCTCATTTGCACTCACCGCATTAGGTTTTTTTGCCTTGTATTGGACGATTCCAAACCGCTCTGTTCCAATAAAAGCAGCCATGATTGCTGCGATTTTTAGTGCTGTTACCTTCGAGTTACTGAAAAATTTATTCGGCTTCGTGATGACTAACTTTACCAGTTATCAGTTGGTTTACGGTGCTTTTGCAGCAGTTCCAATTTTCCTGTTGTGGATTTATCTCTCTTGGAACATCGTACTGCTTGGTGTTGAGATAAGTTATGCCCTCACAGCATTTCATACAGGTAAGACCGAAACGCGCCATCCAATTCTCATGCTTCTAGATATGCTTGAGTTATTCTATAAAAAACAAAAACAAGGTAAAACCGTAACCGATCTGGAGGCACTTGATATTTTAGGACGCGGTGAAATTGGCCGCTGGCCTAAATATGTTAATCTATTAGAACAGCAGAATATTATTAAACGTACAGATAATAATGAATATGTTTTGGTTAGAAATTTAGATCATCTTGATTTTTGGTCATTTTATAAATCATTGCCTTATACGCTGCCTGATAAAAATGATATCGGAAAAATTCATGAAGATGATGTATGGATGAACCGTATTGGTCCTGCACTGATTGAAGCTGATGATTATCTTGCTGCAAAGCTCTCCGTACCGCTATCGACCATACTTGAAGAAAAATAAACTCTTGCAATAAGAAAAGACCTCTATAGGTCTTTTCTTATTTCGTAGACGGATTATATGGACGTGTAGATTGCCAACAAATAAGTGCGCCTAAGGTCACTAAGACACAACCGATCCAAAAGCTCATTAGAGGTTGCACATCTAGAATCAGCATCGACATCAGACTTGAAAAAATGGGCATAAAATACGTTGCCAAAATTAAAATTTTGAGATGTCCATATTGCATGCTTTGGTTCCAATTGCTGTAAGCCAAGCCAATTAAGCTGCCAATGACTACAACCATCAGCCATGTCATCAAATTCAGCTCAACAAACGGTTCTCGCATCACAAAATGTACAGCCCACAACCCAACTGCAGTCATTAGAAAAAGAAATGGAACAGCATTATGACCTTCTGCATATTTCTTGGTAAATATACTGTACAAAGGCCATAGTACGGCGCCGATGAAAGCAAATGAGTACGCCAATGGATTTTCAAGCACGGCCACCAATATGCTTTTCGGCTCGAGAATATCTGGATTAACAACCATCATTAACCCAAGAATGGCACATGCAAAGCCAGTAATCACCCAAATATTCGCGCTCAATTGCCGTGCAAGAATCGAAAATACAATCAGCAAAGGAGGCCAAAGATAATTAATCATTGCTATGATTAATACCTGTTCTCGATGCGTTGAAAGTGCAATCGAAATTAAAAACAGGATCTCGTAGCCAACAAAAAGAGCACCACAGCCCCATAAGTATTTTTTAGGCATGAGTGAAAGCTTGGGAAAACCATTTTTCCATAACATGAACAATGCACTAAAACTATAGATCAGTGCCACCGCCTGTATCGGGCTTAATGATTCAGTTACAAGTTTCACCACCGCAACCAACGAGGCCCAAATCAAAATCGAGCTTAATCCCAGCCATGTGTACTGATTCAATGGAATGCTCCAATTCTTGCGCCGATTCGATCAAGATAAATTCTCAAACAGCGGTGTAAAGACACAATCATAATCCCTGCAAGAACCATACAAGAACCGACCAAGAAACTCGTTTCGATCTCCTCATCTAATAGCCAGACACCAAACAACATGCCGAACATGGGGGTCAAAAACGAAAACACACCTAAGCCATTTGCTAAATAAGTTCGTAACAACCAAAACCATAGCAGCAAACTTAAAAAAGACATGACAACCACATGAAATGTTAAGCTCAGAAACGCCAGTTGTGACCAGCGTACATCTGCTTGTCCAGTCCAAAAAGCTAAGGGTAATAAAAAAATAAAGCCCCCAAGCAATTGATAAAATAATGTTTGAGTGGGAGGCGCCTCAGAAAGCGTTGAAAATTTTAAAGAAATCGTAGTCAATGCCCACATCATCCCTGCCATTACAGCAAGAAAATCTCCCCATAAAATATGGTTGAGTTGACTTTGAGCTTGATCACGCACTAAAAAAGTATAAGCGATGCCAAAAAATGCGAACCAAATACCAAACCACTGGAAGTGATTCAATTTTTCAGCTTTGACTTTCCAATGTAAGCCTAAAGCCACAAAAATAGGCGCGGTATAGAGCAGAACAACAGTGTGCGCAGCACTGGTGTACCTGAGTGCCTCAGCAACCAAATAAAATTCTGCAGAAAATAAAAAGGCTAACCAAATTCCAGGAACAACATAACGGTAATGAAACAGTTGTCGCACTCGTTGTCGATACAATAATGGAACGACAAGCAAGGTTGCCAAACCACAGCGCAATGCGATTTGCATCAGAGGACTAATATCAGTAGCTGCAAGTTTCAAGATAATTTGCTGTAAACCCCAGACTAAACACAATACGATCATTAAGCTTGACGCCTGAAGGTCAAGACCTCTTCGCTCACCCATGAGTGGCACTCTTCACACAAACAAGTCGTCACTATACTGCTGACTGAATTAGAATATATAATTCAAAACAGACAACAAATACATTTATTCAGGCAATTTAATATGCCAAAACGCCATCCACATGAACTATTCGTTCAGTTAGATAATTATGATCATATCCAAGAGAATCTTTGGCTAACATTCCGCAATGATCCAGCCCATTCGGAATATCCTAAACACGGTCATGCATGGGGCGAATTTATCTATGCATTTGATGGTGTAATGGAAGTTCATATTGATCAAAATCAATATTTAACACCTCCGCCCTACGGAATTTGGCTACCGCCGCATCTGCATCACAGCAGTATTAATCTCACAGCTGTTTCTCATGCCACCTTATACGTGCATGAAAGCCTGTGTGATGCATTGCCCAAACAAGCAGGTATTTTACTAAGCTCCCCCTTAGTGACGGCGCTACTCAATGAACTCAGAAAAACTTATTTCAAACATGATCAACCCGAATATCAACGACTTTTAATGGTTTTACTGGATCAATTAAAAAGCTCACCCCTGCTCAAAAGCTACTTGCCCCATTCTGATCATCCTGCATTACAAACGATATTTACCTACATCCATGAGCATCTCAGTGATCAGCGTCCACTGAGAGATTATGCTCAAATGGTGAATATGAGTGAGCGCACTTTATCTCGCCTATGTGAAGCTGAAATTTCGATGTCGCTCAATGAATGGCGTCAACGCTTTAAAATTACACGAGCATTAAGCTTATTGTCTGAAAATAAAACCGTTGAACATATTGCTCTAGATTTGGGCTATGCCAACGCCTCAGCCTTTATCAATATGTTTAAACGCTGGATGCACATCACGCCCCAACAGTTTCGTAAAAACATCAACTCAGACAATCTCTAGCCATAAAAAAAGGATGAACCATCATCCTTTTTAATTGAGCTTGATGCATCATTAATGCACTTGCGTAGTCCACACAAAATCTTGTTTTAAGCCAGTCAAAGTCATTTTGAGCTGATCACCCGATTCTAATGGTCCCACACCTGCAGGCGTACCCGTCATGACAACATCACCAGACATTAAGCTAAAGTTTTGACTGATTTCTGCCAAAAGCGCTCCTAATTTAAAAATCAGTAACCCCGTATCACCATGTTGCCTAAGTTGATCATTAATTTCGAGCTTAAACTGGACTTGATCTAATGCTGGGACCTGATCAAGCGAAATCCAATCTGCCAAAATACAAGATCCATCAAATGCTTTCGCACGTTCCCAAGGTTGTCCTTTCTTTTTAAGCAGATCTTGTTGATCTCTTAAAGTCAAATCCAAACCAAGGGTGACTGCACCTACTGCTGCTAATGCCTCTTGAGGATCCTTAACGTTTTTGAGCGGTCGATCTATTCGTAATGAAAGTTCACATTCATGATGACACTGTCCCAATGCACGATTCCAATCAATCCCTTCTGCTAAGGACACCAAGCTACTCGGCGGCTTGATAAATAAGACAGGTTGATCAGGAATCGCATTACCTAATTCTTGAGCATGCGCAGCATAACTGCGACCGACACATACAATTTTTGATGGAACTGCACTCATGAAAATCTCTCTTATTTATAGTTTGAGTAATGAACTCATCAAAACTTAACGTTTTTGGAATGTATTTTCAAACAGTGTTCTGTCTACATCAGACTCAAATGCACGTTTTGGAATAATGACCACTGTATGATTTTTGAGTTCAAGCATATAGGTCAATTTACCCACTACAAATTTTTGTACTTCACTGTAGGCAAATGCTTGTTTAGGACGACCACTTGAAAAAAGCTCGGCAGAGTTTTGAAACAAATCGATACCTTGTTCAGTCTTACCAAATTGATATTTTTCAAACTGACGCTTGAACATCATAGGTAAGAACCAGTAACGCATAACGATTTGTAAAAAGATAAAGAACGTGCCTAAAGCCACGTAATAGCGTCCTACACCCTCTAATCCAAGATAAAGCCCCCAAATCACGATCGCAATACTGACAAGTGGCGTTAAAAAACGCGTAAATTGTTTTTTGCCAAAAGTAGCTAATGCAAAACCATCCTGAGACTCTTGTAAATTTAAGAAGTAACGGACAGATAAAACTGGTTGAGTATCAGACATAGGGGATTCAACAATCGATTTTCTTAAGCAAAGATATTACACCACTTTACCTGAAATCGAATTGTCGTTTTAATGAATACTGTTGATTACATCATCGCACTATTGATGAAAGCATCACACGATTTACAATGACACAAAATAAAAAGTCTAAATTCATAGTTCAGGATGAAAATGAAATACTTTAACTATCGAGCATTGTGCTTAAGCCTTATTTTTATACCCAGCTTGTCGTACAGCGCGATTATTGAATGGAAAGAAAATATACCCAGTGCGTTAAAACCATTTCAAAATAATAGTACCGAACTCGCCAGCATCGCCAAAGATCAGATTCTCATCTATGCGCACACAAATACCCAAACATCTATTCCTACACGCAAAAAACAACCCAATCCAAATGTGAAGTTCACATCATCTGCCATCGTATTGCCTGTTAATGAAGAAAAGGTCGCCAAAACGCTTTCACAGTTTGAAAATTTTGTTGGATTATTCCCGACATTGAAATCAGCTAAAATATTAAATCAAGAAAAAAATATCACTCAGGTTCAATATAAAATTTCCATTCCAACACCAATACCAGTGCTCAACTTTAATGAGACCATAGTGTTTCAGCATCATATTGAAGCCAATAGTATTTCAAGTTTGATTGTGGATGCACCTGTTCCTTATGGTCTAGGCAAATTTGAATGGTTCAAATTGGATCAAAATCATACTCTTCTGACCCTAACGCAATGGGGAGATTTGAACCAACCTAAAGGTTTTCTATTTAGCAAAGTTCTGAATGCAGTGCCTGAAGCAAAAATGGGAATTCCAAGTGGTACACATGCATTTTTACTTGAATCAATTCGAAAAAAATTAACAGCGCCTTCTTCGAGTGCGCTCAAACCAGGACAATTTCCATCCGACCAATTAACGACAAATCAAATAGCCAAAATCGCACAAATCAGTCGTATCACCGAACACCCTGTAAGTTTTGTCCATACACCGACAACCGTGCCTTATCAACACGGTGCAGAATCAATGCGTTTTGTGACGACGTATCAGTATTATTCCCAACCAGTGCAACGATTACAAAAATGGACACAGCCTGTACATTATAAAAAGTTGTTTCCCCGCCAACTCAAATCTATTGATATCGAAACCCTAAAAGACCAAACACAATTGGCAGATTTTAAAGTTGAACTCGGGTTAGGAGTTATTCAAATTCCATTCCGATTTAAACTAAATTTTAGCTTTCCTCAGTCGAATCAGAATAGTTTTTATGCTCAAGGGGGTGATCTGAAATACATTAAAGGAAAAATGCAATTTGATAAGTTTCAACAAGGTACTTTATTGAAAATGACGAATGCTGGAAAAATAGATGAAAAAGCACCGTTCCTGATTCGTGCAGCACGGAGCTTGCCTTATCATGATGTGCTCCCTACAGTTGGGGCGAATGTCGTCTTTGCATTGAAAGTCAAAAACGAAGAACAGAAGAAATAAGATAAAAAAATAGACACAAAAAAACCGCAATTAAGCGGTTTCTTCTCTTTTTTTACATCTTAGAGATGATCAAGTTGGTGCGCTCAGAGAGATTCGAACTCCCGACCCCTTAGTTCGTAGCCAAGTGCTCTATCCAGCTGAGCTATGAGCGCGACGTCTTGATGGAGTGCATTATATATGAATATTATTATTTGTTAAGTACTTTTTAATAAAATTTAAATCAAGCGAACAGTATTTATACGTAAATGTAAATTATGGCTAGATAATCAACAATTTAAGAGATGGTCAACAAGATCAATCCAAATTCCAAACAATCCTGAGTTGGATTGATGATGTTTTTATAAGAGCTAATATCTATTAATTAAAAATAATATGTGTAGAAATTTTAAAATTTATTTCTTTCTTAAGTAGCTAATAAAATATGATGATTTATAGCATCACTTCATTCTAGAAACAAAAAAACCGCAATTAAGCGGTTTCTTCTCTTTTTTACATCTTAGAGATGATCAAGTTGGTGCGCTCAGAGAGATTCGAACTCCCGACCCCTTAGTTCGTAGCCAAGTGCTCTATCCAGCTGAGCTATGAGCGCGTACTTGAGTGTCTTACGACTTCGTTACATCGATTAACTTGATTGGTGCGCTCAGAGAGATTCGAACTCCCGACCCCTTAGTTCGTAGCCAAGTGCTCTATCCAGCTGAGCTATGAGCGCATTTCAAGTTTATCGTTGGCGGTGAGAGAGGGATTCGAACCCTCGATACCAGTAATAGGTATGCTTCCTTAGCAGGGAAGTGATTTCAGCCACTCATCCACCTCACCGTAACGAGACGCCATAATACAAACTTCGTCCCTACTCTTCAAGTGAGAATTTAAAAAATTCTATGTTTTTTGTTCAATCATATATTTTTTAAACAATTTTCAGGTTTTTTACCTTTAATCAGCATTAATTTCACTTTAATGCTGTCTATTCTGCATCTCGTTTATAATTTATGAACTAAAAACACTTTATTGCAATCATTTACGTGCAGTATTTCTCATCATGTCTTATGCTAAACTTATCTTCTGATATGAAGCCAAAGACATTATGAAAAATTGGGTCGACCCTGAAGCCAAAGCGGAAGCTGAACGTTACGATAATCCTATTCCAAGCCGTGTTCTTATTCTAGAAACGATTGAGAATAAGAAAAAAGCATTGTCTCATGCAGACCTTGTGGAACACTTCGAAATTGCGGATCAAAAAAGTATTGAAGCACTTAGTCACCGTTTAAGTGCGATGGTTCGTGATGGTCAATTGACGAAAGAAGGTTATAAGTTCCAGCTTATGGCAGATCAACCTGTTCATGATGCGACCATCTATATCAATAGCAAAGGTTTAGGGGTTGCGAGTATAGATGGTAAGAAAGAAGAATATTTGTTACCTGAGCGTGAATTACGTCAAGTCTTCCATGGTGACCGAGTTAAAGTTCAACAGACCTCTGTTGACCGTAAAGGTAAACCATGGGGTTTCATTACTGAAATTACCCAACGACGCGTCAAACAGATCATTGGGAAACTCGCAGAATATGAAGGTGAATACTTCATTCAACCAGCAAATCCAAATGCGCATCAACCGATTACCTTAGAAAAAGAACTCATTGCGCATGCGAAAGCTAAAGTTGGTGATTCTCTTCGAGTTGAAATTGATGATTTTCCAAATCGTGAAGAGTTTGCTACAGGTCATATTATTCAATCTATGGCCGACAAATCTGATACTGAAATTATTATTCCTCAAACCATTTTAGAATATGGTTTACCTTACGAATTTCCAGAAGAAGTAGTTCAAGAAGCTGAAAGTTTTAAAGAACCGACAGCACGAGATCGTCAAGGACGCATTGATTTAAGAGATTTACCCTTAGTCACAATTGACGGTGAAGATGCGCGTGACTTCGACGATGCTGTCTATGCAGAAAAACGTCCTGGTGGCGGCTATCGCGTCGTGGTGGCGATTGCAGATGTCAGTCATTATGTTCGTATTGGTAAACCTTTAGATGATGAAGCACAAGAACGCGGTACGTCTGTGTACTTCCCTCACTTTGTCTTACCGATGTTGCCTGAAGCACTTTCAAATGGCTTATGCTCACTCAATCCAAATGTCGATCGTCTATGTATGGTCTGTGATTTGAATTTAAGTCGCGCAGGTAAAGTCACAAAATTTGAATTCTATCCTTCGGTGATGCACTCTAAAGCACGACTCACCTATGACCAAGTTGCAAAATATTTTGAAGGTGATAGTCAAGCTGTACCTGAAGATCGTACAGTGCGTAAATCACTGAATACATTATTCCAACTTTACCAAGTATTAAAAGGTTTACGTGCAGAACGCCATGCAATGGAATTTGAAACCGTTGAAACGTACATGACCTTTGATGAACTTGGTGGAATTAAAGAAATTCTACCAAGATCACGTAACGATGCTCATAAACTCATTGAAGAATGTATGTTGTTAGCCAATGTCGCTGCTGCTGAATTTGCTTTAAAACACGAAATTCCAATGTTGTATCGTGTGCATGAGCCACCTGAATTCTCACGCATTCAAAAAGTTCGCGACTTTGTTAAGTTATTAGGTTTGAAATTCCCTGATCAACCTACACAAGCGGACTATCAAGCGGTCATTGAAGCCACTAAAGACCGTATTGATGCGCCAAGTATTCATGCTGTGCTTCTTCGCTCCATGATGCAAGCTTATTATGGGCCAAATAACGCTGGTCACTATGGTTTGGCGTATGAGGCATACACTCATTTCACCTCTCCAATTCGTCGTTATCCAGATTTATTATTACATCGTGCTATCAAAGCACACCTCAAAAATAAACCTGCACCAGTCTCAGGTGGCGCACTAGAAGAAGCCGGTAATCATTTCTCGGCAACAGAACGTCGAGCTGATGAAGCTTCTCGCTCAGTGACCACTTGGTTAAAATGCCATTATATGCAACAGCATCTTGGTGAAGAGTTTGTTGGCGTCATTAGTGCTACGGCTGAGTTTGGTCTATTTGTCACTTTAAAAGATTTATATGTCGATGGTATGGTCCATGTAAGCCAGCTTGGCGATGACTTCTTTGTCTTCGATCAAGCGAGTCAAAGTTTAGTTGGGCAAAATCGTGGTCAGACCTTCGGTTTGGGTGATGAAGTACGCATCAAGGTTGCAGGTGTCAATTTAGAAGAACGTAAGATTGATTTTGAATTGATTCAACAACTCAGCCATGCAGGTCGCGCTATTCGTAGTCGAGCACCACGTGTCGTAAAGGAAAAACCGGTCACCAAGCAAGAAGCGTTAAATCGCATGTTGAATGAGCCTGTCGAACTCCTAAAAGATAAAGATGAAAACGGTGAACGCCCTGTTCGTAAGAAAAAGTCCAAGGCAAAACCAAGCTCTTATTCTAAAAAATCAGACAAAAAATCTGATGGAAAAGTAAAAGATAAAGCGAAAAAGAAAGCTAAAGTGAAAAAGAAAAAGTCGAATGCGAAAGCTAAATTAGACTAAATCTTTAAAGAGCGCTACGGCGCTCTTTTTTATTTATAATCAATATTATATTAACAAAAAGATATTGTTATGAACGTCACCGAAATCCTCACACTTATTATTTCTTTAACAGCCTTATTAGTGACATATTTAGTTTTTAAAACTAATCAAGCACCTCAAATTATAGCTTATGCAACTCCCCATTATGGAAAACAGAGTTTCATTCAATTACATATAAAAAATATAGGAAATGGTATCGCAGAAAATATAAAAATTACTAGTTCTCATCCAATACCTCGACGTGCATTTGGTATTACTCACTTGAATGATCCTGTCGAATATTTTGAGACAGGAATTTTTAAACATGGAATCAAAATAATGCATCCCAATCAGGATTATTTTTATGATTGGGGACAATATGGTGGACTAATAGAAGCATTAAATGACCAAGTACTAATTTTTGAAATCAGTTATCAATTTAGGTTTCCTTTGTCTCTTTGGAAATCAAGAATAAAAGATATTTCATCAATCAATATTAGAGAGCTAGAAGAACTACCTGCATCTACTGGTGATTTAAACAATCAACTAGAGAAAATTCACAAAGAATTAGAAAAGTTTAATAAAGAATTCTTAAAAAGACCTAAATAAACTTGATTTCTCTATCCGAGCCCCTTACATCTATACTTAACTCAAAATATTAATTGGCATGACATTATGACTTTAGAAAAGGCAACTTTGCCTGTACCCGATTTTTCTCAAATTACACTTGATCAACTTAAAGCACAGATTGAACAAGCGATTCAAAATGGTCAACACTTTATAAACCAACTCGAGAAAGTCCCAGACACGGTACAATTACAATTAAATGTGCTCGATCAAATCGATGAATTAGAAAACCAAATGAGCGAATCTTGGGGAATTTTGTCTCACTTAAATACTGTGATGAACAATCCTGAAACCCGCGAGATTTATCAGTCTCTTTTACCTAGCTTAAGTGAATACTACACACAATTAGGGCAACATACTGCGCTCTATCAAACCTACCAACATGTGCATGATGCACCTATTTTTTCGGATTTACCAGAAGCTCAACAGAGTGCGATTAAACTTGCACTTAGAGACTTTAAACTCTCAGGCGTGGCTCTAGAAGGCGATGCAAAAAAACGCTACGCAGAAATATCAGCTCGTTTATCGCAGCTTTCTTCAGATTTTTCTAACCACGTTCTTGATGCCACACAATCATATTTCAAACCATTAACTGAAGATGAACTTGCTGGTTTACCTGCGAGCAGTATCGAACTGCTAAAGCAATACGGTCAACAACGTGAACTCGATCAAGCCGTGGCGACATTGGATTTCCCTTCTTATCTTGCGATCATGACTTACGCAGATAATCGAGAGCTTCGCGAAGCCTTATATAAAGCATATACCACGCGAGCGTCGGATCAGTCAGATCACCCTGAATATGACAATACTGCGGTGATGGAAGAAATTCTCAAATTGCGCCAAGAAATGGCTCAACTTTTAGGTTTTGATCATTATGCAGCATATTCACTGGCAAGTAAGATGGCTCCAAGTGTTGAAGCTGTAGATCAATTCCTGATTGAGTTGGCAGAACATGCTCGTAAACCTGCCCTACAAGAAATTGAGGCATTAAAAGCAATTGCTCAATCTCATGGTGTAGATGAACTACAACCTTGGGACACGACGTATTTCTCGGAAAAACTCAAAGTTCAACAGTTTAATCTGTCTCAGGAAGCACTTAAGCCATACTTCCCTACCCCTGTCGTCGTTCAAGGTTTATTTAAAATTGTGGAGCGTTTATATGGTATTCAAGTCATTGAACGTGAAGCACCAGTATGGCATCCAGATGCACGATATTATGAGCTTGAAGATCAAGGCAGTGTCGTAGGTGGATTCTATTTTGACTTATACGCTAGAAGTGGGAAACGTGGTGGAGCATGGATGAGCGGATTCCGCTCACGTATGCAAACCAATAATGGTATGCAAAAACCGATTTGTTACATGGTCGGTAATTTTACACCACCGATTGGTCAACAACCTGCGCTTTTGACACATGATGAAGTCGTAACTCTTTTCCATGAGTTTGGACATGGCCTGCATCACATGCTCACAGAAGTAGATCATATCTCTGTTGCAGGTACACATGGTGTCGCTTGGGATGCCGTCGAGCTACCAAGTCAGTTTATGGAGTTCTGGACTTGGGATAATGAAAGCTTGGCTTTAATCAGCCAACACATTGAAACCAAAACACCGTTACCTGAAGAACTCCTTAAGTCGCTTTTGGATGCGAGATTTTTCCAATCAGGCATGCAAACCCTTCGTCAACTTGAGTTTGCCATGTTTGATTTGAATATACATAAACAATCACCTGCTTTAGATGCAATAGGTATTCAACACACTCTAAACGAAATTCGTGAACAATATGCTGTTCTCCCTACAGCACCATACAACCGATTCCAAAATAGTTTTAGCCATATTTTCGCAGGGGGTTATGCCGCAGGCTACTACTCTTACAAATGGGCTGAAGTTTTAGCAAGTGATGCATTCGATCGCTTTGAACAAGAAGGCATCTTCAACCAAGAGACTGGACTTGCTTTCCGCAAAACAGTGCTTGCTGTAGGCGGTAAAGATACAGCGCTTGATGCCTTTGTTAAATTTAGAGGTCGTGAGCCTAAAATTGATGCATTATTACGCCATCAAGGTTGGACGAATGACACTAAAACTGCTTAAACTACGCTACTAATTTTTGAAGGTGAGTGTCATTATGTCGATCAAACGTCGTTTCATTGCAGGTGCAAAATGTCCGAAATGTGAAGCTATGGATCGTATTGTCATGCTCACTTCAGGTGATTCAGAATGGATCGAATGTATTGAATGTAACTATTCTGAAAATCGTCCGACACATATAGATGAACCTCCAATGCCTGAGGTTGCAGACGAAATTGGTGTTATTCAATTTAAGCCGCGCCCAAGAAATTAAGATGTTTTAAAAATCAACAAAGCCAGCTCGATGGAGCTGGCTTTGTTGTAAATTCATCAAAAAATAAGCACCCGAAGGTGCTTATTTTATTTAATTATTGATACCAACCGAATAACTTAAAGATATAAGGCACATAGGCGATAATCAACATTGCTGGAATCATCACAATCAGAGGTAGAATCCAACGTTCGTATTTGTAGTAGAACGTTTTATCTTTCACTTCTGCATCGGCAGCAGCCACCTCTTCATCTCCAATCGACTGCCTTGCGAGCAAGTGATTGAGTGCAACTGGAGGTGATATATAACCCAATTCGAAACCAATTAAAGCAATCATCCAGAAGTGAACAGGATCAATACCATAAGCGTAGGCGACAGGCGCAACTGTTGCTGAAATTAAGATGACAGCACCAAACGGATCCATAATCATACCGACAAATACCATGAGACATACGATCAAGGTAATCACGATATAGATATTTTCAATATCCGTTGGGAAGTGTTCCATCAACTCGATACGCTCTAAGTATCCACCAACGCTGACAGACAATGCCATTAAGATCACAAGCGCCCCGATATGTCCGACTGTTTCACTTGCAGATACATGAATTGACTTCCAGAAACTCACTTTACGCGCAGGATTGTCTGGACTATCTTGCGCTGCAATTTCAGATGCTGACACTCGCGCCTTAGCTGCTTCTTGTTCAACCGAAGTATGGCTTAATGTCGTATCCCAATGTCCTACTGGTGCGAGTGGTGCTGGTTCATGACGTAATTTTTCATAAAGCACCATGACAAGTAAGATGATTGGCATCATGACTGGTGCAGTGAACTCATTCAAATTGGTATTTAATGCATACTTGTAGAATGACCACACGATCAGGAACACGATCACATAAGGAACTACTGCCACTAATGCCTTAGCGGAATTCGGGAATGCAACTGATGGCGCTGCAATACGGAATTTTTGCTCAGCAAAGAACAGTGAAATTAATAGGAACAGTGTCGAAGTGATGAGGAAAACACCGATACCATATTGGTATAATAAATCAGTCGTTACTTCTTTGTTCAGTGATGCAACAACAACAATCAATAGACATGGACGGAGTACCACACCAAGCGAACCCGACATCGCTGCTGTAGCCAAAGCGAATTGACGGCGTCCGCCCGCATTCCAAACTTCTTTATAAATGATCGCACCTGCAGCGATTACAAAAATACCTGATGCACCTGTATAAGCTGTAGGTAATGCAGCAGCAAGTAAGATTAACCAGGTAAGCGTTTCAGGCGCTAGATTCCATGGACGTAAAATATTTAGGAATTTATCAACAATTAATGTCTGCTTTAACAGCATACCTGCCCAAATGAACAGTGATAAATTAAGGAAAATGGTAGAGAACTCAACCAGCTGCCCTAAATAAATCCCTTGACCCATTGGATAGTCCATCACAAAGGTAAAGTTAAATCCTGTTGTGATCGCCATATAGGCATAAAGTGGGACTGACAATAATGCCATGCCAATCGTACCACCTGGCTTCGCATTTTCTGGTACACGGAACAATTGGTACAAACTAATTAATGTCAGTGTACTGAACAAGATTATCCATAACCAATAGATGATTGTCATCTCACTGGTTGGCGGAACACCAGAGTTCAATACAGATCTATACTGACTGATCGCTGAACTGGTTAAGAAACTGTTCGCAAGTATCATTGCGACAGCGTAAACCCGATAATCTAAAACAGAACTTGGACCGCGTAGACCAATGTGGTGGATTTTAAGTGTTGCAGTGATCGCTGCAAGTACCACCATGATAATCAATAGAACTGCCTTATTTTCCGTACCAAATTGGAAAATACCAAAGAAAGTTGTTTCCATGGTTCGGTAAGTTCGTATTGAAGGATTATCTTCTAAATACTGAATTGACTTATCATAGAAGGCATATTTTTCTTCACATAACTGTTGACCAGCCAATACAGAGGCACGAACATCTTCTTCAGACGTTGTACCAAAGATATCTGCAAATTCATCTTTTGCATTAGCTTGCATTTGGTTTTGAACCAAAAGGTCAATATTTGGATTTCGATCACAGACTGGCTTTTCAGGTTCGGCACGCAAGAATGAATACTGCATACCAATTTTTTCGTCACCGTATAGACTTTCACCTATACGTAACATCTGCCCGTGAATCATTTCTCCTGTCCCGATGATGAGCGTCAGTAACAGTAGAAGCAAAATCGTAAACGCAGATATCCACTCAGTCCATATATAACTAAGTAGACCTAACCCAGATCTCTTTTTAGAAGGCTCTTGCATTGTTATTCCATTATTTAATACTGCTATACATTGCCTGTACAGCTCATCTTTTCTAATTCGGGCTTAGGCAAAATCCTTTACCTAATTTCCTTACCACTTTTATCACATGAATCTGACTGATTTTTTTTTAAAAAAGAATGACTGACTTTTCCATTTTTTTTAAATTTATGCCAATTTTCATCAATTCACCTCTTAAGGGCGAGATAAAAACCAACTAAATCAGTAGGCTATACCATACTGTATTTATTTTTTTAAACAAATATGACCTTAAAAAAATAAATGCAAAAGATTTGAATCTGATCACACATTAAAATAAGTGATAATTAAGCATCAGAGGAATTAAGAGATGTGTGTGTCCTTCACGGAGATGTGCTGATAAATTAAAAAGAACATGCTGAGTAATGCCCCCCATATTGCACCTGTTAAATGTGCTTCAACCAATACTGGGCTACCAATCATTTGCGCAGTATCGAGAGAACCAAAGATATTTTCCCACAAAATTTTGCCCGTGATTAAAGCTAATACAAGCAGCGAGAATTTACGTTCTTTTTCAAATTTTAAAAAATAAACTGCCAAAGCC
This sequence comes from Acinetobacter sp. ANC_7635, assembly GCF_056779945.1. Classification (NCBI taxonomy): domain Bacteria; kingdom Pseudomonadati; phylum Pseudomonadota; class Gammaproteobacteria; order Moraxellales; family Moraxellaceae; genus Acinetobacter; species Acinetobacter sp. ANC_7635. The sequence goes on along the minus strand of NZ_JBWYIS010000010.1, from coordinate 76,090 downwards.
ATATACATACCATGTAGCACCCCTGATAGACCTGCATAAGCTTCAACGCGAGGATAAACATAAAAAAAACTTAAACTAATTAATGGCGGGAGTGCGATCAACAAGTACAACATGTACCTAATTTTGACATATGGGAAGATGAATGGTAGGCAGGCTAAACCCACCATATTCAATGCATAGTGTATCCATCCCACATGTACATAGTGAGCTGTCCATACTCGCCAAATTTCTTCATCCAATACAGGACGCCAATAGAAAAAATACTCCTGAAAAATCTGCAAACTAGCAGCAATACTGATACAGCATGCAATAAACAGTATTTTTCGAATCAGGATAGTATCTTTCATCTTTCGTATTCCTAAAAGAAAAAGAGCTTAAAGCTCTTTTTCTTGAATAACTCCATTTTTAATTTTGAACAAAATTAAAAAATCTTATTCGCCTAATGTGTTCTCGAAAAGATCATCGGCTTCATTGGTCGCTTGATCATCCCAGAAGCTCGACATTCCATCTGCTTCAGTTCGGACACCTGTATTCTCCGTCCAATAACGGTCTGAGATCGCTTGTATCATTTGTCCTGCCATATTATCCAATAACTTAAACTCTGGATTTACAGGAACTTCTTCAGCACGTGAAGCGGCATAAGAACGTAATGCATCACGTATTTTTGCATCGTCACCACTGGCTTGTGCTGCAACAGCATACAAGGCATGCGATAAGCGTACTCCTTTTTGCTCACCAATTTGCATAGATTGTTTAAGCGTTTGGTATGGATCTGGTTTGCCTGCATCAGCTCCAGGTAATAATGTCCAAATCACTGCTCGAGTAGCATTCGGTACGCCCCAGAACTTGTTGTTATCGAGGCAGACCATGCCACGTTCAACAATTGCTGCGATATCTTTAGGAACATGCACTTGACCACCAGAAGCAATATCATTGGTCATCGCTTGTAAGCCACTTAACATACCTAACAGATATACTGTTTGGTCAAGATTACGACGCATAGTTGGACATGAGTCACCTAAATTATATTTATATTTAGACTGCCAACGCTCCGCAAACAATTGATAACCCGTATATTGACGTTCGGCAGCAACAGCAGCCCAGCGCTTTTGTTCAATACGCGCATCTTGTGCTTCTGTCACTTGACCTGCTTTTGATGCTCTTAGGTATCTTAATTCTGCATCTAAGGCACGATTTTCTGCGCACATCCCTGAAGCTGAATATAAAAGAACTGCCATACGGGTCGGATCAGCACCCATATCTTTAGTCGCCATAATCACAGGAGTCAAAGCTGTGCCCTGATTACACACCATATCCACATCACCCATTGAGAGTACTGGCGGTAAGATGTGTTTTTCACTAAACGCAAGTGATGCATTCGCACCAGTTTTGATTACGTATGAACATCCAGATAAAGTTGTAGCTGCTACAACCGCAATTGCCGTGAAAAGACCTTGAGTCTTTAATTTAGACATACTTCCTGTCCTCAATTTTATAATTTTGTCATCCTTGCGATTTAAAATATCAGATGCAATCGCTGAATAAAAGTGCAGCAATGCACTTCATTAACAATTAGTCTGTCATTGATCTGAATTGAAATAATTGACTTATTTTTTGAATTGTTAAAATTTTGGGCAAAAAAAAGTAGCATTGCGACGGTTCGGCACATGCTACTTATTAAATGGTAAACTCAAGAGAGTTTATTTTGTTCGTTGTTGTGGTGTTCAATTCGTTCCTTCAGCACAGTTCCTAGTCTTCCAATTATAATTGCCATAACAGCAGCAACCACTAGAAACAACCACATATGAATTTCGCTCATTTTGAAATTCCTCATTAGCTGTTGGTATATTTAATGTACTTTAGAAATTTAGATTTCATCGTATTTTTGTCTAACAATTTGATTTTCTTTCATTTTCGTCAAACAATTCATTTTTTGTTCATACTATACGTTTTTAAATAATTGTTTTTTATTATGTTTTAAATTTTAAAATAAAGCACTTTTTGTCTAACAATTAGCCAAAATTTGCATGAGTAATCAAGCTTTTCCATTGTTTTTCATCTATTTGATCTCTCCAAATCACCAAAGAATCTAATTTCTTTTCGTTAAAACTGAGTACCACCAAGTAATGAAAATGAAAAACTCGAGTCAGTTTTGCTTGGTATATTTTTGGATTTGAAGTCATTTGAATCGACCATAAATCTTTGTCTAGTTTTTGTAATTCACTTAATTGTGGTTTTTTTCTAAAACTCCACCAGATAATCAGTATAAATATAATACTGCTTAAAGCATAAATGAGCTCAATACTGATTAATAAAGTAATACTCATGATGAACATAAAGAAAGCGTGAAACACAGCTGAATAAAGGCTGTGTTTCAGTGAATAACGCTCATGGATTATGGACATAATCTTTTAATTTTTGAATAAATTGGCGCAATTCAGGTCGAGGTGGTTCAGAAACCTCCATAAACCAATCCAATAAATCAGGATCTTCTTGCTCAACCAATTCAGCAAACATTGCTTTCTCTTCAGGTTCAGCTTGCAAATAGTATTGCTTTACATAAGGATCAAAATACACGTCAATTTCTTTTAACCCACGACGTGCGCGATAGATAACTTTACGCTCTTCAAGCGTTAATTCATCGTACATTTTTATCCCCTAATCTGTGTTCATTCCATTTTAACTGAAGCCATGAGCTTTGTGTTTTAAAAATATCAATTGACCAAATTCATCAGCATTTCTTGTGTTTTGAGCATTCAACACATTGCACCAATGTTCAGGCTCTCTTATGTTGTGGCTAATCTAATAACACTTATGGAAATATAAATATGCAATCAGGCGCAATTCGACCAATTCCTAATATGTTGCCTCGAAAATTATTCAATGCAGAACATGAAGCCTTTCGTGATACTGTCCGAAAATTCTATGAAAAAGAAGTCGTTCCAAATATTGCCAAATACGAAGAACAACAACATGTAGATCGTGACTTATGGAATAAAGCGGGTGAAATGGGTCTATTGTGCACCACAATGCCTGAAGAATATGGTGGATATGGTGTAGATCGACTCTACAGTATGATCCTCATTGAAGAACAAGCTTATGCAATGGATTCATCAACTGGTTTTTCATTGCATTCGGATATTGTTGCGAACTACCTGAATAATTTTGCCAACGAAGAGCAGAAGAAAAAATGGCTCCCTAAAATGGCTTCTGGCGAAGTTGTCACTGCCATTGCGATGACGGAGCCTGGTACAGGTTCAGACTTACAAGCTGTACGAACTTCTGCAGTTTTAGATGGCGATGAATATGTCATCAATGGTTCTAAAATTTTTATTACCAATGGTTATCTATGTGACATGGCGATTGTTGTGTGCAAGACAGGTAATAGTGATAAAGGTTCAGCCAACTTATCGCTTATCATTGTCGAAGCTGATCGAGCAGGATTCACCAAAGGTAAACCACTCAATAAAATTGGTATGAAAGGACAAGATACTTGCGAATTGTTCTTTGATAATGTTCGTGTACCAAAGGAAAATTTAATTGGTATGGAAGGCATGGGCTTCATCATGCTTATGAAAGAACTCGCATGGGAACGTATGCTTGTTGCGATTATCTGCCAAGCAGGTGCAGAAGCTGCCTTTGCGCACACAGTACAATATACAAAAGATCGTAAAGCATTTGGCAAGCCAATTGGTGCATTTCAAAATACACGTTTTAAGCTAGCAGAACTTCGAACTGAAATAGACTTCTGTCGTTCTTATTTAGATCGTTGTATGGAATTACAACTTGAGGGTACGTTAGGTGTAGATGCGGCCGCAGCTGCAAAATATAAAATTTCTGATATGTTCTCTAAAGTCGTCGATGAATGCTTGCAGTTACATGGTGGCTATGGCTTCATGCTTGAATACCCTATTGCACGCGCATATATTGATAACCGTGCAAATCGTATATATGCAGGCACCAATGAAATCATGAAAGAACTCATATCACGTTCTTTATAAATAGAAAAAGGAAGCTTTCGCTTCCTTTTTTATTTTAATAGCTATTCATTAAGATACTAATTTAGGCTTTTTTACAGACTGTGCGGGAGCCTTCGAAAATTTTAAAATACCATCGTTAAAAGTCGCATTTTTGAGATCTTTACGATCAGCTAAATAGTTATGCGTTGCCATCCAAGGTGCCTTAGTACCTTGTTTTGGAAGTTGATCAGCCGCTCGCGCGATATAACCTGATGACATTTCACCCATAACTGTTTCATCGAGCATTGCAGAATGGTCAGTTGGTGCGACAACTTCATCATAACCGTTCTGATCCATATATTTGAATAAACGGCAAATATAATCAGCAACGACATCTACTTTTAAGGTCCATGACGCGTTCACATAACCAATAACCATCGCCATATTTGGTACATCACTTACCATCACACCATTATAAAGCATATGTTCGCTAGTGTTGATCGGCTGACCATCAACAGTCGCTTTGATACCGCCCATAATTTGAATTTCTAGACCAGTTGCAGAAACAATGATATCTGCATCTAAGTGTTTACCAGATTTTAATTGAATACCATTTTCAGTGAAGGATTCAATATGATCTGTTTCAACACTTGCTTTACCACTACGTAAAATTTTGAATAAATCACCGTCTGGCACTACACATAAACGTTGATCCCAAGGATTGTAACTTGGGGTAAAGTGCTTCATATCCACTTTACCTTTCAACTGCATTTCAATAGATTTAAGAAGTAACTTGCGAACCAATTGAGGTTGTTTTTTTGACAAAGCAAAAATCGCACGTTGCATTCCGATATTACGAGCACGCGTGAACTTATATGCCATGTCCTCTGTCATAAATTTACGTGTTTTGTCATAAACAAAATCAATCGAAGGAATTGAAGCAATATACGTTGGTGAACGTTGTAACATTGTTACATGCCCAGCCCCACCTTTTGCCATTGCTGGTACTAAAGTGATTGCAGTTGCTCCACTACCAATGATAACTACTTTCTTACCGGTATAATCTAAATTTTCAGGCCAAAATTGTGGATGAATCAATTGACCTTTAAATTTATCTTGATTTGGAAAATCAGGTTGGAAACCTTGATCGTAGTTATAATAGCCTGTACATCCTAAGACGAAATTAGCTTGCCAAGTTTGTTTCTTTTCATTTTGATCTTGGATTTCTACAATCCATTTTTTAATTGAAGTATCGTAATTCGCTGAAAGTACACGATGTTCAAAATGAATTTTTTCTTTAATATTGTACTCACTAACAACTTCGCCCAAGTAACCTTTAATCGAAGCGCCATCTGCAAGCACATTCGCTTTACGCCACGGCTTAAAATTGTAGCCAAAAGTAGACATATCTGAGTCGGAGCGAATACCTGGGTATTTAAACAAATCCCAAGTTCCACCGAAACTTTTACGACGTTCGAGTATTTCAAATTTACGGTTCGGATTATTTTTAATTAAATGTGCTGCAATTCCAATTCCAGAGATACCAGCACCAACAATAAGAATATCGACTTGCTTATCCATTTCTTTTATTAACCTTTTTATAAGAACATTTTTATTAAAACATATTTTTGACAATACACAATGTCAAGTTTGAATAAAAGTTGCAAAAAACATATCAATTGAGGTCAAGTAATGCCAATTGTTAGACAAAAAAAGGCCGGTTTATTCAACCGACCTTTTTTGAACAACTTGCGATGTTCTACACGAAATTATTTAACTTCGCGATCTACTAGCTCAACGTAAGCCATCGGTGCAGCATCACCTGCACGGAAGCCCGCTTTAAGAACACGTAGATAACCGCCGTTACGTTCTTTGTAACGAGGGCCAAGAACGGTAAATAATTTACCAACAGTTGCTGCTGAACGAGTACGAGCAAACGCTAAACGACGGTTTGCTACTGTATCGACTTTAGCTAAAGTGATTAAAGGCTCAGCTACACGACGTAACTCTTTTGCTTTAGGCACAGTTGTTTTGATCAACTCGTGTTCAAACAAAGAATTAGCCATGTTTTGGAACATCGCTTTACGATGACTGCTTGTACGGCCTAATTTCACACCACTATTACGATGACGCATGGTGATAGTCCTACTTAATTAACGACTACGATAGGCAAAACGATCGTCCATACGTAAACTAGCTGGTGGCCAGTTTTCTAAACGCATGCCGAGTTGTAAGCCTTTTGAAGCCAGAACATCTTTGATCTCAGTCAACGATTTTTTACCTAAGTTAGGAGTTTTTAACAACTCAACCTCAGTACGTTGAACAAGATCACCAATGTAGTAAATATTTTCTGCTTTCAAACAGTTAGCAGAACGAACAGTAAGCTCTAGATCATCTACTGGACGAAGCAAGATTGGGTCAACTTCTTCACGAGGTTCTTGAGCAACTGGAGCTTGATCTTTCTGAAGATCAACAAAGATTGCAATTTGTTGTTGCAAGATTGTTGCCGCTTTACGGATCGCTTCTTCAGGATCAACAGTCCCGTTTGTTTCAAGATCAATGACCAACTTGTCAAGGTCTGTACGTTGTTCTACACGAGCATTTTCAACTGTGTAAGAAACACGTTTAATCGGGCTATAAGACGCATCTAATTGTAAACGTCCCACTGGGCGAGTTTCACCTTCTGGGAAGCGAGAATCAGAAGTCTCATAACCACGACCTTGAACAACTTTCAAGCGCATTTTCAATGAGCCTGAAGCACTTAACGTGCCGATCAAATGTTCAGGGTTAACCACTTCGACATTGTGAGGTAAACGAAGATCAGCGGCAGTTACATCGCCAGGTCCTTGTTTCTCTAATGTCAAATATGCTTCATTTTGATCGAACAGCTTAATAGACAATCCTTTAAGGTTCAGCAAGAGCTCGACGATGTCCTGCTGCAAGCCTTCTAAAGTACTGTACTCGTGCTCGACGCCTTCAATCTCAACTTCAACCACAGCAGCGCCAGGTAAAGATGATAAAAGAATGCGACGTAAAGCATTACCTAGAGTATGACCAAAGCCACGCTCTAAAGGTTCTAGAATCACTTTTGCCGAGGTCCCGCTTGCCGCTTCGACCTTGATCGCTTGCGGAGTTAGAAACTCGTTTGCAGTACGCGTCATTATTGCTACCTCAAGGATTATTTAGAATACAATTCAACAATCAAGCTTTCGTTGATTTCAGCAGGTAAATCAGAACGATCAGGTGCAGATTTGAATGTACCTTCTAATTTAGAATGGTCAACTTCCATCCAAGAAGGAGTTCCACGTTGAGCAGCCAATTCAATTGCGTTTTTAATACGTAATTGTTGTTTAGCGCCTTCGTGTACTGCAATCACGTCACCAGCTTTAACTTGGATTGACGCGATGTTAACACGACGACCATTTAAAGTGATTGAACGGTGAGATACAAGCTGACGAGCTTCTGCACGTGTAGAACCAAAGCCCATACGATAAACAACGTTATCTAAACGGCTTTCAAGCAATTTCAACAAGTTTTCACCTGTTGCGCCTTTAACACGAGCAGCTTCTTTATAGTAGTTACTAAATTGACGTTCTAAAACACCGTACATACGACGTACTTTTTGTTTTTCACGTAATTGTAGTGAGTACTCTGATTGTTTACCACCACGAGCTCCACCATGTTGGCCAGGAGCTTTAGCATGTTTTTTTGTCTTAACATCAAACGGTTTAACGCCTGATTTAAGTTGCAGGTCTGTCCCTTCGCGGCGAGAGAGTTTGCATTTTGGACCAATATAACGAGCCATGAATGTTTCTCCTTACACGCGACGTTTTTTAGGTGGACGGCAACCGTTGTGAGGAATTGGAGTCACATCGGTAATGCTATTAATTTTATAACCCACTGCACCTAAAGCACGAACCGCAGATTCACGACCTGGACCAGGACCTTTAACAAGGACGTCCAAGTTTTTCAAACCGTAATCTAAAGCAGCTTTACCAGCAACTTCAGCAGCTACCTGAGCAGCAAACGGAGTTGATTTACGTGATCCACGGAAGCCTTGTCCACCTGAAGTGGCCCAAGCCAGTGCATTACCTTGACGATCGGTAATAGTCACAATGGTGTTATTAAAAGAAGCGTGAATGTGTGCAACACCTTCAGAGACGGTACGAGTGACCTTCTTGCGTGTGCGAGTATCTTTAGCCATCTTTTAGCTTCCAGAAATCTTATTTCTTAATCGGTTTGCGCGGACCTTTACGGGTACGTGCGTTAGTTTTGGTGCGTTGTCCGCGGACAGGCAAGCTGCGACGATGACGAAGACCGCGGTAGCAGCCTAAATCCATTAAACGTTTAATGTTCATGGAAATTTCGCGACGTAAGTCACCTTCGGTCGGAACCTTAGCAACTTCTGCACGAATCGCATCAAGCTGAGCGTCATCTAATTCACGGATCTTAGTAGTTGGTGCAATACCAGTTGCAGCTAAGATTTGCTTAGCAGTATGGCGACCAATACCAAAGATATACGTAAGAGAGATAACAGCATGCTTGTTATCCGGAATGTTTACACCGGCAATACGAGCCATTCACTTTCTCCAAAAAGGCGGTAGAGATAATCAACCGCCCCACAAAATCTTTGAGGGGCGGATAATAACCTAATTAGCCTACTGAAATCAACAGGTCTTGATCAGATTAACCTTGACGCTGCTTATGACGAGGTTCAGCGCTACAAATCACGCGGATTACCCCATTACGACGGATAACTTTACAGCTACCACAAATTTTCTTTACAGAAGCTTGAACTTTCATGATGAAACCTCTAAGTGCGCTTATCCCTTAGGATGAGCAGTCGTTTTACTCATTAGTGTTTGATTATCATATTGGCGCGATGTGAGGTGTGCCTGTAGCTGAGCCATAAAGTCCATAACTACAACAACCACGATCAACAGCGATGTACCACCCAAATGGAATGGAATACCAAAAGAACTTTGAAGTACCATCGGCATTAAACATACAACAGTGATATAAATCGAACCGATAAATGTTAAACGACTAAGAATATGATCTAAATAACGAGCAGTTTGCTCACCTGGGCGGATACCAGGTACATAAGCTCCACTACGCTTTAAGTTTTCTGATACTTCTTTAGGACTGAAAACTAGTGCCGTATAAAAATAACAGAAGAAAATAATAAGCGCACCGAATAGCACCAAATATAATGGTTGTCCAGGCGATAAAACTAATGCCAAATCTTGTAGTGTACGCTTAACGATCCCTGCATTAGGATCAGAACTACCTAACCATTGACCTAAACTTGCAGGAAACAGCAATAACGAACTTGCGAAAATTGCTGGAATAACACCTGCCATGTTGATTTTTAATGGTAAGTGAGTCTGCTGTGCAGTAAATACTCGGCGACCTTGCTGCTTTTGAGCATAGTTAACAGGTATACGACGTTGTGCTTTTTCAATAAACACAATCGCAGCTAAAACAGCTAAAGACAATAAGCCAAATATAGCAATACCAATTAAGCTTGATTGACCATTTTCCACTAGGGTAAATGATTGCACAACCATACTTGGTAAACCAGCAACAATACCTGCAAAGATGATCATAGAGATCCCATTACCAACACCACGTTCGGTAATTTGCTCTCCCAACCACATTAAGAACATGGTACCTGCAACTAACGACGTTAATGCAGGAATATAGAATGCTAAACCTGAAGTAAAGGTAATCCCTTGACTGATCAGACCCGCACACATACCAATACCTTGTACAATTGCAAGGAATAATGTGCCGTAACGCGTATATTGGTTAATCTTACGCTTGCCCTGCTCGCCTTCTTTTTTCAATGCTTCCAGCGAAGGAACAACCGTTGACATTAACTGCACGATAATCGATGCAGAAATATACGGCATGATCCCCAACGCAAGAATGGACATTCGTTCCAATGCCCCGCCTGAGAACATATTAAACAAACCAAGGAAAGTACCCTGGTTTGCATTAAAGAAACGTTCTAAAGCGACATTATCAATACCTGGCAGCGGAATATGCGCTCCTAGTCGAAAGACCACCAAAGCACCAATTAAAAACATTAATCGGCGAATAATTTCACGATATTTCACGTGAAATGGTTGACCTTTCATCATGTGAACATGACCTGTAGAACTAGGAGACATAGACACTCGCGATTACTCCTCGACTTTACCGCCAGCAGCTTCAACAGCAGCTTTAGCGCCTTTAGTCAATGCAACACCTTGAACAGTGAATGCACGAGTGATTTCACCAGAAAGAACGATACGAGCACGAATCATATCTTTACGTACAACGTTCGCTGCTTTTAAAGTTTCAAGAGTAACGATATCGCCTTCAACTTTGTTAAGTTCAGACAAACGTACTTCAGCAGTTTTCAAAGCCAATTGGCTAGTGAAACCGAACTTAGGTAGACGACGATATAACGCAGTTTGACCACCCTCGAAACCTGGACGAGTACCACCGCTCTTACGTGAGTTTTGACCTTTGACACCACGGCCACCAGTCTTACCAACGCCAGAACCAATACCACGGCCTAAACGAAGGTTTTCACGCTTAGCACCTTCTGCAGGTGCAATTGTATTTAAACGCAGAGTCATGGCTTATTCCTCTACACTAACCATATAGTAAACTTGATTGATCATACCACGGTTAGAAGGAGTATTTTGAACTTCTACAGTGTGACCAATACGACGCAGACCTAAACCTTTAAGGCTAAGCTTGTGATTTTTCAAGCGATGCGATGCAGATTTAGTCTGGGTAACTTTAATCGTTTTCATGATTGATTACCCTTGAATTTGTGCTACTGAAAGACCACGTTTCGCAGCAACTTTCTCAGGAGAAGTCATATCACGCAGACCATTAAAAGTCGCGTTTACTACGTTCGCAGCGTTAGTAGAACCATAACATTTAGTTAATACGTTACGTACACCAACAGCTTCTAAAACAGCACGCATAGCGCCACCAGCAATTACACCAGTACCTTCAGAAGCAGGTTGCATGTAAACACGGCTAGCACCGTGACGAGCGTTGATAGGGTGCTGAACAGTACCATCAACAAGTTCAACAGTAATCATGTTGCGACGAGCAGCTTCAAGTGCTTTAGAAATAGCAGCTGGAACTTCACGAGCTTTACCACGACCAAAACCTACGCGACCATTACCATCACCCACAACAGTTAATGCTGTGAAAGAGAAGATACGACCACCCTTAACAACTTTGGCTACACGATCAACGGCAACCAGCTTTTCAACAAGACCTTCGTTTTGTTCAACTTTAGCCATGATTAGAACTCCAAGCCGTTTTCACGAGCAGCATCAGCCAAGGCTTTGATACGACCATGATATTTGAAACCAGAACGGTCAAATGCAACTTTAGTTACGCCAGCTGCTTTAGCACGTTCAGCGATTAAAGCACCAACTTTAGTAGCTGCTTCAACGTTACCTGTAGTACCACTACGTAACGTAGCATCTAAAGTAGAAGCTTGCGCTAATACTTTGCCACCATCTGCTGAGATTACTTGAGCATAGATGTGACGCGGAGTGCGGTTTACACACAAACGAGTCGCACCCAATGCACGGATGTGCAAGCGTGTGCTTTTCGCACGACGCAAACGGGTTTGTTTCTTTTCGTTCATAAGAACCTCGCGCCTTATTTTTTCTTAGCTTCTTTACGAAGTACAACTTCATCAGAATAACGAACACCTTTACCTTTATATGGCTCTGGTGGACGGTAACCACGGATATCTGCAGCAACTTGACCTAAAGCTGCTTTATCAGCAGATTTAAGCACGATTTCAGTAGCTGTAGGAGTTTCAGCAGTTACACCTTCAGGAAGGTTGTAATCGATCGGGTGAGAGAAACCTAGGTTAAGGTGAACTGTGTTCCCTTTAACCGCAGCTTTATAACCAACACCGATAAGTTGTAACTTACGTTCGAAACCTTCGCTAACACCTTTAACAAGGTTGTTAAGCACAGCGCGAGCAGTACCAGCTTGCATCCAAGCATCTTTAGATTCAGCTTTAGGAGCAACAGCTAGAATACCGTCTTCCTGTTTTAGCTCGACCAGCGCATGCAGGTTGAAAGACAAAGTACCTTTGCTGCCTTTCACTTCGACCTGCCGGCCGTTCTGAGTAACTGTTACACCGTTAGGTACAGTTACTGGGGCTTTAGCCACACGAGACATGAGGAATCACCTATTAAGAAACAAAAGCAATAACTTCACCACCGATACCTGCAGCACGTGCAGCGCGATCAGTCATGATGCCTTTGCTTGTAGAAACAATTGCAATACCTAAACCTTGCTTAACGCTTGGAAGGTTATCTTTACCGCGATATTGACGTAAACCTGGACGGCTAACGCGCTTCACAGTTTCAATAACTGGTTTGCCTTCGAAATATTTTAAAGTCAAAGTAAGTGTTGGTTTGCCTTCAGCATCCGCAACAGCTACGTCAGCGATATAACCTTCTTGTTGAAGAACGTTAGCAATCGCAACTTTTAACTTTGAGTTTGGCATAGAAACAGTTTGTTTCTTCGCCATTTGTGCGTTACGAACACGTGTTAACATGTCGGCAACGGTATCTTGCATACTCATTTATAGTGCTCCTTACCAGCTTGCCTTAACAACGCCCGGTACATCACCTTGCATTACTGTGTCACGTAATTTGTTACGGCTTAAACCGAACTTACGGAAGTAACCATGAGGACGACCAGTTAAACCACAACGGTTACGAAGACGTACTGGAGATGCATTACGTGGTAATGCTTGTAACTTCATCATCGCTTCGAAACGCTCTTCGTCGCTTGCATTTACGTTTGCAATAACAGCTTTTAATTCAGCACGTTTTGCAGCGTATTTAGCAACAGTAGCTTCGCGTTTCAATTCGCGATTAATCATACCTTTCTTAGCCATATCGACCTCTTATTTGAACGGGAAGCCGAATGCACGCATAAGCGCACGGCCTTCGTCATCGGTGCGAGCAGTCGTAGTGATGGTAATATCCATACCACGAATACGGTCAATCTTATCAAAATCGATCTCAGGGAACATGATCTGTTCTTTAAGACCCATAGAGTAGTTACCACGACCGTCAAATGATTTCGCAGAGAAACCACGGAAGTCACGGATACGAGGGATCGCGATAGAGATCAAACGGTCTAAGAATTCGTACATGCGTTCGCCGCGTAAAGTAACTTTACAACCAATCGGCCAACCATCACGGATTTTGAAACCAGCGATAGATTTACGAGCTAACGTAAGAACTGGTTTTTGACCAGCGATAGCTTGCATATCAGAAAGAGCACCATCAAGGAGTTTTTTGTCAGCAGCTGCTGCACCAACACCCATATTGATCGTGATTTTAGTGATGCGAGGGATCTCCATCACATTCTTAACGCCCAATTGTTCTTGTAATTGAGCTTTAAGTTCGTCGTTGTAACGCGCTTTAAGTCTGGCCATTGCCTATTTCAACCTATTACTTCGCTACCGCCACTGATTCACCATTTGATTTGTAAACGCGAGTTTTCACGCCATCAATCACTTGGTAACCAACACGGTCAGCCTTTTGGGTTGTAGCATTAAAAATTGCCACGTTAGAGATATGAAGCAAAGCTTCTTGTGTAACGATAGCGCCTTCAGCACCTGTTGCACGGTTAGGCTTTTGATGCTTCTTAACTAAGTTAAGACCTTCAACCTTAACTCGGTCATTAGAAACAGACAAAACAGTACCTTGTTTGCCTTTTTCTTTACCTGCGATCACGATTACTTGATCGCCTTTTTTAATCTTAGCCATGATTGCCTCTATTATAGAACTTCAGGAGCCAATGAAATGATTTTCATGAACTGTTCAGTACGAAGTTCACGAGTCACTGGTCCGAAAATACGAGTAGCAATCGGAGCTTTGTTGTTGTTCAAAATAACAGCAGCGTTATCATCGAAACGAATAACAGAACCATCTGGACGACGGATACCGAATTTTGTACGTACAACTACTGCATTCATTACGTCGCCTTTTTTAACACGGCCACGTGGAATTGCTTCTTTTACAGTAACTTTAATAATGTCGCCAACTGAAGCATAACGACGATGTGAACCACCAAGTACTTTAATACATTGTACGCGGCGAGCACCACTGTTGTCTGCTACGTCGAGCATAGTTTCGGTCTGAATCATTGCCCTACTCCAAAACCGAGCATCACCGGTCACAATTTCGAAAGGCTCAAAGAGTACTCGAAATTGACCGATGATGCAACAAGAACGTTATTTACTCAGCAGCTGCTTCAACAACTTCAACTAAAGTCCAAGACTTAGTTTTAGAAATTGGGCGGCTTTCTTTGATAGTTACAACATCGCCAGTTTTAGCAGTGTTGTTCTCATCATGAGCGTGTAATTTTGTTGAACGGCGGATTGATTTGCCATACAACGGGTGTTGAACGCGGCGTTCGATAAGAACAACGATAGACTTGTCCATCTTGTCGCTTACTACTTTGCCTGTTAACGTGCGAACTGTTTGCTCACTCATTGTGCGTTCCCCTGTTTTTCGGTAAGGAGGGTCTTGATGCGAGCAATAGTTTTACGAGTTAATTGCACTTCGTGCGATTTACCCAATTGACCAGTTGCTTTAGCCATGCGAAGACGGAATTGGTTCAACTGTTGCTCATCAAGCAAAGCTGTCAATTCTTCTACCGACTTTTCACGTAGATCTTTAGTTTTCATTACATTACCGTCCGAGTCACGATAGTGGTTTTAAACGGAAGTTTAGCAGCAGCAAGCGTAAATGCTTCACGCGCTAATTCTTCGTTCACACCTTCCATTTCGTACAGGATCTTACCTGGTTTGATTTCACAAACCCAATATTCCACAGAACCTTTACCTTTACCCATACGAACTTCTAATGGTTTTTCAGTAATTGGTTTGTCCGGGAATACACGGATAAAGATCTTACCACCACGTTTTACACGACGGCTGATTGTACGACGCGCTGCTTCAATTTGACGCGCAGTCATGCGACCACGTTCAACTGATTTAAGTGCGATAGTACCAAAAGATACTGTGCTACCGCGATGTGCTAGACCAGTGTTACGGCCTTTTTGCACTTTACGGAATTTAGTACGTTTAGGTTGCAACATGGATTATTCTCCTTTTTCAGCAGAACGATCATTGCGACGACCACGACGCTCTTGACCTTCACCACGACCGCGACCACGTTTAGCTGGACGTTCTTCAGCTGGAGCTGGGTTCATGACTTGTTTCATGCCGCCCAAGATCTCACCACGGAAGATCCAAACTTTAACGCCGATCGTACCGTAAGTAGTTTCTGCGCGAACCGCTGAATAGTCGATGTCAGCACGAAGAGTATGTAGAGGTACACGACCTTCACGATACCATTCAGTACGTGCAATCTCTGCACCGCCTAAACGACCAGAAACTTCAACTTTGATACCTTTCGCACCAGCACGCATAGTGTTTTGAACCGCACGCTTCATAGCACGACGGAACATTACACGTTTTTCTAATTGAGAAGCAATTGCTTCACCAACTAGACGAGCGTCTAAATCTGGACGATCAATTTCGTTGATGCTTACTTGCGCTGGAACACCCATAATATTGGTAAGTTCGCGCTGTAATTTTTCAATGTCTTCGCCTTTTTTACCGATCACGATACCAGGACGAGCAGTGCTAATTGTTACTTTAGCAGCGCCTGTTGGACGTTCGATAAGAATATTGCTCACCATCGCATTCTTAAGTTTTTTGTTTAAAAACTCACGAACTTGAAGATCTTTAAGCAAGTATTCAGCGTATTGTTTCGGATTCGCATACCAGTTAGCGTTATGACGTTTCACAACACCTAGGCGGATACCGATTGGATGAACCTTCTGACCCATATCAAACCCCTACCTTAACGGTGATGTGACAAGTACGCTTAGTAATACGATCTGCACGGCCTTTAGCACGTGGCAAAATACGTTTAAGGCTCATGCCTTCATCAACGTAGATCGTAGAAACTTTAAGATCGTCTACATCTAAACTGTTATTATGTTCAGCGTTTGCAATCGCAGATTCCAACGCTTTCTTAACTAAAACTGCAGCTTTTTTGTTGCTGAAGTTTAGGATGTTAAGAGCGTGCGCAACAGATTTGCCGCGAATCAAGTCTGCAACCAAACGAGCTTTTTGTGCCGAGATAGCGGCACCGCGTAATTTAGCAGTTACTTCCATCATAGCACCTATTAACGTTTAGATTTCTTGTCAACACCGTGACCACGGTAAGTACGAGTCGGTGCAAATTCACCAAGCTTGTGACCAACCATATGTTCAGATACGATTACCGGAACATGGTTACGACCATTGTGTACAGAAATTGTTAAACCAACAAAATCCGGGAGGATCATCGAACGACGCGACCAAGTTTTGATCGGCTTACGGTTATTAGCCGCGATAGCCGCTTCAACCTTAGCGAACAAGTGCGCATCGACGAATGGGCCTTTTTTCAGAGAACGAGGCATTGTCAGATTCCTTTACTTGTTACTTAACGCGACGGTCGCGAATGATCATCTTAGTCGTACGCTTATTGGTACGTGTCTTGTACCCTTTAGCTTTTTGACCCCATGGGCTTACAGGTTGAATACCTTTGTTACGCCCTTCACCACCACCATGTGGGTGATCTACCGGGTTCATCGCCATACCACGAACGGTAGGACGAACACCACGCCAGCGTGAAGCACCAGCTTTACCTAGTGAACGTAAGTTGCTTTCTTGGTTAGAAACTTCACCAAGAACTGCGCGACATTCAACGTGTACTTTACGCATTTCGCCAGAACGTAGACGAATAATTGCGTAAGAACCGTCACGACCCAATAACTGAGCAGAAGCACCAGCAGAACGCACTAATTGAGCGCCTTTACCGATTTTAAGCTCGATATTGTGAAGAGTAGAACCGATAGGCATGTTACGAAGTGGTAAGCAGTTACCTGGACGAATTGGAGCATCGTTACCAGATTGAACTTTATCACCAGCACGTAGACCTTTAGGCGCAATGATATAACGACGCTCACCATCAGCATACAAAACTAATGCAATGTGTGCAGTACGGTTAGGATCGTATTCGATACGCTCTACAGTCGCAGGAATGCCATCTTTGTTACGTTTAAAGTCAACAATACGGTAATGTTGCTTGTGACCACCACCAACGTGACGTGTAGTAATGTGACCGTTGTTATTACGACCACCAGTACGTTTTTTAGCTTCTACCAACGGAGCATAAGGCGCACCTTTGTGAAGATGGTCGTGAACGACTTTCTCTACAAAGCGACGTCCTGGAGACGTTGGCTTACATTTTTGAATAGGCATAATTCTCGTCCTTATTCCGCTGTGCTTTCAGCGGTATCGCCCAAGTCAGCCATTTCTACATCTTGGCCAGCTTTCAGGGTGACGTATGCTTTTTTAACATCAGAACGACGTCCGATAGTTTTACCAAAGCGTTTAGTCTTACCTTTAGTGATAGTCGTGTTAACTTTAACAACTTCTACACCAAATAATTGTTCAACTGCTTTTTTGATTTCAAGTTTGTTTGCATCGATAGCAACTTTAAACACTTGAACACCAGCAGTTTCACCTAAAACTTGTGCTTTTTCTGAGAATACAGGTCCTTTTAGGACTTGATAGATACGTTCGTTGTTCATCCGAGTTCTACCTCAATTTTCTTAGCAGCAGCTACAGACATAACAACTTTATCGAACGCGATCAAGCTAACAGGATCGATAGCAGCAGCATCAACCACATCAACGTGTGGAAGGTTACGAGCAGCTAGATACAAGTTCTCATCAACAGCATCAGTAACGATTAATGCACGAGTAGCATTCAAGTCGTTAAGTTTTGCAAGCAATTCTTTAGTTTTTGGAGCAGCTACAGCAAACTCTTCAACTAAAACTAAGCGATCTTGACGAACAAGTTCAGCTAGGATGCATTGCATAGCACCGCGATACATTTTACGGTTTACTTTTTGAGACCAGTCTTGTGGACGAGCAGCAAAAGTTTTACCACCGCCAACCCAGATTGGGCTACGAATAGAACCAGCACGAGCGCGACCAGTACCTTTTTGACGGAATGGTTTTTTACCACCGCCAGAAACGTCTGCACGTGATTTCTGAGCTTTTGAACCTTGACGACCACCAGCTAAATAAGCTGTAACAACTTGGTGTACAAGAGCTTCATTGAATTCACGACCGAACGCAACTTCTGATAATTCAACAGCAGAGCCGGAAACAGTATTTAAATTCACGTTATTTCCCCTCAAGCCTTGATAGTAGGACGAACAGTTACGTCACCACCGGTAGCACCAGGAACCGCGCCTTTAACTACAAGAACTGAACGCTCTGTATCGATAGCAACGATTTCAAGACCCTGTGTAGTTACGCGTTCAGCACCTAAATGGCCAGCCATTTTTTTGCCTTTGAATACGCGACCAGGAGTCTGGTTTTGACCTGTAGAACCTAGAACACGGTGAGAAACAGAGTTACCGTGAGTAGCGTCTTGAGTACGGAAGTTCCAACGCTTAACACCACCTTGGAAACCTTTACCTTTAGACTGACCAGTTACGTCAACGATTTGACCCACTGTGAACAAATCTACACCGATAGTTCCGCCAACTTCACGACCTTCAAGATCAGCTTCTGTAACACGGAACTCTTGAACTAAACGACCAGCAGCAACACCCGCTTTAGCGAAGTGACCTTTCTGAGCATTAGTAACGCGAGATTCGCGACGTTCACCAGTAGTGATTTGAATCGCTTGATAACCATCAGTTTCAAGCGTTTTGATTTGAGTGATGCGGTTAGGATCAACCTCAATCACTGTAACAGGTACAGAAACACCAGCATCTGTAAAGATACGTGTCATACCGCACTTGCGACCGACTAAACCAATAGCCATGTGCATAAACCTCTAAAAAAGCGGCTTAATTAACTTAGAGTGTTAATTAACCGAAAGCCTTAACCCAATGCGATCTGAACGTCTACACCAGCTGCAAGATCTAATTTCATCAATGCATCTACAGTTTTGTCTGTAGGTTGAACGATGTCGATCAAACGCTTGTAAGTGCGGATTTCATACTGATCACGCGCGTCTTTGTTAACGTGCGGTGAAGTTAGAACGTTAAAACGCTCGATGCGAGTTGGCATCGGGATTGGACCACAAACTTGTGCGCCAGTACGTTTTGCTGTTTCTACGATCTCTTGAGAAGATTGATCAATTAAACGGTGATCAAAAGACTTCAAACGGATACGGATTCTCTGGTTAGACATACCAGTAAACTCCAAGCCAAATATATAAAGAATCACCCATGACGCATCTCCCCCTGTCCGAAAACAAGGCAAGTGTCAGAGGCAGTGAAAATCACTAAGGTCGTGATCGATGCCACGACTGTAACGATCTAAACAACAATCAACGTTGTTTAGCCCTTAATATCAAAGGGTCGCCCATTATAACGATTGTTTAACTGTTAAGCAAACCTATTTATCATTTTTTCTCAATTTACGGTTAAGCGTTGGCGGCTTTCTTTTGTACACCCTGCCCGAACCCCAATACATAATTAATTGCATCGATCAGCAATTCATTCCCTTTTTGGAACCTCGTTTTTTTTGTTTGTTTTAAGGTATCTAAAGATTGTACATAAGTGCCAGAAAATACCTTCTCATGCTCTTCATTCTCAATATACATTTGTAAAACTTTCGGCGTTATTTCTGGATGAAACTGAAAACCCAGCACATTCTTTCCAATTTGGTACATTTGGTTTGCACACACATTATTTTCAGCCAGTCTGACGCCTCCTTTAGGAATCTCAAAAGTTTCACTGTGCCATTGCATTATTTCCAATTCTTTAGGTATTTCAAAGTAATCTGATAAACCATGTTGAGTTCTGAAGACATTAGTCCAACCTAACTCTTGTTGTTCATTTAAACGTACACTTGCTCCCAAAGCATTGGCTATAAGCTGACCTCCGAGACACAAACCAATTGCAGGCTTGCCCAGTGATAAATATCGACGGATCCATCTTTTTTCTATTTTTAGCCATGGATAATTTGCCTCATCATTTACACTCATTGCTCCACCCATGATGATGAGTAAATCAATATCTTCAATTGCTGGTAACGCCTCGATTTCTAATGCCATCTCAACAGGTAATGCAAAAAACTCCGTAGCACTAATTTGTGCTCCAATTGATTTTAAATATTCATAACAACTTCCGAACCCTTCACCAGCAATATGCTGAAAGTAATGCACTTTTAATGGCTTCATTTTCCAACCCGAACTTTTCTTATATTGCACTAGCAGTTGCAAAAATGAAGCCAACCTATAGGTTGTTAAATAATTTTAAACAAAGCACAGCTATGCAGTTTTTTAGTAGTATGTTTTGTTAGTTATAAAATGACGGTTTATACAGGTAAATTGTGAAAATAAATACGCAAACTCAACTCATACATAGCCCTAGAAAAGCACCTCAACTTTTAAATAGTATTCAACCCCCTATTTATCGTGCATCAACGATCATTTTTGAAAATACCGATGCTCTTTTCAATCGCCATTGGACCGATGCTTATGACTATAGTTACGGAACGCATGGCACCCCTACCACGTTTACGCTAGGCGACAATATTGCACAATTAGAAGGCGGAGAATACTGTCTACTTGCACCAAGCGGACTCTCTGCAATCAACTTGGTGAATTCTTGTTTTTTAGCACATGGTGATGAAGTTTGGGTCGCGGACAATATTTACGGTCCAAATATGGAGCATTTGCGAAACCTAGAATCACGTTATGGGATTGCCGTTAAGGTCTATAACCCAATTGATGTTGAGAGCTTTAAACCCAGTGATAAAGCTAAGTTAATTTGGTTAGAGGCTGCAGGATCTGTAACACTCGAATTTCCAGATTTAACGAATCTGGTCAAAAAAGCTCAAACGCATAAGATCCTTACCGCACTTGATAATACTTGGGGTGCGGGTCTAGCTTTTAATGCTTTTGATTTTGGTACAGAACACTTAGCAGTCGATATTACCGTCCATGCACTCACCAAATATCCAAGCGGTGGTGGTGACATTCTCATGGGGAGTGTCGTAACAAAAAACAAGGATTTATACCACAAGCTATTTCGCATGCATGCAATTCAAGGGATTTCTATATCAGGCGATGACACCGCACAGATTCAGCGCAGCCTATCTTCAATGGAACTCCGTTATACGCACCAATCTAAATCAGCGCTAACTTTATTAAGCTGGCTTCTACAGCAAAATGAGTTTGCACAAGTATTGCACCCTGCCAATCCAAAATCTGCAGGTCATACTTTTTGGAAAGAAGTTTGCCTATCAGAATTGAGCGCAGGTTTGATCAGTGTAATTTTTGATAAAAAATATAATCTTCAAGATATACGCAATTTTTGTGATGCGCTTAACCTGTTTAAATTAGGTTTTAGCTGGGGTGGCCCAGTGAGTTTAGTAATGCTCTATCAAATTGATCAAATGCGTGAGCTTGCACATACACATTTACAAGAAGGAATATTGGTTCGTTTTTGTATAGGACTGGAACATCCTCACGATTTGATAGAAGATATTCAACAAGCACTCAAAATAATGCAACAACAAAAGATCGAATAAAAAGGAATAATTATGAGCACACCAATTGTCATCGCAAAAAAAACCTCAGATACATCCCAAGAGATTGTTTTACATTCGCAACTGGCAAACCGACATGGCTTGATTGCCGGCGCAACAGGAACAGGAAAAACAGTCACTTTAAAGGTCTTGGCAGAGAGCTTTTCTCGTATTGGTGTGCCGGTATTTTTAGCCGATGCAAAAGGTGATGTCTCTAGCCTTGCCAAAGCAGGTGAAAATAATTCAAAATTTGATGAACGCATCAAGAGCCTCAATATTGAATCAATCCCATTTAGCGCATCACCTGTGGTTTTTTGGGATTTATTTGGCGAACAAGGTCATCCGATTCGGACTACAGTATCAGAAATTGGTCCATTGCTTTTAGCCCGAATGCTGAATTTGAATGACACCCAAGAAGGTGTGCTTTCTGCGATTTTCCGCATCGCGGATGATCAAGGTTTATTACTGATCGACTTTAAAGACCTCAAGGCGATGATCACTTATGTGACTGAGCATGCAGCTGACTTTAAAGCAGAATACGGCAATCTTTCTCCTGCCAGCTTGGGTGCAATCCAACGTAATTTGCTAGCACTGGCCGATCAAGGCGGTGATCAATTTTTTGGTGAGCCTGCATTAGACCTCATGGATTTTATCCAAACCGATACACAAGGACACGGCAATATTAATTTGCTCGCTGCCGACAAATTAATGAACACACCAAAGCTTTATGCGACTTTCTTACTCTGGATGCTTTCCGAACTGTTTGAACAATTACCTGAAGTCGGCGATATGGATAAACCGAAATTGGTATTTTTCTTCGATGAAGCTCATTTACTGTTTGACAATGCCAGCCCTGCTTTGCAAGAAAAGATCGAACAAGTGGTACGCTTAATCCGCTCTAAGGGAGTAGGTATTTATTTTGTCACCCAAAATCCTCTGGATTTACCTGAAAGTGTTTTAGGACAACTGGGCAACCGTGTTCAGCATGCACTTCGAGCCTTCACACCAAAAGATCAAAAAGCAGTAAAAACTGCAGCTGATACTTTTAGAGCAAATCCTGCATTCAAAGTACAAGATGCTATTACGGAGCTGGCAGTTGGTGAAGCGCTGATTAGCTGTCTAGATGAGCAAGGTACGCCACAAATAGTTGAACGCGGTTGGGTTATGCCCCCATATTCATCTTTTACACCTATCACGCTTGAAGAGCGTAAGACGCTCATGACAAACAGTGTGGTTGCAGGTGTTTATGAGCAAGTACTTGATCGAGAAAGTGCTTTTGAAATGCTGCAAAACAAAGTAGTTCAGCGTCAACAACAAGCCGAACAAGAAGCGTTAGCAAAACAACAAGCTAAGGAACAAGAGGCCTACGCGAAGCAAATTGCTAAAGAGCAAGAAGCTTTCGCAAAACAGCAAGCCAAAGAACAAGAACGCCTTGCCCGTGAACAACAAAAAGAAGCAGAACGTGCAGCCAAACAACGCGAAAAACTCACCCAAGATATTGTCGGTACGTTTGCTAAAAGTGCTGCACGAAGCCTCGGCGGAAGCACTGGGCAAAAAATCGTCCGCGGTCTACTGGGCTCATTATTTGGAAAAAAATAGCCCTCCCTTTACCCATCATTTTTAACTTCATTATGGGATATTTTAATATCCCATAATTATTTTAAGGTTTTCTATGCAAGTCATATTGCAGCTCGACCCTAAAAGATGTATTTTAAATATATCTTTTAATAAAACTAAAGTTGAAGCTCATGACGCCACAACATATTGAACTTGTAAAAGCGACTGTTCCCGTCCTGCGTGAGAATGGTGTTGCCCTTACAACCTATTTCTATAATCGCATGCTGAACAACAACCCCGAGTTAAAAAATACATTTAACATGGATCATCAAAGTACTGGTCGTCAGCCACGTGCTTTAGCTGCTGCTGTTTTGGCATATGCTGAAAATATTGAAAATCCTACAGTTTTGGCAAAAGCGATTGAGCGAATTACCACTAAACACGTAAGTTTAGACATTCAAGCGGATCAATACTCGATTGTGGGTGAAAACCTTCTGCATTCAATCAGCGAAGTATTAGATGTGCCAATGGACTCTGATCTGATTGCTGCTTGGAAAGCCGCGTATATGCAATTGGCAGACATTTTAATTGGTGTCGAAAAATCAAAATATGAAGCTTTGACTGCACAAAATGGCGGTTGGGCTGGCTGGCGTGAATTTAAAATTACAGCGATTGAAGCTGAAGCTAACGCCAAAACCTTAACTTTAGCTGCCAAGGACGGTCAAACCATTGCGACGGCTGAAGCAGGTGAATATATTTCGGTACGAGTCCAAGTACCGGGGCAAGAGATGCGCCAACCACAACAATTTAGCTTTGATGCTGCACAAGCTGACCAGTATCAAATCACAGTAAAAGCGGTAGATGAAGCAACTGAATATTCTGTGGCAAATATCTTATTAAACCACTATCAAGTAGGTGATGTGGTTGAGGTGTCTGCACCACTAAAAAATTAATTCATCTAAATCTTTAACCTAAATAAGATTTTAAGAGATCATTGAAAGCTCCGTTCACTGGGCTTTCAATGTTAAGATAGAAATAAGCTATCTTTTATGACGATCTATGCAACTGAATAAATTTACCGACTATGCCCTGCGTATATTGATGTATGTCGCACAACCTCGTGACTTGCCTTATACCATTGCAGAACTGGCAAACCAATTGCAGGTCTCAGAAAACCACGCCATGAAAATCGTTCACTTTATGGCAAAACAAAATTGGCTAATGACCACTCGAGGCAAAGGTGGCGGTATACGTCTAGCCCCTCAAACTCTGAATATCTCATTAGGGACTTTAGTGAGAACACTTCAAGGCGATCAGCAAATTGTAGAGTGTCATAACCCACCATGCGTATTAAGAAGTGACTGTGGCTTAAAAGGCATTTTAGATCATGCAGTCAAACAGTTTTATCAGCATTTAGATCAATTTAAACTGAAGGATGTTATACCCACCTCAGGTACAAAATTCAATTCAGATTCACCCATTCCTTTCATTCAAGTTACACCATAGATTGACTCAATTCGATTGAGTATTCGCTTGCATGCGCGACTTCCTTTATAATAGCTGATTGTAAATTGAGTTATTGAAGTTGAGCTATGCATCACAGCAGAGGAAAGTCGAAAAACAGTAAGGCGTCAAATGCCCCAAAGCAAAAGATCAGCTATGAGAAAAAAGCCGATCCAGCGATTACTGAATATTCGGTTCAAGCGCTCAACTGGTTGCGCAAAGCCGAATTCTTAATGAGTGCACCAAAACTGAATTTATGTGTAGAAGACACAGGTTATGAGATTGCTTTTGCAGGTCGCTCGAATGCTGGTAAATCGAGTGCGATTAATGCATTAACCAATCAAAAACAACTTGCACGTGCGTCTAAAAAACCTGGTCGCACACAAATGATTAACTTTTTTAGCATGGGCAATGCCGAACAAAGATTAGTTGACCTTCCTGGATATGGCTATGCTGCTGTACCTGAAAGCATGAAAATCGTTTGGCAAAAAGAGCTTGAAAACTAC
The DNA here is from genome assembly GCF_056779945.1 of Acinetobacter sp. ANC_7635. NCBI lineage: Bacteria > Pseudomonadati > Pseudomonadota > Gammaproteobacteria > Moraxellales > Moraxellaceae > Acinetobacter > Acinetobacter sp. ANC_7635. The sequence goes on along the minus strand of NZ_JBWYIS010000010.1, from coordinate 50,892 downwards.
CTCATTCATCGTGAAAGTTTACAAGGGCTTGTACTGTTAATGGACATACGACACCCTTTACAACATTTCGATGTTATGATGTTAGAATGGGCTTATTCACGTAAATTATTTGTCCATGTTTTATTAACAAAATCAGATAAGTTAAATCGTGGTCCAGCTTCCAAAGCATTGCAAGAAGTCAAAGCTCAATTAAAGAAAATGAAGCTTAACTTCTCTATCCAATTGTTCTCATCCCTCAATAAGCATGGTCTTGAAGAACTCGCAAGCGTTATTGCTGGTCGTTTAAATTTTACGCTTGAGCAGCCTAACGGATTTGATCTAAGTGCAATTCCTGAAGTAAGTGAATCAGACATCGATGAAGATTTTGATCATGTTATTCAAGAAGATGATGAATCACCAAGCGAAACAACCGAACTAAAATCCAACAAAGCCGAATAGTATCTACCCTACCGAATGGTTAAATCATTACATTCACTAATTGATATATCAATGTCCTCAAATGCTAAGGTTATTTGAGGGCATTTTTTTATACTGAAAAATGATAATCACAACAAAAATTCAGGAAAGTGTGATGAAATTATTGTCTCGATTAAGAAATAGTAAGATTGGATCTTCTATTGAGTATCACATCAAACCTCGTAAAGTTAAATTTGAGTGGGCGGATACACCAGTAGATTGGGTTCCAAATCAGCCTTTCGTTAGTTATTTTATCAATGAAATTAATAACATCTTACCAGCAGGCGAATTTTGGTTTTGTCGTCTGTACAACAAAGTTTTGCCGAAAATTACTGATGAAAAACTTGCAGAAGATGTGAAAGCTTTTATTCGCCAAGAAGCAATGCACGCTCAAGCACATAATTCAGCAAATAAAGAATATCTCAGCGCACGTCATATCGATATTCAACGTAACCTCGATATCATGGACTTTCTTTTTGGAAAACTTTTAGCGGATAAACCTTTAGGTCTAAACATCCCAAAAGCCTTAGATCATCAGTGGGATTTATTCAGATTAGGTATTATTGCTACTGTTGAACATATGACTTGTGTCCTCGGCAAATATGCCTTGTACAACAAAAAATGGGGTGAATTGGGCGCTGATGCCAATATGCTCGATCTCGTAAAATGGCATGGAGCTGAAGAAATTGAACACCGTACCGTTGCATTTGACTTATATCGTCATCTCGGCGGTGGTTATATTTCTCGCTATTATCAAAGTGTAGTTGTGATTGCTGCTGTATTAGGTTTATGGGTTGATGGGGCTGCTCATATTATGGGTCAAGACCCTCGCTTTAAATCAATTAAACCAGCTGTTTACAAACCTTGGATTTGGCGTGAATGGGCACGAATTGCCCAAAAAGACAATGGTTTACTACCTCACCCATTCTGGCTTGTTTCTCAACAACTCGGCTATTTAATGCCTTGGTATGACCCTGTTCATGAAGCAAAAACTGAAGATGCGATTAACTATCTAAATCAATCACCAGCAGCAGAACGCGCAGCACTGAAAGTTGCATAATGTATTTAATAAAAAAGCAGGGTGATCCCTGCTTTTTTATATCTGATCTAATCTTTTAAGCTGTATTTTTTTCAATGGGTTCATGATCAGGATTCGTGTAACGATCTACAACAACACTAATCATCATATCCCCCTGCACATTAACCACTGTTCTGACAGTATCTAACAAACGGTCAATCGGCAATAATATCGCGATTGCTTCTGCTGGAAGTCCAACTGATTGTAAAACCATAATCATGGTAACCATACCTGCGCTAGGTATACCTGGTGCCCCTAAAGATGCAATCATTGCTGTCGCACACACAATCAATTGTTGTCCTAACGTTAAGTCAAGCCCCATTAAATTCGCAATAAACAGCGCCGCCGCAGCCTCATATAATGCCGTCCCATCCATATTCAACTGTGTCCCGAGAGGGATCACAAATCCTGCAGTCTGGGGTCTTACTCCTAAATTTTCCTGAGCACACTTCATTGATAGCGGCATGGTTGCGGAACTTGAGCTGGTAGCAAACGCCGTAATCAAGGCTGCTCGTGTTCCCTTAAAAAATGTAATTGGATTCATTCTCCCGAAAATCCAGAGCAACAAAGGCAAAACAACAAGACCATGAAAGATGGTCGTTCCCGTGACTACTGCTGCGAATTCTGCTAATCGACTCAGAACGGATAGGTCCTCCGTCGCGATTAACTTTGCCAGTAACGCAAAAATCCCTATTGGTGCGAGCTTCATCACCCAACCAATCATCAACATCATGATTTCAAAAAATTGCTGACTCAACGCTTTCACTGTTTTAAATTTTTCACCACCTTTAACGAGAGCCACCCCAATTAAAAGTGCAAAAACGACAACGGCTAACACATTACCTTCAGCAAATGCTTTAAACGGGTTTATTAGTGTATTTTGGATAAAGTTGGTAAAAAAACTCGAGGGCGTCAAAGTATCAGGCGTCTGATGCTGATTCATGGTCTCTTGAAAAATGGTGATGTCTACACCCTTCCCGACCTCGAAAAGATGCGCACACGCAAGCCCCAAAATCAGTGCCAAAGTTGTGGTTGTGACACAACAAGCGAGGGTAATTTTCCAAGTTCTACCAAGTTGGCCACCAGTCTGTAGATTGGAAACTCCGACAACAATAGAACTAAAAATGAGAGGAATCAGTAATAGTTTAAGTAGACCAATAAAAATACTACTGGCAATCCCTAAGCCATATAAACTTCCGTTAAAAAATGCTGTATCAGGGAATACATTTAACAAGAAGCCAAAAGCCACACCTAGAATTGCAGCAATTAAAATTTGCGTATTTAGACTCATGTCCTGTGCTTTTCATTTTGATTTATTAGTCGCACTATGCCATGAGCGACTTCAAGAATCGATCATTTTTTCTTGTTAGCTTTGCAACCGAAACGAATAATTTATAAATACAAATATGAAGTAAAAAAGCCAAATCTGAAGATTTGGCTTGAAGCATAGATCAATTATCTTATTGCGTTTCGATTTCACGAATTCGAATTAGACCTTCTTGTACTGTACTACAGACCAATTGGCCATTTTGCCACATTCGTCCAAAGTTCAATCCTCTAGAACTTGCACTAATCGTTGCTTCCATGTCATAGAGCATCCAATCATCTACACGAAATGGTTTATGAAAGTACATGGTATGGTCAATGCTGGCACATTGTAAACTCGGTGAAATATAACTGAGTCCGTGTGGTCGTAGTGCAGTTGTCATCAAAGTAAAGTCTGAATAAAAAGCAGCGATCGCCTGATGTAATGCATTTTCATCTACATCATCAGCCAAACGATCGTGTGTACGAATATAGTGCGCGTAAGACGGCGCTTCAGGTTGTGGTTGGAATGGATTGACTGGCATTACAGGCTTAATTTCAACATGACGATCACGCATAAAGCTGGCACGCACATTCTCTGGTACGAAATCGACAATCATTTTCTTGAGTTCAGCTTCAGATTTTAGCCCATCTACTGGCGGGTATTCTGGTTCAGCAACTTGATAATTGAGACCCTCTTCTTGGTCTGCAAAAGATACCATACACATGAATATCGTCTTGCCATGTTGAATCGCACGAACTTGGCGACTCACGAAACTACGCCCATCTCGGATTCGATCTACTTCATAAATAATGGGTGCATTAACATCCCCACCAAATAAGAAATATGCATGCAATGAGTGTGCAGGGCGATCAGTTGTATATGAAGCAGCACGTAACGCTTGACCTAGAACTTGCCCACCAAAGACACGTTTGCCAACCAAATTTTGGCTTTTGCCTCTAAAAATGTTTTCTTCAAGTCTTTCTAGCGTGAGTAAATCTACGAGTTCTTGCGTGAGCTGATTCATATCGGACCTATATATTTCATTGCTACGACATTAAATTGGGCCTGTTGAATTTAAACAGATTTTCCAATTTAATGACTCAATCTTTATATTGCCATAATTTCCGAGTAAACAACTAAACTTTGCTTGACTATATTGTCATAAAACAAATTTGATATTTTGGCTAAAAATACGATTATTAACGAAAATTCATCCAAATTCTGTGCATTTTGTTAGAAAATGACATATTGTTTTGATCACAGATTTAAGAAAATAATTGCCTTCATTCGCGTCATGCGAAATTCGTCTTTGGCTAGGAGTATGTATGTCCAAGAATGGCTTTGGTCAAATGTATCGTCGACTTTCCAGTAAGTTGCTTGACCTCGTAGTAACACCGCATGTTCTTGGAGAGGTTCCTACTGAAACCCAACCTTCAACACCACCCACTGAAAATAATACGACTCACAAAAAAGTGGTGTGCTATGTATTACAAAATTACTCGCGTAGTAATGCGTTAGTGGTTGACGGCGAAACTCGTCGATTAAATCTCGCGCCAGCACTTGACCCACTCATGATCGGGGACCATAAAGAGAAAGCTGCTGTATTATTTTTACAACACCAAGATGAAACAAACTTACTTAATCCGCCACCCCATGCATTTCCACCTCGTCTCCTCAGATTGATCGAGATATTGGATAAGCATCCAGATACTGACATTGAACTTATACCTGTGACTGTATTGTGGGGCCGCTCACCGGACAAAGAAGATTCATTATTTAAATTGCTATTTACGGACACTTGGGCAACGCCAAGTACTGTTAAACAACTGATGAATATTGGTTTACATGGTCGCCAATCTTTTCTTGAATTTCATGAACCAAAATCACTGCGCGAATTGGTAGATTACGCACGTGTAACACATCCAAACTTGTCTCCTGCAACATATATCGTCAATCAACTCAATGATTATCTAGATCGTCAGCGTGAAGTTGTATTAGGTCCAGATTTGTCAGATCGTCGAAACGTGATGCAATCATTGATTAAATCTCAAGATGTTCAGGACGGAATTCGCAAAGAAAGTATTCGCTCTAAAATCAGTTTGATTGAAGCTGAGCGCCGTGCGATCGGCTACGTGAATGAAATTGCATCAGACTATTCTCATGCAACCGTACGTTTTGCAGAACAAGCCCTGACGCGTCTTTGGACTCAACTCTATGACGGCGTAGAAGTACATAATTTCAATACAGTTCGTGAATTAGCGAAAGACTACGAAATTATTTATACACCTTGTCATCGTAGCCATATTGACTACCTATTACTCTCTTATGTGATTTATAAGCGTGGGATGATGGTACCGTACATTGCTGCAGGTGATAACCTGAATATGCCATTCGTTGGACAGCTTTTACGTGGTGGCGGTGCATTCTTTATACGTCGAACCTTCCGTGGAAATGCGTTATACACCACTGTATTCAAAGAATATCTATACAGTATCCTATCGCGCAACACGCCATTAGAATACTTTATTGAAGGTGGACGTTCACGTACTGGACGTTTATTACCGCCGAAAACAGGTATGTTGGCAATGACTGTGCATAGTCATTTGCGTGGTCGTGCTAAACCTATTGTATTTGTCCCGACCTATTTTGGTTATGAACGCCTGATGGAAGGTGCAACTTACGTCGGTGAAATGAATGGTAAGCCTAAAGAGGCCGAATCTATCTTTGGTATTTTACAAACCTTAAGAAAGATTGAACGCATCTTCGGTAAAGTACACGTAAACTTTGGTGAACCCGTCTTCCTTGATGAGATTTTGAAACAGCATGGTGCTGAACATATCAAAATTGAGAAGAATGATGACCCGATTCCTCAAGAAGTTTCTGATGCAGTCAACACCTCAGCAAATGCAATTCTTGAAAATATTAACCGTGCTGCTGTTATCAACCCAGTTTCGTTATTGTCACTTATTCTTCTATCGACTTCCAAGCACACGCTTGATGAAGAGATTTGTATTAAACAGTTAGATACCTATCGCAATCTTCTAACAGCTTTACCTTATGATCATCGAGTTCAAATCACACCACTGTCTGGTAAAGAAATCATTGCTTATGGTTTAAAACTCAAGTTGATTAAGCGTGTAAAACATGTCCTTGGCGACATCATTGCGATTGAAGATGGTCAAGCAGTATTACTGACATATTTCCGCAATAATATTTTGCATGCTTATGTCTTGCCATCACTGATTGCTGCGATGGTCGAGCACAATGGTAAAATTTCACAGGGCGATTTGATTAATGTCATTCGTACACTTTATCCATTCTTGAAAGCTGAACTTTTCCTTAAGTGGAATACGGATGAGCTTAAAGAACAGATCTGTAACTATGTTCAAGGTCTGGTAGAAGCACAGTTGATTACGATTGATGAACATGGAAATTTATGTAGCCCTGCACCTAACTCTGAACAACACAATCAGTTAGTCGTGCTTGCTGCTCCAGTGAAGCAAAGTATTGAACGCTACTACATGACACTTGCCCTAATTACTCAACGTGGCTCTGGAAATATTACGACCAAGCAGGTCGAAGATTTAAGCCATCTATTAGGTCAGCGTTTATCTGTACTTTATGAGTTCAACTCACCTGAATTCTTTGATAAAGCGCTCTTCCAAAGTTTTATCAAAGTTCTGACTCAACAAGGCTATATCAGTAATAACGAAGAAGGCGCAATAGTCTTTGATGCACAATTCAAAGAGGTTGCTCAATATGCCAACTTGGTACTAGATGATGTAACCTTACAAATGTTGCAACATATCACTTCATTTAACGATGAAGAGCTCAAAGAAGCTTTGGATGCAGTTGCTGATCAACAAGCCAAAAAACGCTTAAAACGCAAGAAAAAATAGTATCTAAAACCCTCCCCAGCGAGGGTTTTTTTATGCCTAAATGAGTTCTCGATAATCCTTAAAAAATTGATTATGTTTCAATTTAAAACCAGTGCTTAACATTCGAGAGGCATAAATTTTCTTTCCATGCTGTGCCTCACTCAATAATTTTAATGGAAGGATGTTTAACTGCTTTTGGAACCACAGAATAATTTCATGTAATGGAATGGGTTGATTATTACTACAAATATAAGTTTTTTCTGGATGTTCCACGTGAAGTAAATGGACAAGAAAACCCGCTAAATCTTCGATATGAATTCGATTCGACCAATGCACATTGGGATAGGTCATTGTATTTTGAGCAAGCTGCATCATTCTCTTCACGGATACGCCATAAATACCAGTGGGTCTCACAATGATACATTGCTGTGGGAAGGCGTCTTGCCAAAGTTTCTCCATTGTGGCTAACACTAATGCTTTCTCATCTTTCGGATTGATCTCTGTTTGGTCATCAATCTCCTCCCCTTGATCTTGTCCGTAAACGCGTGTTGATGAGACAACAATAATCTTTTGGATGGGATGCAATGCCAGCTGATTTCTCATATGTGGAATCGCATCTATGAAAGCAGCTTTATACCCGTCTAGTGATGGGTCTTTGGGTGCAATCAACACGTATACTGCATCAATAGGCGACAATGTCGATAAATCAAGTTGGTGTATATCTTGTTGAAGATGCATAGCACCTGCTTGATCTTTCCTGCTTAAACTGACTGTGGTAATTTGATGTCTTTGTTGAAATAATTGTTTAGCAACATGTTGGGATGTTTTACCATAACCGATAAATAGAATATGCATGTAAGACCTATTCTCTAGTGTTATAAAGTCAATTTAAGCAAAGTTGAGGGGACATGACTGCAGTCCATCAGTTGCAAGGTGTAGGAAACGCCGCTGCCGCTTTACTCGAAAAATTAAATATCTGGAATACGGATGATCTTTTGTTTCATCTGCCTCGAGATTATGAAGATCGCAGTACTATTGTGCCCATGAATCAACTTCAAGTAGGTCGAAGCTATTTACTTGAAGGCACTGTCGCATCAATGGATATGCCGCCCGGTAAACGCAAATCCATGGCAATATTATTACAAGATGATTTTGGAAAAGTCACCTTACGTTTTTATCATATTTATAAAGCATTGATGGATCGCGCAAAGCCTGGAAATCGTTTAAGAGTGTTTGGTGAAGTCCGAGTAGGCGCTCGTGGCCTAGAAATGTATCACCCAGAAATTCAATTGATTACGGAGCATACCCCACTTCCAAAAACGCAGCTAACCGCAATTTACCCATCAACGGAAGGACTCACTCAACCTAAACTGCGCGAATATATTAAACAAGCTTTAGCACAACATGCCCATGATTTACCAGAACTGATTCCTGCAAAATTTACCAATGGGTATGCTTTAAAAGAAGCACTAGAATATATTCATCACCCTCCCACCGATGCCAATATGTTGCAACTGGCTGAAGGGCAGCATCCTGCGCAGCAACGTCTCATCTTTGAAGAATTAGTCAGTCATCAAATTAGTTTGTTGACTCGTCGTGCATACATTCAACAGATCTCCGCACCTGCATTTTCAGCCAGTCGAACATTTGCCAAACAACTTCTCTCCACACTTCCCTTTGAAATGACGAATGCTCAAAAACGTGTTTCAAATGAAATTGTGAAAGATCTTAAACAAAACAAACCGATGCTCAGACTGGTGCAAGGTGATGTAGGCGCAGGCAAAACCCTAGTAGCAGGCATTGCGGCATGTCATCCACTCGAAGAGGGATGGCAAGTTGCTCTTATGGCACCGACTGAAATCCTCGCAGAACAACATTATTTAAATTTTAAAAAATGGTTCGAACCACTCAGCATCCAAGTTTCTTGGTTATCAGGCAAACAAAAAGGGAAAGCACGCGCTGCTGCAGAACAGCAGATTAGAGAAGGCTCTGCCCAATTGGTCGTCGGCACTCATGCACTATTTCAGGATAACGTCCAGTTTCATAAATTGGGTCTTGTCATCATTGATGAACAGCATCGGTTTGGAGTTGACCAGCGTCTAGCATTACGAAATAAAGGGGCACAGGATACGACACCACATCAGTTAGTAATGACCGCCACCCCTATCCCACGTACGTTAGCAATGTCAGCGTACGGAGATTTAGATACTTCTGTGATTGATGAGTTACCCCCAGGGCGTACCCCAATCCAAACAGTCACTATTCCACTCGATCGTCGTGAAGAGGTCCTGCAGCGTATTGCGACAAACTGCGCTGAAGGTAAGCAGGCTTATTGGGTCTGTACATTAGTGGAACAATCAGAGACGTTAGATGCCCAAGCTGCTGAAGCGACTTATCAGGAGATTAAAGAACGCTTTCCGCACCTCAATATTGGTTTGGTTCATGGCAAAATGAAAGCTGATGAAAAACAAGCTGTCATGCAACAGTTCAAAGACAATCAATTACAACTGCTGATCGCAACAACTGTGATCGAAGTTGGAGTGGATGTACCAAATGCATCCATCATGGTCATTGAAAATGCGGAGCGACTGGGTCTATCTCAACTACATCAATTAAGGGGGCGTGTGGGTCGAGGTGCTAAAGCAAGTTTTTGCGCATTATTGTATAAAAGTCCTTTATCGCAGAATGGACAAGAGCGTTTACGCATTATGCGTGAAACCAATGATGGCTTTTTAATAGCAGAAAAAGATTTGGAAATCCGTGGCCCAGGCGAACTGTTAGGAACGAAACAAACTGGAGACATGGGCTTTCGCGTGGCTAAATTGGAACGTGATGACCATCTGTTAACTCAAGCGCACTATGTCGCGACTCAAATTTTAAAAGATTACCCACATCAAGCGGATGCTCTTCTTAAACGATGGTTACCAGAAGCACCTAGATATGCGTATGTTTAATATGTTCCTTAATCAACGAGCTCAGCTATAATCATAGGTACTCACAATAAAAATAACTTGAGCCATGATGCTGAGCCCTATTCATAACCTCTATCACACATTATTATCACGACGCGCTTGCCAATTATGTGGATTCTCTCCAACTCAAACCCACAGATTATGTGATGACTGTTGGACAATGCTCCCATGGAAAAGCCCTTCACTCATTCATCGACATGAAAGAAATATTTATGCTTGTTTCGACTATAGCTTTCCTATAGATCGCATTATTCACTTATTCAAATATGAACAACAACTTCATTATCAAACTTTTCTAGCACACACATTGCTAGAACTTAAACTGAAACGTTTTCAAGCGATTGTACCTATGCCTATTTCAAACGAGCGCTTGAAAGAGCGTGGTTATAATCAAATGATGGTCATCGGAAAAATGCTTTCCAAAAAACTGCAAATACCCATTTGGCAGCCAATTGAACGTTCAGCACAACACTCACAGAAAGGCTTAACACGTGTAGAAAGAATCGAGGATATTCAATCTCAATTCAAACCAATACGTTCAGAAAAAGGAAAGTTTAGAAATATCCTGATTATTGACGATGTCGTGACCACAGGGAGTTCAGTCAATGCGTTGGCCAATGCACTAGAAAAGCTCGGCTGTCAGAACGTTCAGATCGCATGCATTGCAGCCGCAGAATATTGACACAGTCACTTTAAGTTTTAATTGGCATTAAAATGCTGCCTACACCAAGGAATCACGATTTCTCGAGTTAACGGTGCTAAAGGCGTAGCATCATCATCTAAATCGATCCATTTCATTTCAGCAATTTCTGCATGAATATGAGGCTCTTGTTTAAGCTGAACTCGATAGAGATAACTAATCAACTGATGATCCGCTTCATTTGCAGCTTTGGTTTCAAAACGACCTATATATTGATCTATTACTGCCTCAGCGCCAATTTCTTCTTTAATTTCTCGCAGAATCGTGTCCTCAGAAGGCTCATTCTCCTCTAACTTCCCACCAACTTGCATGAAAAACTGGGTATTCTTTTTTCGAACCAACAACAACTGCTGATCCTCATTGGAAATAATCGCTGCTGCGACAGTAATGACTTTGCTCATGTATCTAGTTTCACCAAATCTTCTCGATCTTGGACACCCCATTTCGGTTGTGGTGCCTGATAAGACTCGAATTTTGACACAATATCCTCGATTGAAGTTGAATTGATTAATGCATTGGTAAAGCGAGCTCGAGTAAACTCTTGATCTGTCGTATGTTGAATGAATTGTAATAGAACATCATAAAACCCGTTAATGTTTAAAAATGCGCAAGGTTTAAGATGAATACCGAGTTGCGCCCATGTCCATTGTTCAAAAATTTCTTCAATTGTTCCTGCACCACCCGGTAAGGCAATAAAACCATCCGACAAATCTGCCATCAGCGTTTTACGCTCATGCATACTGGTAACAACGTGAAGTTCAGTCAAATTTGGATGTGCTAATTCACGATCCACCAATCCTTGTGGAATCACGCCAATGACCTTTCCACCAGCCTCTAATGCACTATCCGCAACAATCCCCATTAATCCTGAACGACCGCCACCATACACCAAGTTCTTGCCTTGTTGCGCTAAATATTTCCCTGTTTTCTTTGCTGCATCAGCATAAACAGGATCGGAACCTAATGTTGAACCACAAAATATTGCAATAGAATTCATTTAAAATTAGCCTTAAGTTTTTATAACAACAATTAAAATGATATGTTCTGTGTTTTTTAACCTAATTAATGATGGAATCAGTTTTTTTTCATGGCATCCTTGTCTAAAATACACCCATCGTTCACACACAAACTGCGCAAGGGAGAAAAGATAAAATGCTTGAAGCCTTTTATGCCACAGAGCGCGGTAGTCTAGAAGATGCAACGATCAATGGTGGGTTTGATTTACACCCTGAATTGGTTTGGATCGATTTAATTGCACCCTCTCAAGATGAGCAAGAATGGGTTTTAGATGCCTATAAACAAAATCTTCCAACACTAAAATCATTAGAAGATATTTCTTCATCTGCACGATTCTACCGTGATGATGATGGCATTTTACATATCAGTACGTATTTTTTAACGAAAAATAAAAACTACCAAGTCGATGGTGACCCTGAAGAGTCATCCAATATGCTAGGAACGGTTCAAACCGTTGCATTTATTTTACATAAAGATCGACTATTTACTTTACGTGGTGAAAAGCTCGTTGCTTTCCGTGCCTTTCGAGCACGTGCTCGCCGTAATGATTACGACATTGACTATAAAGATCCGACTTGGATACTTTTGGGTTTACTCGAAGCTAAACTCGATGAGCTTGCGGATATCTTAGAAGATATCCACAAGGATCTAGAACTCTACTCTACAGAAGTATTGAATGTTCGCCACCGTGAACAAATTCTTGATCTCGATGATATGATTACCCGTCTTGCTCAAAAAGAAGATATGTTGGGTAAAGCACAACTCTGTTTGATTGACTTACGCCGCGTTCTGACCTTCTTAGCAAGACCTCGTGCCTTAGGCAGTCATATTTATGATGCTGATATTCGAGAACTCAGTGAGGATGTTCGCTCATTAGTAGAACATGATGCATTCTTGTTCCAAAAGGTTCGATTCCTATTGGATACCACTTCGGGTTTCATTAATACTGAACAGAATGATACGATTCGTCGATTCTCGATTTTACCTAGCATGCTTGCTCCCCCGATGTTGGTGGCCAGTATTTATGGTATGAACACTGATGTACTGCCCTTTGCTCAAGGAACGACGAGCTTTGTTGTTGTCAGTCTGATTATCCTAGTATTCTTATTTGGACCACTGATTTATTTTAGATGGAAAAAATGGATTTGAGCACGCTTGGATGTTGTGTTTTTTAAACAACGTATGAAGTACCTTCTGTTGAGTAAATTACTATTTTAAAGCGATAAAAAAGCACCCTAAGGTGCTTTTTTATTTTTCAATCAAATCAATTTTAAATCATTTTCTAAATGGCAAGATTGAATGATTTTCATCATTTTTTCTGGCACAGATTTAAACTGTAAACTCGATATTCCAGGTGCTTGACGCAATAAACGCACTAAAACAGCTAGCGCCAGAGTACTACCATGTTCAAGACCTGATAAATTTACAGTAAGTGGAAACTGCTTTGCCTGCTGAATCAACATTAAACCTTGTTGATAATACTGTTCAGCATTGTCGAAACTAATTTTTCCAGAAACTATAATTTCTTGATCTTTGAGTGAAATCACAATTGTTCTCTGTTATTTTTTCTCAACTGCAGCTTCAGCATCAGGCTTAAAGTTTGCAATTGCTTTATTGATATCGCCACCATTACGCTTCACAGTAGCAGCAAACTGATTACGGAATTGCAAACCTAAGTCAATTCCAGAAACGTTGATATTGCGAATCTTCCACTGATCACCTTTATCAGCCAATTGGAACGATACAGGGATCTTCTCACCTTTGTTAATAAAATCAATCGTTACAACAGGGTTTTTAGTGTTAGATGCTTTATAGGGACGAATTGTATATGTCTGATTAGAAAACTTAGAGAAAGCACTACCATAGTTTTCAATCAATGTTTCACGGAAGTTCTTCTCAAACTGTGCGCGTTGAGCAGCATTACTATATTGATTCGTCGCATAAGTTCCCATCACGATACGAGTAAATGATTGCGAATCAATATATGGATCTAAATTTTGACGAACAATTGCGCGTACCGCAGCAGGGTTATTTTGTAACTTAGCTTGGTCTGCTTTTAAACGTGAAATTAAGCCATCAGCTACTTTTTTGATAAATGCAGGAGGAGTCTCCGTAGGTGCAGCAAATGCTGTACTCGCAATCATCGTCGATAAAACGCTAACAGTCAGTGTTTGCTTGACGAACGTATTCATTTATTTTTCCTCTATTTAATCATTCAACAAAAGAAGCAGTTTCATCTGTGAACTCCACAGTTTCTGCATCTGATGAACCATTTGAATCTTTTTTCGCAGCTGAATCACCAGCACCACCTGTCACAAATTTAGACACTAAGTCTTCAATTTCCATTGTGCTTTGTGTGTTGCCAATTTGATCACCACGTTTTAAATAATTTAAACCACCACCTGGAACAATTTTGAGATACTTCTCGCCCAGTAAGCCATTTGTCGCTACCATAATGTAAGCATCTTCATCAATATTGGTGATGGAGTTCATGTTAGCGATCAGTTGCTTTTCCATTTCTTTTTGTTGCGATGGCGTCGCAGCTTCATAGTCACTGCTATAACGCAACTCTTCTAAAGCACCTTCTTGCACAGTTTTAAGTTGTTCATCATTGAAAGATGTCAGCTCACCATCTAAATTAATTTTCACTGTTGCAAGACGTGTTAACGGATCTAATGTGATTGACTCAACTTCACCAACTTTTACACCGCTCAGTGCAACTTTAGCACGTGGTTTAATACCATTCACATTATCAAAAGTTGCGGTCATGCTATAACTGTCTTTTAAATTTGTCCCAGCTAAGCCACTTACTTTCATTGCCAAGAAAAATAATGCACAACCAAATAGAATCACGAATATTCCAACTGCGAGCTCACTCGTACGTGATTTCATTACACACCTCCAAACATGACCGCAGTCAAAACAAAATCAAATCCTAAAACACATAGTGATGAATACACTACCGTTCTTGTTGTTGCTGTCGCAATGCCTTCTGATGTAGGCTCGCATGAATATCCCTGATATACGGCAATCCACGTACAGATTAAAGCAAATACAAAGCTTTTGATGATCGTGCCATTAAAGACATCTTTATAAAATTGAACGGCACTTTCCATACCACTCCAATACGAACCTTCATCAGCACCTAAAAAATCCACACCGACCATTTTTCCGCCCATGATCCCCACAGCAGCAAAAATTACGGCAAGCATAGGCAAACTAAATATACCCGCCCATAAACGTGGTGAAATAATGCGTTTAAGTGGATCAACACCGATCATTTCCATACTAGACAATTGCTCAGTCGCTTTCATCAAACCAATTTCGGCGGTTAAAGCAGATCCTGCACGCCCCGCAAAAAGAAGTGCAGCAACCACTGGCGCAAGTTCACGCAACAAGGTCAACGAAACTGCTGCACCAAGCATCGCTTCACTGCCGAAAGTGACCAAAATGCTATACATCTGTAAACCCAAGACTGCACCTATAAACAGCCCTGACACCACAATGATAAGCAATGATAATACGCCAACACGATACATTTGATAGATAAAGAGTTTGACTCCAATCCAAGTCGGTATCGAAAATAAAATTTGAACTAGCATAATGGCTGCAACGCCAATACCTTGAACACGTTCTATAACGCGTCTACCTAGTGAGGCTATCGCATTCATGTACGCACCTCATCACTTAAATATGCTTGATGACTAAATTGATAATCCACAGGACCTTCGACCGAACCTGTTAAGAATTGACGGACGAAAGGCGAACTATGATTCTTTAACTGATCAGGTGTGCCCTCGCCTTGTACTTTACCTTCCGCAACCACATAAATGTAATCTGCGATCGATAATGTTTCAGCAACATCGTGAGACACGATAATGGTCGTTAGGTCTAACGCTTCTCGTAAAGAACGAATCAATCGGGTTAAAACCCCCATTACGATGGGATCCTGACCAGCAAATGGTTCATCGTACATAATCAAATCTGGATCTAGTGCGATTGCACGAGCTAACGCCACACGGCGATTCATCCCCCCTGAAAGCTCAGAAGGCATCATTTGCTCAGCGCCACGTAATCCCACAGATTCGAGTTTTAAAGCGACCAGTTCTGCAATCAAATGTTCAGGCAATTGAGTATGGGCGCGGATAGGGAAAGCTACATTTTCATAGACAGTCATATCAGTGAAAAGCGCACCACTCTGAAAGAGCATCCCCATACGAGCACGAGCTTTAAACAATTCCTGACGACTCATTTGGCTAATATTTTTACCATCCAACAAGACCTCGCCTGCATCAGGTACAAGTTGCCCCCCAATGAGTCTAAGAAGCGTGGTTTTCCCCGTCCCTGAAGGCCCCATAATGGCAGTAATTTGACCCTTACGAATCTTTAAATTGACTTGGTCGTAAATAACACGATCACCACGATTAAAGCTTAAATTTTTTACTTCGATCAACGCTTGCTCATCGATTTGTATTTGATTATTCATAGCTGAGCGTGTTCCTACAATTTTTCAGCTTGCATACTATACTCTGAAATAACTGAATTTAAATGTTATTTATAAAATACAAGGTTAAGCGGACATTGTAGCATTATTGATCATTTTTATTAATTTTGCTTATAGAAAGATGTGTTTTATTTATGAAACAATGATTTGAAATTATTCTTTTTTATAAATTTATAATGTGATACTAAAAAAGTAATAGGCAAGATTAAGTAATACCAATAAAAAGAACACGTACATCATGATTGCACCAACATTCATTTGCTTCGTCTCAATCATTATAATCTTATTATTCATATTTTACATTTACCATAAATAATGTGAACTTATTCACTTTTATTCTAACAGATTTTTTTATATGAGCAATAAAAAACCAGCCCGAAGGCTGGTTTTTATTTAGCTTTACCGATTAGTCGTTAAATTTACGACGTGGGCGATCGCTATTGAATTCACGCTTTGGACGGTCATCACCAAATGTACGTTTTGGACGATCAAAACCACCTTCACGACGTGCTGGACGGTCACCGAAATCACGTTTTGGGCGGTCACCAAAACTGTTTTCACGAGGTTTATAATCTACACGGTTACCACGATTGTCATCGTTAGAACGAGGGCGATCACCGAAATCACGCTTTGGACGATCATCAAATGAACGTTGCGGACGGTCACCGAAATCGCGACGTGGACGATCTTCGCCATTAAACTCACGACGTGGACGGTCATTGTTAAACTCGCGACGTGGACGATCTTCACTATTGAATTCACGACGTGGACGATCGTTGTTGAACTCGCGACGCGGACGATCTTCGCCATTAAATTCACGACGTGGACGGTCGTTGTTAAACTCGCGACGTGGACGATCCTCACCATTGAATTCACGACGTGGACGATCTTCACCAAACGAACGGCGTTCGCCATCACGGTTACCTTCGCGACGTTTGAAGTTTGATTCACCTTCAAAACGACGACCACCACCGAAACCACCACGGCCACGGCCTTCACCACCACGGCCACGACCGCGACCAGCGCCATCACGACTACCGCGTGCTGGAGGTGGAGATGGCTCAAGACCTTCAATTTCAGAAACTTCTAGACGTGCATCTAAGTAGTCTTCTAAAGCACGAATTTTACCACGTTCACGGTAAGTCGCTAATGTGATTGCTTTACCAGTACGACCTGCGCGACCTGTACGACCAATACGGTGTACATAATCTTCGTTCTTCATTGGAAGACCAAAGTTAATCACGTGTGAAATTGTTGGTACATCTAGACCACGTGCTGCAACATCAGTTGCAACTAAAATTTTTGCGCGACCTTCACGGATGCTGCGCAAACGACGGTTACGTACAGTCTGTGGCATTGCACCATGAAGTGCTACAACTGAAAGACCAGCTTCAGACAGTTCTTCTGCAAGCATATCTGTATCTTCTTGCGTAGAAGCAAATACAACAGCTTGATCAAGATCTTCTTCATTTAACCAATGTGTTAAAAGCTTTTTCTTGTGCTCAAAACCATCAGTCCAATGTAAAGTCTGAGTGATGTCAGTATTCGTCGTGTGACCAGTTTCAATCGCAATACGTTCTGGTTCATTCATCATACGTTCTGCCAACGTAATAATACGTGGTGCGAAAGTCGCAGAGAACATTAATGTTTGATCACGGTTACCCGCTAAATCACTGATCGCCTCTAAATCTTCAGAGAAACCAAGATCAAGCATACGGTCTGCTTCATCTACGATTAATGATTTAACTTTGTCCAATTTGATTTGTCGACGGTTTACAAGATCAAGTAAACGACCTGGAGTCGCTACAACAACTTGTGCACCTTTTAATTGTTGGATTTGTTTACCAAAAGGCATACCTCCCATAATCGCAGCAATACGAACACCTTTCATGTGACGTACAAATGCAATCGCATCTTGGCTGACCTGTTGAGCCAATTCACGTGTTGGGCAAAGTACTAAAATTGTAGGTGCAGTTACAGCACGCATACGCTCTTTGAAAGAAAGCAACGTATCTTCACTACCCGCTAAAGCGTGAAGTGTAGGTAATAAGAATGCAGCAGTTTTACCAGAACCTGTTTGGCTTGATACTAAAAGATCTTTACCATCTAAAGCAGCAGGAATTGATTGTTCCTGAACAGGAGTAGGCGATGTAAAGCCTAATGCTTGTAATGCTTGTTGAAGTGATTCGTGTAGTGGAAAATCAGCAAAAGTTTTGCTCATAGAGTTTTTCACCCGAAAATTGGGTGCTCCATTAAATAAAGTCTGATGGACATCGGCAAAAAGCGGTACAGCAATAATCGCTGAAAATATAGAATCAGCGGCGATCCGAGAACGACGATGCGTATAACGCACACATGATTACAGCCTGAACCTGAAGGAATCGCTTTTAGCGATTGGGTGGGGCGCGAAATAATGTCCTCTCTTTGGACCGGACGCGCATACACAATATAGAAGAGAAATGTTCAGGTAATGAACGAAATTTAGTGCGTGCGCGGAGTATAACAGATTTTTTTATAAAGTCATTAAGTTTAATTGCTTTTTGGTGCATTCAAGTACAAATATTCAAATTTATCATGTTTTGGACATAAAAAAGCTCCCAGTTAGGGAGCTTTCATAAATTTGATCTGCTTATTTAGCAGCAGCACCCCAAGCTGGGACAACTGCTTGCATCAATGGTTTCAATAATTTCATAGAACAAGCCAAGACTTGACCATTTTCCATTGAATTTGAACCACCGCGCGCATCAACTACTGTACCACCAGCCTCTTTAACAATTAGCTCACCCGCTGCGATATCCCATGGTTTCAAACCAAGTTCGAAATAACCATCGTAACGACCAGCAGCAACATAAGCTAAGTCAAGTGCTGCCGAACCTAAACGGCGGAATTGAGCACCTTGCTCAGATACTGCCAACAAAGAATCGAAGTGATTTTTTGCATAAGAAACTACTTCGCCATCGCGTTTAGCACGATATGCATGACCAACAGCCAAGAATGTACGATCTAAACTATCTTTTACATTCACACGAATACGACGTTGGTTCATCATTGCACCGCGACCGCGACTCGCAGAGAACAATTCATCTTTGATTGGGTCATACACAACACCGTGTTGAGTCACGCCTTTGTGTTGAACTGCAATAGAAATACAGAAGTGTGGGACACCATTAATGAAGTTTAAAGTACCATCTAAAGGATCGATCACCCAACACCAATCAGCATCGTGACCTTTACCTTCTTGCATACCAAACTCTTCACCAAGGAAGCTGTGATTTTTATAGCTTTTGCGCAAGATATCGATCGTCAATTCTTCAACATAGCGATCAACGCGAGTCACAGGACCTTCGATACCTTTTTCTTCAACTTGCAGATCAAGTTTATGACGATTCTGATGCGCTTTTAAAAGCTCTTGACCAACTGTTTGAGCCGCACGCGCAGCCATCACCACCATAGGTTCCATTGAACACCCACTACAAATTTGAAGATACTGATAAAGAATAATGCATAAAAGCGCCGACATTTTATCAAATATCGGCGCTTTTAGGTAAAAAATGTTTCTAAAATTTTATGACTTGTATTTAAACCACCTGTACAAGCTTTAACCAAGCTTGTTGAATTGAAGATTGGATACCTTCTGCATCCAATCCACAATCTTTAAGCATCTCACCATGACTGGCTTGTGCTAAGAATTGATCAGGTAAGCCTATGTTCAAAACTGGCTTGAGAATGTGTTCGGCCATTATAAATTCATTCACAGCACTTCCAGCACCACCCATGACTGCATGCTCTTCAACCGTTACAAAAAGTTGGGTTTGATCTGCATATTGTCGAATGATTTGACCATCTAGGGGTTTAACAAAACGCATATTCAAAACGCGTACTGCAACATCCAATTGATCAACTAAAAGCTGAGCAGCATTTTCTGCAACACTCACGCGGCTACCGAAAGCTAAAATAGTAATCACTTCTTCGGCTTTTACATTCAGCTCCAAAGTTAACTCAGCTTTACCAATTTCAAGCGCTGTCAGTTCTTTTTGAATTTCAACACCTAAACCATTTCCGCGTGGATAACGTACTGCAGCAGGACCCGGGTGCAAATAAGCGGTATGTAGCATTTGACGGCATTCATTTTCATCTTTTGGTGCCATAATCACGATATTCGGAACTGTACGCATAAATGCGTAATCATATGCACCAGCATGAGTTGGTCCATCCTCACCTACTAAACCTGCACGATCGATACCAAATGTGACATCAAGGTTTTGTAATGCCACATCATGAATGAGCTGATCATAACCACGCTGTAAGAAGGTTGAATAAATTGCCACTACTGGTTTTAAACCTTCACATGCCATACCAGCAGCTAAGGTCACTGCATGTTGTTCTGCAATTGCCACATCAAAGTAACGATCAGGATATTGTTTGGCGAATTGCACCATACCTGAACCTTCACACATGGCAGGTGTAATGGCTAACAACTTATCATCCAACTGGGCTTCATCACACAACCATTGCCCAAAAACATCAGAATATTTGGGTGCTTTTGTTGAAGCTGATGCAGCATTTAATTTAGCAATTGCGTGATATTTTATTTGATCTACTTCAGCAGGTGCGAAGCCCTTACCTTTCTTGGTATAGATATGAATTAAGCGCGGCCCCTTACGTTTTTTTAAGGCACTAAATACATTAACAAGTTCATCGACATTATGACCATCGAATGGACCAAAATAGTCAAATCCAATCGCTTTAAATAAGTTATCTGCAGCCTCTGTAGCAGCACAATGTAAGCGTGAAGTGTAGTCCCACTCAGGATAATCCCGAATAAATGGATTACCCTGCTCATCAATGTGTACAGATTGCCCTTTTTCCCAAATAGCAGCCAAATGTTTTGCAAAACCACCCGTGCTACATGAAATCGACATATCATTATCGTTCAGTACCACCATGAGATCAGCATTATGTGCAACAGCATCATTCATGGCTTCGAATGCCATCCCTGCTGTCATTGCACCATCACCGATAATTGCAACCACTTCACAAGGATCTTTTTGATAACGACGAGCTAAAGCCATTCCCAAACCCGCTGAAATAGCAGTTGATGAGTGGCCCACACCAAAAGTATCAAACTCAGACTCTTCACGAGCGGGGAACGCCGCTAAGCCATTTTTTGCACGAATTGTTGTTAGTTGCTCACGACGTCCAGTCAAAGCTTTATGTGGATATGCTTGATGACCCACATCCCAAATAAGACGATCATGTGGTGTATTGAAACAATAATGCAAAGCAACAGTTAATTCGATTACACCCAGATTGGCACCGAAATGCCCACCACTTTGTCCAGCAGCATACAAAATAAATTGACGTAGCTCGTCCGACACTTGACTCAATTGTTCTTTGGCTAGTTGACGCAATTGCATTGGATGATCAATCGCATCCAACAAAGGCGTAACAGGACGTTGACTAGGTATTTCGGTATACAACATATGTGGCAATGCCTTCTAAAGCCTGGCAAATCCTAAGCTAGGTAAATGGGTTAGCTCGATTCTTCTTATTGATCGAGAAATCGAAAAAAAACACCTTAAATCAACCACATTTATATTGGTCCAGTGTTGAGCTTTCGCTAAACGGGCGTTGTTAGGTAGCTAGATTATCCTGAATATCGATGCTACTTATCAACTATTATCTTGTGCTTTGCAAAAAAAAGGAAATCTTCTGTGTAAATTTGCACAATGATACTCAACTATGGTCTGATCATTCAGCTATACTTTAGCCAAATTATGAACATGTAATGGAAGTCGCTGTGCCTATAGAGTTTGTTGCCACATCTAAATTACCCACTGCCTTTGGTGATTTTAAAATCACTGTTTTTCAAGATCCTAAAACAGGTGAAGAACACGTAGCATTGTCAAAAGGATTAGATACAGCACCCACCTCTCCTGTCTTGGTACGAATCCATTCCGAATGTTTAACAGGTGATGCTTTTGCTTCATTAAAATGTGATTGTGGCCCACAACTTCAAGCAACTCAAAAACTGATTAACGAAGCAGGACAAGGCGTAATTTTATATTTACGTCAAGAAGGTCGTGGTATTGGTTTAACCAATAAAATTCGTGCTTATGCCTTGCAAGATCAAGGACATGACACAGTGGATGCCAACCTGATGCTCAACTTACCCGCTGATGCGCGTAAATACGATATGTGCAGTATCATGCTGGATCACTTACAAGTGAAAAAAGTCAAACTGGTTACGAATAATCCTCTCAAAATTAAAGCTTTAACTGATTTAGGAATTGATGTGGTTGATCGTGTCCCGTTAACGGTCGGTTTGAATAAATTCAATGAAGAATACTTAAAAACCAAACATGAGCGCATGTCACATATGTATCAAAAGGATGATTTTTAACTACAGCATAATTTAATCGTTGTAAAAAAATACCCCAATGCTTAGGGGTATTTTTTCACTTAGACTCAATCTAATTTGTGAAGATGACTATATCGTCATCGAAAATATCCGATTTTCAGGTTTGTTTCTTTTTAACCTTAAATCGAAAGCCATACAGATATTTCGTACAAATGGTTTTCCAGCTTCCGTTACCTTCAATCCATATTCACTCATCTTCACAAGTTGGTCATTTTGCATTTCAGCTAAATCTTCTAAAACTTGTGGTCGCTGTGCAAAATCCATGTCACCTTGCCAATTCGTCTCAAAGTGGCACATGAGATTTAAAATGTGTTTTCTGATTTTCAAATCTTCTTCTGTTAAAAGATGACCTTTAAAAACTGGAATTTCATTTTGTTCTAATCGAGCATAATAATTTTCAAGCGTCTTTTCATTTTGGGCAAAACCTTGCCAACAATCGCCAATAGCTGACATCCCTAAGCCAATCATCACTTCTGTTTTTGAAACGGTATATCCCATAAAATTACGATGTAATTGTTGGGCTTGAAATACCTGATACATATCATCATGCTCAAGCGCAAAATGATCCATCCCTATTTCATGATATCCAGCAGACAATAATTTTTGTTTTCCTTGCTCATAACACTGTCTTTTCTCTTCATCGCGCGGAACATCATGGTCTTTAAAACCACGTTGCCCATTACCTTTGATCCATGGTACATGTGCATAACTGTAAAAGGCTAAACGATCTGGCTTAATTTGAATGGTTTGATCAATTGTGTTTAAAACATCATCTAAATATTGAAAGGGCAGCCCGTAGACCAAATCATGCGAAATAGACGTATAACCAATTTCACGCGCCCATTCTGTAACCTGCTTTACGTGTTCAATAGGTTGAATTCGGTGGATCGCTTTCTGCACGGTTTCATTATAATCCTGCACACCAAAGCTAACGCGTCTAAAACCCAATTCAAACAGCGTCTTTAAATGTTCGTAGGAAGTATTATTAGGATGTCCTTCAAAACTAAATTGATGATCTTCAGCTACTGCTGATAACGCTAAAAGCCCATCAATCAACTGTTTAAGATGCTGAGGAGAAAAAAATGTAGGTGTCCCTCCGCCTAGATGTATCTCTTTAATCAAAGGACGCTCTACAAATAACTCACAATACAATTTCCATTCTTTTAACAGAGCCAAAATATAGGGCTGTTCCATTTCATGTTTTTTAGTGATTTTTTTATGACATCCACAAAAAGTACATAAGGACTCGCAAAAAGGTAAGTGAATGTAAAGGCTAATACCATGTTGGCTATTCGATTTATCAAAACGTATTTTTAGTTTTTGCTGCCATAGTACTCGATCAAAAGTCGACTGCTCCCAATACGGAACTGTGGGATAGCTCGTATATCGAGGACCTGGAACATTATATTTTTGCACCAGTGAAACAACGTTTTCGAACATATCCCCACCTTCAAAATCACCACATATTAAAAGCTTAACTGCTTTCAGTCGTCCTATTTTGAGGAGCTTATTCTTTTAATTCAACCTAGTATCTTGATCAGGATTCATAAGCAAATTCAAATCACAAAGTACGTTTACCCTGACTAAACTTAAATCTCGATCTGCTATATCGATAAAATCACCTTAATCTTTCATACAATTTATGTTTTGATGTAGCTAGTTTTTCATTGCCCAAGAGGCTTGGTATGTCACACCCGACTTCTGCAGATATTCAACGTGTTCGTGAATTTTTACTCGACTTACAAACTCGAATTTGTGCTGCGCTTGAACAACAAGAACAACAAGGTGGCGGTAATGCCCAATTTGAGATCGATGATTGGGAACGTCCCGAAGGTGGTGGTGGCAGATCACGCGTATTGCAAGATGGTACAGTGATCGAAAAAGGTGGTGTGATGTTCTCGCACATCAATATCTCAAAGTTACCAGCATCTGCTACCGAACGGCACCCACATATAGCTGGCGCACAAGCACAAGCCATGGGGGTTTCTTTAGTGATCCATCCTAGAAATCCAAATGTGCCGACCTCACATGCCAACGTAAGACTATTTGTCGCAGAAAAAGAAGGACAAGATCCTATTTGGTGGTTTGGCGGCGGTTTTGATTTAACGCCATTTTATCCGAATGATGAAGATGTTAAATCATGGCATCAAACTGCGCACGATCTTTGTGCACCTTTTGGCGATCATGTCTACCAAGATCATAAAAAATGGTGTGATGATTATTTTTATTTGAAGCATCGTGATGAACAACGTGGTGTCGGTGGGTTATTTTTTGATGACTTAAATCAGTGGGATTTCGAAACTTGTTTTAAATACATGCAAGCTGTAGGCAATGGATATCTCAATGCGATTCTACCAATCTTCCAACGTAATCAAGATAAACCCTATAGTGAAGCTCAACGCGATTTCCAATTGTATCGTCGTGGGCGCTATGTGGAATATAACTTAGTTTACGATCGAGGGACGTTATTTGGATTACAAACTGGCGGTCGAATTGAGTCTATTTTAGTAAGTCTTCCTCCATTAACGGGTTGGAAATACAGACCTGAATGGGATGAAGGCTCTGCTGAAAAAAAATTAACCGACTACTATTTAAAACCGAGAGATTGGCTCGCTGAACTGCATTAAATGTAAATCACTCGCCCTGTTAAAACAGGGCTTTTTTGTTGAGCAATATATTCATCCCATTGTCTAACGAAATTGAATAATTCCATTACATTCTCTTAAAAAAAAAGGCACAATAGATAAAATTGATTAAATTTTGTCACACTTCTGACACACCTCTTAAGTTTAATTTAAGCAAAGTACTGTACAATCAATTCTTACTTGTATTACTCATGGAAGTTTTTACTTCTGCATAAGGAATCGATATGCAACACAACTCTATTCGCGCACGTGTTGTCGTATTTTGGACACTGGTTATTGCTCTTTTGAGTGCAATCAGTACCACTATATTTTCAGAAACACTACTCAATGATAGCTTTGGTTTTAGCTTGATGGTGTTTGCAGCTGTTGGTCTACTGCTCAACATTGCGCATATTTTACTTCATACCCTATTTGAAATTTGTAACCCAAGTCATTAATACACTTCATTGAATATGTTCATATTGGGAACTTTCTGCATTTGACGTATATTGTTTGCCACTTCTTCATCAGGAATTAGAGCAATGCGCAAACAATTTGCCGTAATTGGAAATCCCATTGAACAATCTCGATCTCCAGAGCTTCATCATGCGTTCGCACAAAAGACTGGGGTGATCCTTGAATATAGCAAACGCCTTGCTCCTCTCGATGGTTTTACACAGAGTATCAATGAATTTTTTAAGGCTGGTGGTATTGGTCTGAATGTCACGGTGCCGTTTAAAGAACAAGCTTTTGCACAATGTGATGTACTCACTGAACGTGCCAAAATTGCAAAAGCAGTAAATACACTATGGATGAAAGATGGTGTATTGCATGGCGACAATACCGATGGCCAAGGACTTGTTGCAGCCATTCAACATTTAAATTGGCCTCTTGAGCAAGCAAGCGTGCTTATTTTAGGCGCAGGTGGTGCAACACGTGGCGTGATTTATCCACTGCATAAAGCTGGTGTAAATAAAATCATGATTGCTAATCGAACGGTTGCTCGCGCAGAGCAATTGATTCAGGACTTACAACCTGCTGTCCCAGATCTAGAGCTAAACGCTTGTGGTCTTGATCACATAGCAGGTGAATTTGATATTGTTATTAATGCTACCTCGGCAAGCTTATCTGGCGATGCAATCAATCTACCTCAACAGTTAAAATTCAAATATGCCTATGAAATGGCCTATGGCAAACCTTCAACTTTCCTTGATCAAGCGAAAAAGCGTGGAATTCCGACTGCAGAAGGATTTGGAATGCTCGTTGGACAAGCGATTGAATCATTCGCGATTTGGAATGGTGTGCGTCCAGAATTAAAAGATTTTATTTAGTTTTTGCACACGTTTAGTGCCTTGTGAACCGTGCAATTTTTTAAATTGCACTTTTTTCTGTCTAGAATATCGATTAAATCTCTTCGAATTGATTTTAGTGACATATTTTTAGTGCATATTCAAATTGAATAAATTCAAATTAAACATATGGTCATCCATACAACAAAATCAACCTAAGCTTATGTATTAATAATATTATTTTTTCTAATAAACTCCTACTACAACAAATGAATTCAGTTTATATTCATTCAAGAGCCTAAACACTAATTCGCAATTCTGACATTTATTTCCGTGACTTACATCAATGTTTTTTTAGTGTTGTAGGTCAATAATCGGATCATCTAACAAGTATTTTCTCTATTCAAATTAGGAAAAGTTCAATGCCTGCATATAAAGCGCCCGTACGTGATATTCGTTTCTTAATGAACGAAGTTTTTGATTATCCTGCGCACTATAAAACTCTAAGCAACGGCGAAGCTGCTGACTCTGATACTGTCGATATGATTATCGAAGGTGCTGCAGATTTCTGTGAAAATGTATTATCTCCACTTAATCAGTCTGGAGATGAAGAAGGCTGTCATTTTAAAGATGGCGAAGTCAAAACGCCTAAAGGTTTCAAAGAAGCTTACGAGCAGTTTGTACAAGGTGGCTGGCAAGGTCTTTCTTATCCTGAAGAGTTTGGTGGTCAAGCACTGCCTATGTCGCTGAACCTGATCAAATCAGAAATGATGGGTACAGCAAACTGGTCTTTCACGATGTATCCGGGCTTAAGTATGGGTTGTATGAATACCATCATGCAATTTGGTACTGAAGAACAGAAAAACACCTACATGCCTCACCTCACTGCTGGTACATGGTCAGGCACAATGTGTTTAACTGAACCACAATGTGGTACAGACTTGGGTCAAGTTAAAACTAAAGCTGAGCCTAAAGGTGACGGTACTTATGCTATCACAGGTACTAAAATCTTTATTTCTGCGGGTGAACACGATTTAACTGAAAATATCATTCATATTGTGTTGGCACGTCTTCCAGACTCTCCAGCTGGTACGCGTGGTATTTCATTATTCATCGTTCCAAAATTCATCCCAACTGCTGATGGTGGTGTAGGCGAACGCAATCCTGTGACTTGCGGTTCTATTGAACACAAAATGGGGATCAGAGCATCTGCTACTGCCGTACTGAACTTTGATGCTGCAACGGGTTATCTGATTGGTGAAGTCAACAAAGGCTTACACGCAATGTTTACCTTCATGAATACGGCGCGTATCGGAACTGCTGTTCAAGGTTTAGCACATGCAGAACTTTCATTCCAAGGTGCATTACCTTATGCAAAAGAACGTATGTCAATGCGCGCACTCTCAGGTAAAAAAGAGCCTGAAAAAGTAGCTGACTCAATTATCCATCATGCTGATGTTCGTCGTATGCTTTTGACTCAAAAAGCGATTGCTGAAGGTGGCCGTGCAATGATCTATCATGCTGCACAGCTTGCTGACAAAATGACTGATGCTTTAGCTCAAGGTGATCAAGCGAAGTTTGATGATTACGATGATAAACTAGGTTTCTACACACCAATTTTGAAAGGCTTCTTAACTGAGTTAGGCTTAGAAGCAGCAAACCACGGTATGCAAGTCTTTGGTGGCCATGGTTATATCAAAGAACATGGTATGGAGCAGATCGTTCGTGACGCGCGTATTTCAACGCTTTACGAAGGTACAACTGGCGTTCAAGCACTAGACTTAATCGGTCGTAAAGTACTGCTATCTTCTAAAGGTAAAGTCGTTCGTGACTATACAGCTGAAATCTTAAAATTCTGTGGCCAGCACGCACGCAATAAATACATGCGCCGTTTTGCTTGGGACTTAACTAAGATTTGTGCACAATGGAACGC
Organism: Acinetobacter sp. ANC_7635; assembly: GCF_056779945.1. Lineage (NCBI taxonomy): Bacteria > Pseudomonadati > Pseudomonadota > Gammaproteobacteria > Moraxellales > Moraxellaceae > Acinetobacter > Acinetobacter sp. ANC_7635. Next base: position 22,711 of record NZ_JBWYIS010000010.1, on the reverse strand, counting down.
ATTAACTGTACGTATTATGCTTGCTGCACGCAAAGATCGCGACATCGTTTCAAGTGCTTCTGTGGATTACTTAATGTTCTCTGGTTATGCAATGATGGCATACTACTGGGCTCAACAAGCGGCAGTGGCATCAGCGAAGTTAGCATCAGGTGATGGTCAAGAAACTCCTGAGTTTTATAAAGCGAAAATCAAAGTTGCAGATTTCTACTTTGAGCGTTTACTTCCACGTGCCCAAGGTCATGCTGAATCTATGGTTAACCCTTCGAAAACTTTAATGTCTTTAGAAGCTGAACACTTCAGTTTTGATTACTAAGATTTCATAGAAAAAAAGACCGCCAAAGCGGTCTTTTTTTATTAATTCAATAAACCATTGTACTTTAAGAATACGAAATTACATTTAGAGCAAGAATACAACAGTGGTATCTTGATCAAGCGATATAAATATTCCAAATGAGCTTTTATCAATATACAAAAAGGAAAATAATATGCATAAGACATTGATCTCCTTCTCTTTACTCAGTGCAGTCTTTCTCGCTACAAATAGCTTCGCTGAATCGGATATTAAAAATCACAAAAAACCACGACGTATTCAACAAAGCATTTGAATTACTCGACGAGTGGATCTGCTGAGGTCATTATTCATCGCCCTGTGAGTGAAGTCTTCAATATTTTAACCAATGTGAATCTTTGGCCAAAAATTAATGTGGGTGCAACTCAAGCCATTGAGCCTAAGAATATTCGTGTTCAAAAAGGTACGACTTTCAAAGAATTTATTAGCAGCCCGATTCCAGGCATAAAAGATTGGAGTAATGAATGGCATGTGATTGAGTTTGAGAAAGATAAGAAGTTTGTTATCGCAACCATAGAACAATTTGCTCAAGTCCCAATCCATTCAAAAATTACCTATGAATTTGATCGTATCAACGCCAATAGCACAGAATTTGAACGAACTATTGAAGTAACTTTAGACGATCAATTTATTCAAGGCGCGACAAAACAAGAAGTTGAAGCCCTGTATCGTTTTATTGGTTCTCAGTGGGAAATGGCCAATCATTTAAAAAAGTATGTTGAAGATCAAAGCTCAAATTAAGGAATTAAAAAAGCACCTGATTGAACAACCAATCAGGTGTTGTAAATTAATGCATATATTTTAATGCTCACGGTACTCTTTAATCTCTATGGGCTTATCTTTCACGAGTTCAACTGTTCCCTCATTCAAACCATTGAAATTTTTAAAATGAATTGAAATACCATCTCTATTTGCAAGTTTTACACCACTTGCAGCAACCGCGCTCTTCAAGTGATAAACCGCATCCGAGTTATCCCTGAGTTCTGCCGTCTGAAAATTGTCTTTTGTTTTTAGCTCTAATGTTAAATCCATTGGTCCAGTAAAATGGATCACCTGTTCACCTTCAGCACGAGCAACTTGATCAACAGGCGCTGAAGCTTCAGCATTTAAATGCGCTGGTCTCTCTTGTTCTGACATTTGATCACTATTTTTGTTTTTATCAGCACAACCAACGAATGCCAATCCCAAGATTGAAGCCACTAGAACCAATTTCATTTTTAATACCTATCGTGATGAGAACCATTAAAAGACTCATCATTATTTTCACAGTAAAAAAGCGAAATAAATGTGGATTTAACAGTTTCAGTGTTAAAAATTACATTGGAGTTTAACTATAGAACTTACAGAAACTCCTCAAGCAATGAGTTCAAATATAAATGTCCTTGAGCAGTGCATGACAAACGATTTCGATCATCTACCATTAATTTTCTGTCAATCAATGATTGAACTTGATCTTGGATTGTTTGCAAAGATAAACCTGTACGAGCTTCATAATGTGAGGTTGGTACACCTTGATTAAGTCGAAGTGCATTCATCATAAATTCGAATGGCATTTCATCAGCTTCAATTTTCTTAAACTGCAAATGCTCTGCAGGGACTTTCGCTAGATAATCTTTCGGTAATCGTGTTTTTTGGTAACGATATACACCATCACTTAGCGTCACTTTAGCATGCGCACCAGCACCAATTGCTAAGTAATCGCCAAATTGCCAATAATTTAAATTATGTGCTGAAGGTTTTTCTTTACGCCAAGCCGACACTTCGTAGTTAGTAAAACCATTTTCGATTAAATAGGCCTCACCCTGTACCTGAATTTCTTCTAATACATCATCGACAGGCAATATAGGTTGAGTTCGAAAAAATACGGTATTGGGCTCAATGGTTAACTGATACCACGAGATATGTGTAGCACCGTGCTCCACGGCAAGTTTTAAGTCAAGTAATGCTTGTTCAAGCGTTTGTTCAGGTAAGCCGTGCATTAAATCGACATTAATTCGCTTAAAGCCTGCATCTTTCGCCAAACCAATTGCTGAAATTGCATCTTGGTTGGAATGAATACGCCCCAGTTTTTGAAGATGATTCGAGTTAAAGCTTTGGACACCTAAAGACAACCGATTGATCCCCGCCTTTAAATAATCTGCAAATGGATCATGTTCTACCGTTCCCGGGTTGGCTTCTAAGGTAATTTCACAATCATCCTCAAACGGAATCAAAGCGCTTAGCTGAGCAAATAGCCATTGATACCCTTGAGCAGAAATGAGAGAAGGAGTACCTCCACCTATGAACACGCTATGAATTTGACGACCCTGAGCAAAATTTATCTGTGTTTTGAAATCCTCAACCAATGCTTGTAAATATTCTTTCTCCAACGCCATGGACAATGCCCCATTGGGTACTGCATGCGAATTAAAGTCGCAATATGGACATTTACGCACACACCACGGCATATGAATATAAAGTGACAATGGAATATCTTGTGGATTCAAAGTAGCCAAACGTACAGCTCAAAACTTAAAAAACGTATTTTAACATGACTACACCATAACGCTCAGAACTGATTCAGTTTTTACTTTACACTCAATATAAAACAAGGACGTGGGTGCATTTATGTTTAAAGTCGCGAGCCAATTTTTATTCTTTATCCCTTTAGCGCTGGGGATCGGAATCGCAATGACCTTCCAAACTGCGATTAACACACAATTACGTGAATATTTATATTCTCCATTACAAGCTGCACTTTTATCATTTTTGATTGGTACAATAGTTCTCGCAATACTGGTTTTTTTTCAACAGACTGAAAAACCACAATTGAGCGAAATTGTACAAATTCCTTGGCATCTTTGGCTTGGCGGTTTTTTAGGTGTTTATGCCATCAGTATTAGTATTTATTCCGCACCTAAATTAGGTTTCTTAACCTTATCGGCATTAATTATTTTTGGACAGATTGTTATGTCCATGATAGTCGACCATTTTGGAATTTTAGGTACAGAAAAAATTGCCATTAATTGGCAGCGCATTTTGGGTGGCGTGGTGATTTTTATAGGTGTGCTTCTCACTTTACAACGCTAAACCTTCATTCTAAGCACATAAAAACGATGAGTAATTTTTGTGTCTAATGTGACTGCAACTTCCAACATCAGTTATGAATTAAAAAAACTATTTCATCTCATGATCCCAATCTTGATTACGCAATTTTCGCAAGCAGGATTAGGACTGATTGATACCATTATGGCAGGACATTTATCTGCATTAGACTTAGCAGCAATCGCTGTCGGGGTCGGTCTTTGGATTCCTGTCATGTTGCTATTTAGCGGCATTATGATTGCAACAACACCGTTGGTTGCTGAAGCGAACGGTGCGCGGACTCCAGAGAAAATTGCCACTATTACACGACAAGCATTATGGGTAGCCTTAGTTCTCGGGACTATTGCTGGTCTAGTCTTACAGATTCTCCCCTATACCCTTCCCCTTCTTGGCGTTCCAGATTCACTTCACCCTAAAGCTGGTCTATTCTTACATGCGATTGGATTCGGTATGCCAGCGGTCACCATGTTTGCTGCACTACGAGGATACTCTGAGGCGATTGGTAATCCACGCCCAGTGACTGTGATCAGTTTAATGGCCTTAGTCGTACTTATTCCGCTTAATTTTGTGTTTATGTATGGTCTAGGTCCAATTCCTGCATTAGGAAGTGCTGGATGTGGATTTGCAACGGCAATTCTACAATGGCTGATGCTGATCACGTTGGCATTGTATATCTTGAATAATCAGGCATATCAAAAAACCCAACCCTTTAGTCATTTTGAAAAAATTGATCGCTACTGGTTAAAACGCATCCTTGCTTTAGGTTTCCCAATTGGCTTGGCTATTTTCTTTGAGGTCAGTATTTTCAGTACTGCAGCAATTGTATTGAGTCCATTGGGTGAAATTACGGTAGCAGCGCATCAGATCGCCATCTCCATTACGTCACAATTATTTATGATCCCGATGTCTCTCGCGATCGCACTTACCATCCGAGTGGGAACGTATTATGGTGAAAAGGATTACCAATCTATGCGTAAAGTCCAATGGTTGGGTTTAGCAACAGGTACTGTACTGGCTGTAATGACCATGGTTTTATTGTGGGTCTTCCGCCATCAAATTGTCGCGTTGTATACCTCTGATGTATTGGTGACTCAAATTGCGGTTTACTTGGTGCTATTCGCTGTTGCTTACCAACTGATGGACGCTTGGCAAATCAGTGCTGCAGGATGTCTAAGAGGCATGCAAGATACAAAGGGTCCTATGTGGATTACTATGCTTGCCTATTGGGTGATTGCATTCCCTGTAGGCGTATATCTCTCTAGATTTACCAACATTGGCCCTGCGGGTGTATGGATTGGATTGATCGTGGGGTTAAGTATTGCCTGTGTACTCTTACTCGGACGTTTATATATGAATAATCAGCGGCTAGAGCGTAGTCAATCATCATGAACTATAAATCCCGAATGATCGGGATTTATTTTTTTATGCCAATCATTTACTTACAACTCATTAACAATTTCAAATATGCATCTTTTGATTTGTCGCCTATGATCAAATCAGAAGATGAAAATAATGAATCGAGGTTCTCAACTCATGGCAAACAAAGCGAGCTCTCCCGGCCGTCGTTTCATGAAACTCGCAGGTATGACTGCAAGTATTGCTACTAAAACCGTGTCCAACTCTATCCGCACCTTTAATGCAGATGATGATAAAAAAAATGAAGCACGCAGTAAGCTCTTTCAAGACATTGGTGTTCAAATTGCAGATACCCTTGGGGAAATGAAAGGTGCTGTAATGAAAGTTGGTCAAATTGCATCACAATATAAAGATATTTTCCCGCCTGAAGTCGCGAAGGCTATTGCTAAATTACAACGTCAAGCCCCTGCGATGCCCTTCCAGCAAATCAAGCAACAAGTTGAAAAAGAACTTGGTCAGCCACTGTTAGATGTTTTTAAAACATTTGATGAACAACCTTTTGCAGCAGCTTCGATTGGGCAAGTTCATAAAGCAACCTTAAAAAATGGCCAAGAAGTCGTTGTGAAAGTACAGTACCCAGGCGTAGATGAAGCATGCGAAAGCGATCTAAAACAAGTTCGCTTGGCTTTACGTTTGATGGGTGTATTAAAAGTCGATAAAAAATTACAAGATCGATTATTTGCAGAAATTCAAGACAGCTTACACGAAGAGCTCAACTATGAAATTGAAGCGCAGAATTTAGAGGTATTTAGAACCTTCCATCAAGCATTGGATTCTAAAATTATTATCCCACAAGTGTTCAAAGATTATTCCAGCAGACGAGTTCTAACATTGAGCTTAGAAGCAGGTGACAATATTGAAACCGCAAGCACTTGGCCGCTTGATACACGCAACGAAATTGGTCGTCGACTTATTCAAGCTCTTGGTCATCAGATTTTCTATCTAAAACGTTTTCATTGTGATCCGCATCCTGGCAATTTTGCTTTTCGCTCCGACGGTAGTGTCATCATCTATGATTTCGGTGGTGTTAAAACATTATCTTCTGAACTGGTAGATCGATTTAAAAAATTAGTTCGCGCTGGTCGTGCTGAAAATATCCAAGAGATTGAACAGCATCTATTCGCATTGGATGCTCTGGCTGAAACAGGAAAATTCCCTGAGGAACTTTATAAACAATGGTTAGAAGTGTTGCTCAGACCCCTTACCACTCAATACAATTTTGCTGAAAACTCATCTCATCATGATGGCGTCATTTTAGTGAAAAAATCACTTAAGTATTGGGATACATTTAAGCCCTCTCCAGACACATTAATGGTCAATCGTACGATTTCTGGACACTATTGGAATCTGATTAACTTAAAAGTCGATGACAATCTCAATGATTTGTTTGAAACGCTCGTTCCTATTTGAAAAATTAACAAGACCTTACAATCCTTATTATTGTTATGTTATATTATAACATTATATAAATAATTCGGAGTGTTTCCATGCGTCCCAATATTCATCCTGAATACCATGAAGTACTTTTTCATGATACCAACGCAGATCAGTATTTCATCATCGGTAGTACGATTCAGTCAAAGCAAACCAAAGAATATCAAGGGAAAACTTACCCCTATGTCACGCTAGATATTTCAAGTGCTTCGCACCCTTTCTATACTGGTGAAGTCCGTCAAGCTAATAATGAAGGACGTGTGGCAAGTTTCAATAAGCGTTTCGGTCGCTTTAAACGTAAATAATAAAATTTTCGACTCTCACTATTTTAAAGCCTAAATTTACTCCTCCAATTTAGGCTTTTTTTTATTCTTATCGTTATTTATGGGTTAAATAAAATTGAGTAAAGGAAAAACTCAAAACCAATCCCAAGAGTCCAATCATGATACTACTCACAACATACATCAGTGCCAAATTGTATTGCCCAGATTTTATCAATTGAAAAGTTTCCAAACCAAAACTTGAGAATGTGGTAAAACCACCTAATATGCCAACCATAAAAAATAGGCGAGCCTCATGTTGTAATACAGGATATTGTAAACTGAATGCAAAAAATCCCCCTGCTAGAACACAGCCCAAGATATTCACAATCCAAGTTGCCCATGGAAATTGATCTGCATTTTGCATGAACCACATACTGGTCATATATCGAAGTGTTGCACCAATCGCTCCACCACATGCTACCCATAACCAACTCATATTATGTCCGTTCTCGTGTATTGATCATATTTCCCCCTTAAAAAGTAACGAATTATTGTCTTGGATTCACGCGTTTTTTCGTTAAGATGTAGCAAATTTAAACGTGTAAGGACTCAATTATGGCTCAAGCATTATTGGAACAATTAAAAAATGGCGAAGCAAAATTTGCCGACGTAATTTCATTTATTGAAGCAGGTTATACACATACGCCAACCGCATTTAGTAATGGTCAACAATATAATGCCAGTAATGAAAATCAAGGGAGTGCTAAAGTTTTTTCCTTTGCCAAATTAAATGGTCTTTCTCAAGAACAAACATTACAGCTTTTTGCAGAACACTACGCTTCTGTTCTGGCGACACCTGAAGCATCAGATCATCAAAATATCCGTCAATTCATGATTCATGGATGGGATGGCATTAAATTTGAAGGAAATGCACTCACTGCGAAATAATCATAAATAAAGACTAGCGCTTGGCTAGTCTTTTTCAACAGTTTTATTTAGGTATTCAATTACACCTAATCCTGCTGCTCGACCTGTTGCAAAACATGCTGTAAGTAAATAACCACCTGTCGGGGCATCCCAATCCAACATCTCTCCACAGCAGAAAACAATTGGATTACTTTTCAACTGTAACTGTTTAGTCAAGGCAATTTCCCGTACACCACCTGCGCAGCTAATGGCTTCTTCAATGGGTCTAAAACCATCTAGTTTGATAGATAAATGTTTAATATGCTGAGCCATTTTCTCTGCAATCGCCCAATCATGCTTTGGGGTCAATTCACGTAATAAATTTGACTTTGCAGTGTCTAATCCCAATTTTCGCCAAATATTATTAATACTTTGCTTCTTAGCATTCTTAAGTTTAGAGATGATTTCATGCTCAGATAATTCTGGCAGTAAATCTAAATTTAAAACCATGGAATCTTGATATTGCAATTGTGTTCGAAGTGCCCGACCATGCTTATAGACCAACCCACTCTCCAAACCATAATGGGTGATCACGATATCCCCCTTAGCTTTGGGCTGATGATCCACCCAAGCTTCAACTCGTTTGAGTGGCGAGCCAAATATAGGTTCCATATACGAAGACCAAGCTCTGACTACACCAGCATTACTCGGGGAAAACGCTTTTAACTCTTCTTTAGCCAACCATGACTGCCAAGCCCCATCACTACCCAACTGCGCCCATGACACAGCGCCACACGCCAATACAATCGCATCAAATTGCTCAGTTCGTATTGAATTGGCTTGAGTATCAAAAACTGTCAGTTCATTTTGATTAAGCGCGGTAATTTGATGCCGATAATGAAAATTGACCTTGGTATCTACTAAACTTTTTAACCAAGCACGCAGTAATGGAGCTGCTTTCATTTCATTGGGAAATATACGACCAGAGCTTCCAACATAGGATTCAATCCCTAGGTTTTTCATCCAATTTCGAATCCAACGCGCATCCCATTTTTTTAACCAAGGTGCAAGCCATTCGGCATGATCATAACGACCAATAAATTGATCGATAGGTTCGGCATGAGAAATATTTAAACCTGTTTTACCTGCCATCAAAAATTTACGTGCAGCTGAAGGCTTTTGTTCAAAAATATGAACTTCAAATGCAGGATGAGCAGATAAAACTTCAGCAGCCATTAAACCTGCTGGACCTGCGCCTACGATTGCGATTCGCTTTGAATATTCCAAATTCATAGATTATTCGTTTGTTGATTTTCAGAAGAGATGGGCATTTGCCCTTGCAGAGGCATAAAGTGATCGAAGCGAGTTTGGTACGCTTCTGGTTTTTGAATAATCAACTGCTGGCATAATTGACCACGCTCTAGATACTTTACTTCAAAGTGCGTTCTTGCCGAAGTTGAAGGGATTCTTTCTTTAACATACGAAAGGTTCCAAACATTAAGCAGTTGTTGCTCTGCCTCGTCAATATATTCAGGAATATTGCTGGCTAAAGTGATCGTACCATTCGGTTGCAATCGAGACAGTAAAAATTCAAAAAAAGGCATATTCAACCAACGTTGCGCTGGATTATGAGGTTCAGGATTCGGATATAAAATAAAAAAATCTTCAACTTGCTGTGGAAATAGCGCATGTACGATCCAAGGGATTGCATCTGCATGTACAGGTCGCAAATTGGTTTGTCCCTCTAGTTGATGCTGTTTTTGCATCGCTAGAAATTTTTCTCTAGTTCGTTCAATCGCGATTAGTTGTCTTTGCGGATTTTGTTGCGCAAACAATAAAGCATGTTTACCTTTACCCGCCCCAATCTCAACACATAGTGGTTCAGCTAGAATCGGTAGAAAGTCGCGTGGCGCATGCATACGCTGTGCTTGAAATTGACGAATCGGCATAATCAGATCAAACTTATGAAAACGCGACAAGTCTAGCAACTCTAGATGCTTTTGCCTATTTTAGCTGTTTTATTTTACTAGGATTGATTTATGCCAAAAACATTTCCGTGCCCACGCTGTGGACAGCCTAGTCAATGGACTGGCAATGAATTTCGTCCATTTTGTTCTGAACGATGCAAACTTATCGATTTAGGGGCTTGGGCAAATGATGAATATCGCCTTCCGACACAGGATTCTCCTCAAGCTGATCAAGGGGAATATCATGAATAATGCCAACTTTGCTCAATATTAAAAGAATAATTCAATTATATTTACACAAACAAAAAATTAGCTTTTTTAAGAAAACTCAATAAATGTGATTTTATTTAAGTTTGTGTTGTGATATTGTGATAACAATCACATTAAAACAACAATTCTACTTTCATAAATACATGAGACTTTATAAATTCACATTCACACTCAGTATAATTTTAACTTGCCTAGGCCTCCTTTTTGCAGGTCTAGGCATTTATCAACATGATTTCGTCTTGATTTTAATCTCTGCACTATTTGTGTTAGCCGCTGCCCTTCTCTTTTGGGAATTGAATGACATCAATCGAGATCACTTTTTTCGTTTTTAATTAACCAGCTTTACCTGCCACAAACGGGTTAAACTTTTTCTCATAGCCAATGGTACTGATTGGACCATGCCCTGAAATAAACTGTGTTTCATCTGGCAAACTAAAACATTCTCTCTCAATGGAATCTAGCAACTGTTGATGATTTCCCTTGGGAAAATCTGTTCGACCAATTGAACCCTTGAAAAGAACATCGCCAGTCCATAACAAGCCATAGTTAGCATTATAGAACATGACGTGGCCAGGCGTATGACCGGGAGCGAATCGAACCTCAAAGGATTCATCCCCTAATTTTAAAGTTTCACCACCTTCAAGCCACTGATCAACCACAACAGGTTCAGGTATCGGAAACCCATATCGTGCTGAAACTTCCTGAATCATATCTAACCAAAATGCATCTTCTTTATGAGGACCAATTACTGGAATACCCCACTCTCTCGCCAATGCTCCGACCGCACCAGCATGATCAAGATGACCATGAGTTAACCATAGCTCCTTCACTGTTAAGTCTAACTCTTGCACAACTTGCATAATTTTTTCAGGCTCACCACCTGCATCAATTAACACAGCTTCTTTGGTCTCTTGATCCCAAACCAATGAACAATTTTGCTGAAATGCTGTCACAGGAATAATTTTAACTTGAAGCATAGGAACCTTTAAATTTACGCAGAATGTTGGAGGGTAATCTTGAGTGCATCCAGTTGAGCTTCTACTAAATCGACCAACAAATCAATATGTGCTGCATCAGTGTTTAACGCTGGAATATAGGCATAGTCTTTCCCGCCCGCTGTTTTAAAGGTTTCGGCATTTTCCACAGCCAACTCTTCTAAAGTCTCTAAGCAATCTGCTGAAAAAGCAGGGCTGAGAACATGGACAGATTGAACTCCTTGTTGTCCCCACTCAGTCAGCAACGCATCTGTATATGGCTTGACCCACTCTTGTTTACCGAATCGTGATTGGAAGCTGATAGCCCATTCATCGTCACGTAATCCCAGAGCCTCTGCGACTTTTTTCGCTGTAACCCTACAACGGTCGGCATATGGATCACCTTTATCTGCATAAGGCTGAGGAATCCCATGGAAAGACATTAATAATTTTTCCGCTTTACCGTGTTGCGCCTGAAAAACCTGAACACTCTTTGCCAAAGCCTGAATAAATTTTGGATGTTGATAATAATCGCGTATTAAACTTAAGCCAGGTAAATTTCTCTGCGTTAAAACCCATTTCGCCAATGCATCATACAAAGGTGCTGTAGATGTCGCTGAATATTGAGGAAAAAGTGGAAATAAAATGACGTGATCTTGCGGTGTCTGAGTAAGTTTTTTTAGAACCTCATGAATACTAGGATGACCATAAGTCATCGCAGGAACGACCTGAACATCAAAATCTGGATAATCTTGAATAACTTTTTGACGGATTAAATCTGTTTGCTTCAACAGAATTTCACGCATAGGGGAATCTCCATTCCACACCTGCGCATATGCTTCAGAAACATGCTTTGGTCGAAATGGTAAAACAAAACAATGTAAGATAATTTTCCACAAAAACGATGGAATCTCAATCACACGCTGATCAGATAAAAACTGTTTTAGAAAAGTTCGTACCGCAGGCACTGTAGGGGCATCTGGTGTTCCCAAGTTGGCAATAATTACGGTGATTTTCGGCTTTAACTCAGACATCTGATCCACATCAATTCACTGTTTAATTAAGAAATACTTTATCAGAGTCTAAGTAAATTCGGCGTGATTTTATGATTGCTTTTTAAAATGTGAATGAAAGAGAAAAACTATCATATGAACTTGATCTATTTATTCATGCATTTCCATAACATCCGCTGACGATCATCTCGTCCTACAGGAACGATCCATTCATTATTACGCATTTGTTGCTTGATGGTATGCAATGCACGTACATTAATCTGTGCTCTAGATACCATATGTGCCTTAGGAAGTTGCAATTGAGCATCGACCAGCCCCGTATCAGTCAAATACTGATTCAACACTTTAGAATAAAAATCTTCTGGTGTTGCTTGGGAAAATTGAGACTCAAGAACAGTATAAATTTCATGCCATCGCATGGAACGTATACAAATAATTTCTTTAAAATGACTATCAACATAGGCATGCATACGATAATCAAAACTGAATTGATCATCCCACTCTATTCTAGGCAAAGATAGAAAAGGATCGACTTCAGATTTGGCTTGTTCCATTTTTGCTTGTGCCAGCTGAGCTCTTAATCGATCAATCTCATCTTGTTTTGCTTGAATGCTTTGTGGTCTTACCCAACCCAAAACAGGGTAACGTTCAAGCATTTGAGGCATATGAGACCTGAGTGCTAGCTCTAATTCACGAGCACTTTTAAAAAATACGACCTGATCAACTTCTCGAATGATCTGTTGACGGAAATTTTGAAAGCGCTGTTGAAGATCCACTTCATGCTCTCGTAAATGCTCCTCACGCGATTCTGGCTGTTCATGCATAAATACAATAATGGGCTTTTGCTTAGTCACGGCATAGATATATTCCAAGTGCATGTAACTAATACCAGAGACAGATTGCTCACCATACTGGCTTCCTAAAAGCAGAAGTACATAATCACAATCATCAATTTGACGGCGTGCAAAAGCGGTTGTTACAGGTGTTCTTTGTTCTAAACCCCATGAAAAAAAACCCATACCGATCAGCGTTTGAGACACAACCATACGCTCTGGCTGCATCTCTTTACCAGAAGTTGTAATAAACACTTGGTAACGCTTATCTAGCATGCCTTAATCCAATCCTGCATCTAGGTAAAAATGCCTTACTCATAAGGCTTAAAATATATAGCTTGATATTGATCATTCTTCTTCGAATGTATCAGTTAAATTTTCAATTGACCATAGTATTTCATGCCCGATCATATTTTGAAGTACAGGCTGAAGTTCAAGCGCATTTCCGCCACTGACGACACAACGCAACTGCACTGATTTGTCATATGGTTGAGTAGCATTGAATTTATTTTTGATAAGGACTCTTGCTGTTTGGCGTGCAACAGCAAATCCTGAATCAACCAAAGTCAGTCGCTCTGTATAAAGATGCTCAATTGCTGATTTTAAAAATGGATAATGCGTACAACCCAACACCAAATAATCGGCTTGATCTTGCATGACGGGATCAAGTATCCGTTGTAATGTTGCAATACAGGCTTGCGAATTTTGTTGCCCTGCTTCCACGAAAGGAACCAAATCCAAACTGGTGACTTGATGAACTTTAACACCTAAAGGATCTGCAAAATTCTGCATTACATCCTTGATTAACTGGCCTCTAAAAGTCGCTGGAGTCGCCAATACAGCCACCACTTTAGACTGTGTCTGTAACACTGCAGGTTTTAACGCAGGAACCAACCCAATGATCGGAAATCGCTCACCATAATGTGTCCTTAAGTAATCCAGACTAAAAGCTGATGCCGTATTACACGCAACAACCGCAACTTTACATCCTTGACGATACAACCACTCAATTGCATGTGCTGTGAGCTGACGAATATCTTGATCTTCGCGCGGACCATAAGGGACATGAGCTGTATCTGCATAGTAAAGGATATGCTCATTGGGTAAATATTTTGCTATTTCCAATGCAACTGATAAACCACCAATCCCCGAGTCGAAAATCCCAATAGGGGCATGTTCAAGTGCATGAGGCATAGGCTCATTAGAGCTCGGTTGGGGTAAAATTGCAGACATCTCAACGACTACTTTTATAATGCTTAAATGAATGGGCTAAGCTTAAACCTCAAGTCTCTAATTGCAATAGCAGATTACCACTTTTTAAATTCAAAACTGATTCACCTTGCTCATTTTCGCTCAACTCCCCCATTTCAACTAAATGAAAAAAAGTTGATCGTTGTATCAATGCGTTGATGCCGAAACGCACATGCACGTAAGGACGCATCTCTCCTTGAAAATCACGCATAAAGATTGGATGATCTTGATCCACAATAATGAGATCTTGAGTGGTCGTTGTTAGCTGTAGATAAGAAAGCCCTTGAATCTCGACTTGATCTACCTGATTGACCAATAAAGGTTCATCTTCGACTTCAATTTCGATTTGCTCAACGGGTGTTTTTAAGTAAAATTTGTTGTCTTCTTTCCACAGTACTGTCGAGAATAGGTCAATGAGGCTTTGTCTTTTAATCAATTGACCTTCGTGCCACCATTCACCATTCGCTTTTACTTTCAAATCCATTGAGCCACAATGCTTTGGGTTCCATTGTTCAAGAGGTGGGATTGACCTTTTGTGACTTGACTGTGCATCTTTTAGATATTGTACGATATTGATTAAGTTTTTATCATCAGGTACAAGTGAATCAGGCTGTGCTGTTATAGAATCATTTTGTTTTACCATGGTTTATGCCCTGCTGACGGAAAATAAAGCGACTCAGCCAATTGGCTTGATCAAGGTTTGAACCTATACTAGCGCAAAATATATAAAAGGTACGAGAGCAAAATTGTACCTGCAACTAAGAACACTCATGGCAGCACCGTCGGAATTATCGGTTGCCACCCTTTACTTTATGAGGAGTCCTTTATGGAACACATCGAACGTGAATCGATGGAGTTTGACGTTGTAATCGTTGGAGCGGGCCCTGCGGGTCTTTCAGCTGCGATCAAAATCCGTCAACTTGCAATTGAAAACAACCTCAACGATTTATCTGTATGTGTCGTTGAAAAAGGCTCTGAAGTAGGTGCGCATATTCTTTCTGGTGCTGTGCTTGAACCACGCGCTATTAATGAATTGTTCCCAAATTGGAAAGAAGAAGGTGCGCCTTTAAACGTACCTGTTACAGAAGATGAAACGTACTTCCTTCTTTCAGATCAAAAATCTCAAAAAATGCCTCATGCTTTTGTGCCTAAAACAATGCACAACGACGGTAACTATGTCATCTCTCTTGGTAACGTCGTACGCTGGTTAGGACAAAAAGCTGAAGAGCTTGAAGTATCCATTTTCCCGGGCTTCGCAGCAGCGGAAATTCTGTATCATGCTGATGGTACTGTAAAAGGTATCCAAACAGGTGATATGGGTATTGGTAAAGATGGTGAGCCAACACATAACTTTACCCCAGGCTATGAGCTCCATGCGAAATACACGTTATTCGCTGAAGGCTGCCGTGGTCATTTAGGTAAGCGCCTAATCGCTCAATTCGGCTTAGATAAAGATGCTGATCCTCAACATTACGGTATCGGTATTAAAGAACTTTGGGAAATTGATCCAGCGAAGCACAAACCAGGTAAAGTCATGCACGGTGCGGGTTGGCCTTTAACTGAAACTGGTTCATCTGGTGGTTGGTGGTTATATCACGCTGAAAATAACCAAGTATCATTGGGTATGATTGTCGACTTATCTTACCAAAACCCTCATATGTATCCATTCATGGAAATGCAACGTTGGAAAACACATCCATTAATTAAAGATGTATTGGAAGGCGGTAAACGTATTTCTTACGGTGCACGTGCAGTAGTTAAAGGTGGTTTTAACTCTCTTCCTAAATTTACCTTCCCAGGCGGAAGCTTAATTGGTGATGATGCTGGTTTCTTGAACTTTGCAAAAATTAAAGGTTCACACACTGCTATGAAATCAGGCATGTTATGTGGTGAAGCTGTATTTGAAGCAATTAAAGCTGGTGTAGAAAAAGGCGGCGACCTTGCAATTGCTCGTGTGACAGAAGGCGAAGATTTCTTTGCTAAAGAGTTAACGTCATATACAGAGAAATTTAACAACAGTTGGTTAAAAGAAGAGTTATATAATGCTCGTAACTTTGGCCCTGCAATGCATAAGTTTGGTACATTCTTCGGTGGTGCATTCAACTTTATCGATCAAAATGTATTTAAAGTTCCGTTCACTTTACGTGATTTGACACCTGACTACAGTGCTTTAAAAACTGTTGATGCTGTGAATTTCAAACCAAACTATCCAAAACCAGATGGTAAGCTTACATTTGACCGTTTATCTTCAGTGTTTGTTTCAAATACAGTACACGAAGAAAACCAGCCAGCGCATTTAAAATTAACTGATCCATCAATTCCAGTAAACGTTAACCTTCCTCAATGGGATGAGCCTGCTCAGCGCTACTGCCCTGCTGGCGTATACGAAATCATGGAAAATGATGATGGTTCTAAGCGTTTCCAAATTAATGCTGCGAACTGTGTTCACTGTAAGACTTGTGATATTAAAGATCCGTCACAAAACATTACTTGGGTTGTACCTGAGGGTGCGGGTGGTCCGAACTATCCGAATATGTAATCTCGTTTGAGATCAAAAAAAACCCGCGAAAGCGGGTTTTTTATTAAACTGCGATAAATACGAAAGTTTCACCTTGAGCGATATAGTTTTATTCTTCTCCATCAAAATACCAATATACTTCACCCCAGTCTTGTTCTGAAAGCATTGGTAAAATGTCATCTCTATCAAAATATTGACGCTCATTTGGTTGGGCTGGAGTCGTCCAATAACCTGTTTGTGGACATTTATCTCCACCTTTGATTTTAATTTTTTCTATCGAATCTTGTGCCTGTACTTTTTCTGATTGTGCTTTAGCAAAATCAACTAAATCTTTCGGATAAAATTGATGCTCTCGATAAGTTGAATCATCAATATCTAATAGCCATGTCACAGCAGCTGCTTCCCATGACCAATAACCAAAATAACTGATGCCTGATCTAATATCAGGTTGTGGATGTTGATCATGATAAGGTTCATGATGACTTGTTTCATACCAATCTTCTAGGTATCGTAGTATTATTGCTGATCGGTTTTCGGGGGTTGCATCAAAAATTTTAAGGAGTCTACGATATGGAAAATGTCTACGAGCATATTTCGGTGGAGTACCACGATCTTCCACAAACGGTGCAACCAATCGCTCGATTAAGCCATCTTTTTCTTGCCCTTCAGGCGTTGCTTCGGTGTAGTCGATCATTGGCATAATCCGATTCATTTGATCTGCATAGCCTGTCAGTAAACCAAAGCATATCAATCGTAAAGCAATATACCAATAATCTTCAGTTCCCAAGGAAATATGCCAGACATAACGGCCACCTGCATCAGGGCTTAAATTATAAAGATGACTCGTTTCAGCATATTCTTCTGTCCAATGAAGAAGATACGGGTAAAGTTCTTTTATAAAATTTAAATCACCACCTGCTGAATATTGTAAGGACATCAAATCTAATGCATCAATAATCCGTCTTCTTCCAGAAGCAATATATCCACCAAATTTAGAATCATTTTTATAATGGCTAAATCCATCAACAACTGTATATAACCCATTAACAAATGTATCAAATCTTCTGTGATACATTTCTTGCTCAAGCAACTTATCTCTAAATAAACTTGCATCTTTTACTTCTAAACTCAACCATTTTTGCCAATCTATTTCTTGATCATTTACTTGTATTGACATACTTTCATCTCTCCAACATCTCGTTTGGTAAAACAAATTCTAATTTAATACCGTGTGCAGTTACTGTCCGTGTGCACTTAATTTTATTTAATTCTTTGCATTTCTCTTGATGTTAAAATTTAGTTATGTCTAAACTTTTGTTATTTGAAATGTCTAACTGAGAATATTATTATAAATAAAAAATAATGCCCCGAAGGGCAAATTAAAATTATTCTTCACCATCAAACTGCCAGTACACCTCGCCCCAATCACTTTCAAAATCAGGAAAAATATCGCCTTTTTTAAAGTATTGCCGTGAATTTAATTTCGCTGTTGTATACCAATAGCCTGCTTTAGGGCTAACCTGCCCAGCCGCCATACTTAATTTTTCAGTTGATTCAGTTTCGGGTTGATTGGATTGTTTTCCTATATTTTCTATATCAAAAATATAATTCTTTTCTTCCTCGGGTATGGTTCCATCTATATAGCGATTGTCTTCCCAAATTAAACGCCATTTAACATCATACCAATCATCTGTGCCTTCTAATTTATATTGAGTAGCTTCCGAACCTTCCAAAAAATAATTTGGGCAACCAACATACACATTATATTCAGGGTCATTGGTTAATTTTTGATAGACGGATTTTTCAAACCAAGGTTCATATATACCTGAAATTTGGATCTCTTCACCTGAAAAAATTTCAATATCACTATTTATTTGATTATTGTCGAAAATTAATTCAACTTTAATACTGCGAATGAAACTCCAATACACGAACTTGTTAAATGATTCAAAATTCCATTTTTTATACAAAAAAGGATAATGAGGAATATAATATTCGTTATCAAAATCAGATAGGGTTATTTTTATAAATGCTGTAAACTCATTTGCAATACATATCTTTTTTATTTCATTTTCATGTAGATTTTCGAATATCCAACCAGAATCCCTTCCGACCATTCCTAATTTTTTATATAGAGGATCATTTTCAAGCCCGCGCTCATCACCATATCTTCCAAAAATTGTAGAGTGTATATTTTCAGATATAAAATCTGAATAGACTTCTTTTTTGAACTTACTTCCTAGAAAATCTAATAAAGTTTTTTCTTCAATATCTAGAACATAGAGATACATTAATAATTCTCTCTCATGTCTAGTTAATAATTCAAACTCTTCACTAGATTTTCTTAAAGCATTCTCAAAAGCAACAGTAAATTCCTTATTGAGATAGTAAATTTTTTTTAAAAAACTATAACTTGTAATCATTTTTAAAAAATTAATTACTCTAAATCTCAGTTTTTGATCAACTTTCATTATCTATCTGCTTTATTTGAGCTACTCTCTCTTGAATTAGCACGACTAGTACTTGATGTCGCATGTAATATTTGTCCCTGCTGTACTGTTTTCTTTGAAGCTTCTCGATTTAATAGGTATTCAACAGTTTCGGTTGTATCCTTAGGTAAGATTGCATCCTTCCAATTTGTATTTTGAATTTTAATAACTTTATCAATAGATCTCTTTCATAAATCAAAAAACGATCTATCACTTGCTGACTATGTGTACCGAATAATTTTAAATATTCATGCATAATTTGCGAATGAAATACATCGACTAAAAAAAGCTTTCTGAAACACAGTTTAAGCGATATACAGGCATCTCATGGCCAACCTTTGATTTAATGGCTGAACAGCTAAAAATGCTTGTACCTGCTAAAGGTAAACCATCTAAGTTAAGTGTAGAAGATCAAATCCTTCTGAGCTTAAGTTATTGGCGTGAATATCGAACATTATTTCATGTCGCAACGAGTTATGGCGTGTCAGAGCCTACGGCTTCAAGAATCGTCCGCCACGTAGAGGCTTTCCTGATCAAGTCCAATCTATTTAATTTACCCAAGAGTTTGCCTGAAGGCGAAGGTATTGAGTCTGAAGATCGAAACAAATCGAAATATTTCCACGATTAATTAAATCTTTTTATTGTAATTAGGCCAGTTGGATGTCGAATAGATTTTAGGTGTGGGCTTACTCGTCTCACAATTATATTGCTAAATCAAACCTAACAAACAACTTTCTAAAACAAAGCCCACCAAATATCCTATTTCATATATTGCCAAACATCAGGGTCTACATAGCTGTCATCAATATGATAGCCTTCTAGTTTAATTTTTTCTTCCTTAAATTTACGATCTTTTTCATTGTCTCTTCTTTCATCTAAAAAGGCTTGTTTTAACTGTTCTGCTGTCATTTCATCTGAGTTAGAAATAGCATTGAAACCAGTATATCTAAAATGCTCAAAACTGTATCTCAGCATATACTGTTCTTTTTTATCATCTTTATATGTTTTAGAAAGAGATATCGCCAAATTAATATTACTATTATATAAATTAAAATACATATGGCCATTAGTCAGATCCATCATTTCTTGCCACTCTTTTAAACTTAAAATATAGCTAGGGTCAATAACCTCTCCCATGTTTTGACTCATATATTTTAAATTATCTTTTTTATCTATACGTTCCGAATAAGGTAAAAAATATTGCTTCCAGTTTTTCTCACTCATTTGCTTCATAAGTTTTACATAAGCCTGATATGCATCTTCTCTAGTCGTATATTCATTAGCATGTAAACTAGCGGTTACATCCATAATCAAAACACCATCATTGCCCATTCGTGCAATTTGCGTCCCCATTACACTAATAACATTATCAATTTCAAAGTTACTTTGTTCAGTTACAATTTTAACCTGTCCCAGTTTGGGCGGTCTCCAATCTAGTGACAAAAAATTCATCCCCGCAGGTTGGCGGTCTATTGGCGCATAACTATATTGAATAAAATCTTTTAATCCTTGCTGTCCAAAATGTAAAATAGCACTTTGTGGTGGCATGATTTCATTTCCTTTACTTTTCGTATTTGGAGTACAAGCCAATAATAGGCAACATATCGAAAATCCAAAAATTAAACTCAGATAATTTTTCATATTGAAACTTTTGTTAAAAAAATCGTTATTTTTTCCCTTCATTACTACTTGGATGTATTGCAAAGAGAAAGTTTGCTTTGCTCTGACTTCACCCCGTTATTGTTTTTAATTCCTGATGTAAAAAGGCACGCCTTTATCATCCAACATTAAACGGTGATATTTTTCCGCAGCCAAATTAATCTTAACTAAAGATCCGTTATAAAAAATTACTTAGGTTCCACCTGAGGGTGCAGGTAGTGTGAGCTATTCGAATATGTAATGTCTTTTTAAAAAAACCGCTAAAGAGCTCTTTCTCGTTAATTTATCAATCAATTTTTAAAGTTAATCGGTTAAAATTCAGATCATTGCCTTTGAATTCTATGTTTGAGAAAAATCTCATCACTACTTTCTTAGTATTTAGATTGATTGAAAATACATGTACATATATGTAATCTTGATTATTTTTTAGCTCTGTATTGATATATCTGATATTAAGATTATTAATGCAATTTGCATTTAAAATTAAGTCATTTTTGAAGTGATGCCTTGCATTAGGTGATAAAATCATCTCACTTGCAACTCCACCATCTAGATACACAACAATTTTACCAGGAGTACCCAATATACTCTTTGATAATCTATACATACCCCAATTAGAAGGACGACCATCTTTGAGAACATGCAATTGAAATGGTCCTAAATTTTTAGCACTATTTAAATTCTGACTTTCAGATACTTTAAATATCTCATTCAAAACAGTGCAGAAATTTTGATTATCTATCACAATAGCCTCACGATTTGATTCTTTAATTATATTTGATGCTGTAACATTTGAGTAAAAACAAAGTAGAGTTAGAAACATATATGTGAGAAATTTATTCATTTATATAGCCCCAATCTACTAACGGATCAACATCACCCACTCCCAAAACCCAATACTCTTCTTTTGTGGCATCATCACCTTCTCTCCAGATGATATCTTCTGAATTATAATAATGAGTCAAATTTCTTCCATAAAGTCTATGGACATAGTTTGGTTCATTATCTTTCATTATTTTTCCAAGCATTGATTTAGCAATACCAAGCTCGGGATATTGTGGATATTTAAATTTATTTAACGATGACTTTTGTAATTTTTCCCACCAAGAATATGGATTGACTGCAGGAATTGATATAGGACCGTACTTTACGAAACCTTTCCCATCTGGAATTATATCACCTAAGTTTTTTTTTAGAATTTTCTCAGCTTCTTTTGCACAAGTTGAATTCGTTAAAGCCCTATACTTTTTTTCAGAGGAATTATTTTCAATGTATTCTTGTTTTTCCTCATCAAAAATCATACTCAAGCTTTTTTTTCTAATCTGATTTACATCAAACATAATTTTTCTTGCACTATCTTCATTTATTTTAGCACGATATAAATAGCTAACTTCGGTTATAGGATAATCACAGGTTGATAAGTTGCCTATAATATTACTTCCATTAGCTGCAGGCCCAAAACTAAAAAATGTTAATACCTCTTGATTTTTCGTGATATAAAAAAATGCATGACCCCATTCGCCACTATTATTATTTTCAGGGAACTCTGATTTCAAATCGTGATGATTTTTACTTTTCAAAGCAAAGGTTCTTTTAGGTAAATAAGCCAATTCTGGCAAATTAGTCTCTGTTCCAATAACCACATAATATTCATCTAAGGCTACTTCAGATATGGGATTATCTAAATCAGTTTGATATTGTTTATTATTCATTTTAAATATCTACGTCCAAATTGAAATTTTCTTTTTCAGAAGTATAAATTCTCTTTGTTTTTCCTTCTCTGTCCGTAATACCTCTGATCAATTTACCATTTTTACCTGTTAGTACATATTTAGTATTCGTTAGAACCAACCCAAATTTGTTTTTTAAAATGAATTGATGCGAATAAATATCTGTAATAGGTAGTAACGGAATTTCATAACTTATAGAACTGGCCCCCACAAACTGATGCTGCCCTGCCTTAACCTCAAACTTACTTGCAGTCGTAGGAAATACCCCTGAAGCATTTATTTTTAGCTGTGAACCGCCTGCGGTCAGTACGACTTCTTTCGCACTCGTGATGTCGACATTTGCCTCCGTGGAAATAATCTGCACACCCTTTCTAGCAATCAGATCAGCACCATCCCCTTGAGCTTGAATCTCGATCTTACCTTTCCCTGCATACAGTCGTGCCCCTTCTTGCGCGGCAAATAAACTGATCTTTTTGCTGGCATGTCCGATGATGCTGTCTTGCGTGCTGGTGTTAATGCTTCCTTGTGCAATCTGGTTGATCTGCCCATCTGCAC
>NZ_JBWYIS010000009.1:0-128457 GCF_056779945.1 Acinetobacter sp. ANC_7635 | reverse complement strand
AATTTCTACCAATTATCAATGATAATATATATCGATCAATCAACCAGTAAAAATCCACACAAGTTGTTCTTCATAATCTCTTAATGATCTTTCTAACATCTCGTCAATGCTAGAAGCTGGACTCGAAACACTTAACAACTCAGCAACCTGCTTCGTTCGTCTCCGTGTATCTCGTCGGTATGGGGTGCATTCTATAGATTTTTTCCTCCCTTGCAACCCCTTATTTTAACAAAAACACATGCATGTTTATTTTTTAAGCAAATTTACGTTTTTTACACTAAAAAATAGACAAAAACGATTAATTAAATTAAAAAACCCTAATTAAATTGGGAATTTTCAGATCAAAAAGCTCTAAATCTTATTCTATGTATTTTTGAGTACTATAATATGAAGTAGGTAATTTTCGAATTGTTTTTATTTCGTGATCACCATCTATTGAATTTAAGTAATTTAAGAATGCTTCTGCATAGTCCAATCCAACTTCTATTCGACGCTCACCTGTAATTTTTTTCAATGTATGATAGTAATCAGCACCATCAGCTAAAAAATTGATGGTTACAATTTTATATAACTGATTTAAATCTAATGGCACAAGCTGGTCAGACCCATTTCTGACTTGAATATTTGTAATACGCTTTCCAATAGGCTGCGTCATATCAACTTGCCAAGTTAATCCAGCCGTATACGGATAACTTCCAGTATTTTTTTGTTCAATCACGCCTGAAATGGCATCTTCAAGCGTATCTTTAATTTCTTGACCAGTCATATTCAATTGAACGAGCGTATTTTTGAAAGGTAAGACTTGGTAGATATCTGCTACAGTGATATTTCCTTTCGCCAAATCAACTCTTACTCCACCTGCATTTTGAAATGAAATATCAGCATTAAAATATTCTTTGCCTTGTTTAAGAAATGCTTCGGCAACCATTTGTTGAATATCACCACCATGGGCATCGACATGCGCATTCAAATTACACACATCACCTAAAGATGATCGTGAGCGATCAAATTGAGTTCCCGGCACACGTCTTGAACATAAATTATCAACTGCCTGCCCAACAACTTTGACTGCAAATAATTTTTTAGATTGCTTATAGGGCTCTAAGACACTCAAAATATTTTGATCTTCTTTAATAATAGAAAAAGGAGCTCGTTCTTTTTCGAATTGATGTTCTATATATTTTTTTTCTTGATCACTGACTCTTTCATTATTTTGCTTATGTTTAAAATCATCGCCAATTAACACATGCGGTGTACCCATACAACTTTGAACCGCACCATCTGCATTAAATTTTACGTTAAGTTCACCAACCACATAACTGTATTGCCATGCTTGAGCAACACAAACAGATTCGCCATTTTTATTTTTCAATTGTAATGGGTAGGCAGCCACAGGAGACATACCATACTTTTCTAATATATGAGGTCCAAACAATGTGTGAGAGTCGCCTCCAATAATCACATCCACATCCGTAAGTTCTTGTGCTAATTTTTGATCTAGTTCATAGCCTACATGTGTTTGTAAAATAATTTTTTTAATTCCCTGTTTTTTGAGTTGATTAATTTCATTTTGAGCTACTGTAATTTCATCATGGAATAATGTGTCTTGATTTGGTTGAGAGGAATTTTTAGTTTTTGATGCAATGGTAAGTCCCACAATTCCATATTTTTCCCCATCGCGCTCGATAACAATAGATTTTTGAATCCGATCTGTCTGATATAAAGGTGAACTCACCCCAAATTCAACATTTGCAGAAAGAATCTCTGTTCGCTCTTTACACTGTCCTTCGTCTAAAAAACCAATAAAATCTTTTAAGCCTTGATCTTTTGCATCAAATTCATGATTTCCCAAGGTAAAAGTATCAAAACACACTGTATTCATCATTTCAGCATCAGCTTTTCCATTTGAGAGGTTGTAATACAAATCTCCTGTTATCGCATCACCAGCATGAATTTTCACTACATTCTGATGATTTTCTGCCATTAGATTCATAAATGTTGCTACACGAGAAAATCCACCACGGGAAACGACTAGTTGTTCTTCACCATGACCTAAATCGAAATTAAAGCTAAGCTCTTCACCATCTAAATGGGAGTGATGGTCATTAATATGAAGAATTTTCAACTCTGAGGGTTGTGTAATATTAGGATTAGATTTTTGGTCATCTCCACCACAACTACTTAGCAATAACGATGTCGTTAATAGAAGACCTGTTATTTTTATCTTGTTCTTCATTTGAATACTCCTTTTTTTAAACCAAGAGTATTCAACGAAGATATGACATTATGATGGTGGATTTATGACACTTTATCGAAATGACTAATTTTATATTTTTCTGCAAATCGCTCAGCTAATGCCGTAATGGTCAAACTCGGATTAACACCAACATTCACAGGAATCGCACTCCCATCAACCACATATAAGCCTTGATAGCCAAAAACCTGATGATTAGAGTCAATCACACCTTTAGAGGAATCCTCAGCCATAACTGCACCACCCAATATATGCGCTGTAACAGATAAGTGCCCCATACTTTCCAATATATTATTCTGTGCTTGACCACCACTTACTTCAGCAAATTTTTCTGCAGCTTCATTTGCTAACGGTATAAAAGACGGCGCTCTTTCTCCAACTGAAACCTGCGTTTTCAAAAAACGCCTAAAACCTCTGAGTGCAGTACGTCCATATACAAATCGTATTTGATTGTCTGCCTGTTGCATGACGGTTAATACAGTGACACGTTTATGCCAGTTTTTAGAACGCCATGATCGAGTTGAAACAAAGGGGTGCAGAAAAAAATGCTTTAAAACATGGAGTGCACGTTTTACAGGTTGATCGCCATTGACCAGTGGTCCCATATAAAACTTCATAAACTCATAACTTGCTGGAAATCGATTCTGAGTAATATGTGTTTTGTCATCTGCATGAAAATGACTGGAAATGGTCGTCCCTCTCGTTAAATCTATTGTTTTATCATTATTAGAGATTGCAACAATCGCCTCACTATTGGTTCGAATATGCTCACCTAACTGACCAGAAATATTCGGTAAGGTTTTGTACACTTCTCTTGAAGCAAACAGAATTTCAACGGTTCCTATAACACCTGCGGATAGAATGACCTGTTTCGCAGAGTAATCTTGTTTTTCTTTGGAGTTAAATGACTGATATGTATGAATGATATATTTTCCATCAACATGTGAAAGATGAGTCACTTTGGTTTCTGGAATAATCTCAACTCCATTGTTCTCTGCAAGATATAAATAGTTTTTATCCAAACTATTCTTCGCACCCTGCGCACACCCCGTTATACAATTTCCGCACTGATTACAGCCTATTCGTTCGGGACCTTGACCATTCAAAAGTGGATCACTCACCCATTGATGAGGATCACCAAAGTAAATTCCCTGTGGTACAGTGTCAAAACTATCTCCACAACCCATTTTTTCTGCTGTTTGTTTTAACCACTCATCTTGCTGACCTTTATATGGATTTAAACTTACACCTAGCATGGACTGAGCCATCTGATAGTGCGGTTGTAATTCCCTCTCCCAGTCTTCTGACAAATGACTCCAAGTTGGATCACGATAAAATTTTTGACCTGGTTTTAACAACACAGCAGCATAAACAACACTGCCACCACCAACGGCAACCCCTCGAACCACACCCATATGTTGGAATACGTCTTGTGCAAGAAAACCCTTCATCCCTAACGTCGGTGCCCAATTTAAGTATTTAGAACTCCGACTTGCTCGATGTAAATCATCTTCAGTGAGCCTTCTTCCCTGCTCTAGCACAGCTACTTTTAATCCAAGCTCAGACAATCTTAGCGCAGATACACTTCCACCAAAGCCTGAACCTACAATAATGACATCATATTCAAATTTTGATTTCATACATCACGACTTAGAATAAATGGAAATGAAAAATGCTTTAAAAAAGGAAGATTAATGATAGTCATACATAACATCGTATGTTCATCAAGCTGTCTTAACTCATCAACCACCCAACGCCATGGAATTGGTGCTGTCTTGCTATAATACAAGGCGATCGTTTGTTTTCCATCAACCAAAGACGCCTCTTCTAGACACTCCATTTGAAGCTTTTCACTTCTCTGCCCGCGATTGAGTAAAATATTAGTGACTAAATTTTGATTGATGAATTTTTTCCCAAACCATCCCCCCAATCCACTTAAAAATAAACTCGGTGCTGCAGACACTCTTAACCACCAAGGACCAATAAACTGAGCCTTATATTCTCCTTGTCTCATGGCAAGTGGCGCGGATGAAAGTTGTTGATAGGTTGCCTTAATCGAGGACAACGAAGCAGTGATTAAATGCTCCTTACGGATCATGAATTTCTCCCTCAATGATTTTTGTTTTATTCAGCATGTCCTATGCTTCTTTACGAAATATATCAATCGTTTAAATTTTATTCCACATACATCCTTTGATCGATTGCATAAAAAAAGCCGAATGTATGTCACATCCGGCTTTTAACTCAAATTAATTTCACTTTATTTCTTTAAAAATCCTGATACAAGATTCAACACATTTTGTATATCTGAATTCGCTTCTTGTGGATCGGTCTTATTTGCTTGAGGTGTAAGCGAATCAATAATTTGTGGTAAGACTGAAGAAATCGCACTGTATACATCCTGTTTAGGAACTTGCGCTTCTTGTGCAACTTGCTCGACATCTTGCTGATCAAATAAATTTTGAACTTGTTGCGTACTGACATTGGCATTTTCACCAGGACCAGTTGACACCCAATCATCCACTTGACTCGTCAGACCTAGACCTTTCAGTTGATCAAGTGCACCTTGCAAACCGCCATTTTTTTGAATCCAATTGAGAATTAAAGGAACTACTGCGATTAATAAGGTTTGAGCGTTTAGACCTGATGATTTGCCTACACCACCAGATTGACTACCCGATAAACCACCAAGTACAGATCCTAAAATCCCTCCCAATCCACCTTGTTGTTGGTTTTGATTGGTCTGATTATATTGTCCCGTTAAACTTCCGAGTACCGAACCAAGTACACCACCCAATCCCGATTGATTAGATTGTTGATTACCGCCTAAAGCCTGTTTCGCTAAAATTTCAACGATATTACTTAAATTTGTCATCAAGACACCTTTGCATTCTTATTTTCATGAATCAGCATATCGTTAAAAACATGGCTTTGTACATTGAAATTGTTGTGTTTTGATAAACTCAAAGTTTGCCATTACCATCGAAACTTATTCCAATTTTCTGGATTAGCCCAAAACTTAGAATTAAACCAATCTGGCACATGCTTATAATTCAAAATATTGAATTGCCATAAGGCGAAATCTTGTTCTGTATTTTTTTGCTCAATGAGCTGCGTGAATCCCAGACTTCTTAATAATTGTTCATCTGCAATATGACTCAACACGACGATTCTTTTTGCCATTAAATCACGCAGTTTTACCAGCATTTGTGATTTATGATGGGTTGATAGTGTATCCATCTGTTCATTTTTTAAAATCACAACACCTAGATCATAGCGTTGCTGAAAAGGAAGCATTAAAAATTCAGTTACGTTAAAATGATTCCATTGGATTGTTTGAGCATAGTCTTGGCTGAGATCCTGACCAAGACATACGGCAGTTTGAATTGGCTGTTCTTTAGATAAATCGTCTAGCATTGACGTGATGACATTTTTCTCAGCCATGAGCTGCACCTTATTTGAGTGAGATTAAAGCATGGAATTACAGGGCATTTGTCATAAAATGCACGCTGGTTTAACCAACCTAAGTGTAACTGAACAACAAACACAACAGGCAAATGTTGAATATAAATTTATTTTAGATCGTTCAGAAATCAATCTCCCGTTCAACTTAGGTCAAGAAATTGAAATTGAATGGACCGGCAAAATTTACTGTGTTTCCTGTGGGAATAAAACACCAAAATCATACTCCCAAGGTCACTGCTTTAAATGCATGAAAACGAAAGCAGCCTGTGATATGTGTATTATGAAGCCAGAAACATGCCATTACCATTTAGGGACTTGTCGTGAAGAAAGCTTTGCCCAAGAAGTATGCTTTCAACCCCATATTGTCTATCTTGCCAATTCAAGTGCATTAAAGGTTGGCATTACCCGTTTAGGTCAAATGCCAACACGTTGGCTAGATCAAGGGGCTACCCAAGCTTTACCTATTATGAAAGTGGGCTCTCGTCGGTTATCAGGACAACTTGAAGTCATGTTTGGTACGCAAGTCGCTGATAAAACAGACTGGAGAAAATTGCTGAAAGGTGAAGCGGAAAAGGTAAATTTGTTAGAGATCAGAGATGAATTGCTCACGGAGTTTGAACCTCAAATTGAAACCATTCGAGATGAGTTCAGCATGAGCCTAGATTTCAATGAAAATGTAGAAATTTTAGAAAACGAACTTCCTCGTGAATTCATTTATCCTGTCGATCAATATCCTAAAAAAATTAACTCGCATAACTTAGACAAAACGCCAGTCATACGTGGAAAACTGCACGGTATCAAAGGACAATATCTGATTATGGACACAGGTGTAATCAATATACGCAAATATACGGGTTATGAATTAAAAATTCGTGCTGATTCATAATGCTAAATCAATAAGGCCTCAATATGAGGCTTTTTTTAAAGGATAGATAGAATTGCGTGCACTGGATCTTCATTTTGATCCGACAATAGTTGCTTGTGCATCGTCAACAATTGCATAGATTGTATTTTTGAGTTTTCGATATTCATCAACAACTCAATCTCATGTGCTAAGTTTTCTGGAGTTGCATCATTTTGGATTAACTCCTGAATTACTTTTTTACCTGCAATAATATTAGGTAAAGAATAATAAGGAATTTTCACTAAAAGTTTCGCAATCCAGTAGGTCAAACTATTTAATTTATAAAAAGTCACCATGGGACGATGCAATAACATCGCCTCAAGTGTTGCAGTACCCGATGCCAACGCCACAATATCACTGGCATCCATGACCATCCGACCTATTTTAGATTCCGCATCAATATTTTCCATTAACTTGATATTATCTCTGAGCCTATCTGGGTAACCTATTAAGATCTGCTCAATTTGTTGTTTACGAGCCTCATTGATGGCTGGAATTAAAAATTGATACTCAGGATATTTTTGATGGACAATCTTAGCTGCCTCTAATACAAGCGGCCCTAACTTATCAACTTCACCACGACGACTTCCAGGCAGTAATGCGATATGTTTTTGTGCAGGATTTAAACCAAGCGCCTGCTTTGCATCGAGTATAGGATTTTCCAGCGGTAATTGATTAGCGAGAGGATGTCCAACAAATACCGCTGGCACATTAAATCGATCATAAAAAGTTTTTTCGAATGGGAATAGGCAAAGCACCAAGTCAATTGAGGCTTTGATACCATGAACACGACCTTGACGCCATGCCCAAACCGAAGGACTCACATATTGAACAGTCTTAATTGGCAACGATTTTTGCTTTATTTTTTTTGCTAAGCGTAAGTTAAAATCTGGTGCGTCAATCCCTATAAAAATATCAACAGGTTGTTTAGTCCATTGATCAACCAAGCCATCTCGAACCGCAAAAAGTTTTTTAATATCTTTTAATACTTCAACAATTCCCATCACCGATAGAATATCCATCGCATAATAGCTTTTAAAACCCTCTGCAATCATTTGAGGACCGCCAATTCCTTCAAATTCAGCATCAATTCCCTGCTCTCGAAAACGACGTATTAATTTGGCGCCTAAGGTATCACCTGAAACTTCACCAACCACAATGCCAATTCTAAGTTTTCGATTTTGCAAATGAATATCCTCTTTCATGCTCTACAAGTATCTTAACATAAGCATCTCATAACAGATTGAGTTCTTGAAATATCTTAACTTAGTAATGCTTTATCTTATTTTTGAATAAGTAAATGAATAATCAAGACAACAGCTTATATTCAAAAATCATAAGATATGCCGGTTTTCTGATAAGTAGCACAAACGATGTACGGTTCTATTGAATATATTTTAGCAGGTGTTTTAGTTGGTTTCTGTGTAGGGGTCACTGGCGTGGGTGGTGGCTCACTTATGACCCCTATCTTGATTGGTTTATTTAAAATTGAACCACATATTGCGATTGGTACAGATCTACTTTATGCCGCGATTTCTAAGTTTTGCGGCTCTTTTGTACATGCAAAAAAACTTAATATTGTTTGGCCTATCGTCATTTGGCTCGCGATCGGAAGTATTCCAGCCTCTTTAGCCACAACTTGGGTTTTAGACAACTATTTGAGTCAATCCACACATTACAAAGCCATTCTCACGATGGTCTTAGGCTTTATGCTGACCATTACTGGTATTTCAATTGTATTCCGTACACAGGTAGAAAAATTCTTCAAAAAATTTTCCAAAGAAGTTACTGAACAGGAAGTTGAATTAACTCGAGAAAAATTAAAGCAGAAGCGTTTATATATAGCTTTAATGGGTATTGTACTGGGTATTTTTGTGACCTTATCTTCAGTTGGCGCGGGTGCATTCGGCATTATGGCACTGATCATCATGTTCCCTAATTTACCTATGATTAGAATTATTGGTTCTGACGTTGTACATGCAGTTTTACTGACGCTCGTGGCAGGTATGGGGCATATGAATTCAGGTAATGTGGATTTCAATTTATTAATGTGGCTTTTAGTCGGATCGATTCCTGCAATCATCGTTGGTACGCTGGTGAGCTCCCATTTACCTGAAAAAATTATTCGCAAGGTACTGGGCATCACCTTATTTGCCATTGGTGTTAACTTCATGCTTAATCCAGTCAAAGCGAAACCTGTGACCGCACCTGAGGCAGTTATTGAAACCTCAACTCAAGCCCAGTCTTAATTAATATCATGTTCAAACTGTAACCTCAGTGAAGCTGTATAATTCACTGAGGTGAAATTAAATGATTTATTCAATTTAATAATTTTCAAAAATTAAATCATTCTATACAATATAAGTAGAAACTCTGATTAATACCAAAAAGACAATTTCATTACTTTTTTTTATTAAATCCATTCAACTTTTTGATAACAAATGATCTACTGAATCATGCTATATTCAATAGATTGAACATTTTCTTGTAAAAACGAACCAGTGACGGCAATGAATACTTTACAGTCAAATTCTATCACCCAAAACGACATTGATGACGTGAATGTACAAAGCATTCAGCCTCTTGTTACTCCTGCTGAATTAAAAACAGAATTACCGTTAACTGATAATGCATACCAAACAGTCCTAAAAGGTCGTGAAACTGTACGTAATATCTTAGATGGCAACGACAAACGTTTATTCGTAGTCATTGGACCGTGCTCTATTCACGATCCTGCAGCAGCTCATGATTATGCTGATCGTTTAAAAGTCTTAAGCGAAAAAGTGAAAGACACGCTTTATATCATCATGCGTGTGTATTTCGAGAAGCCTCGTACAACAGTGGGTTGGAAGGGCTTAATTAATGACCCTGACATGAATGACTCTTTCAACATTGAAAAAGGTTTACGTTTAGGCCGTAAATTATTGCTTGAACTCAATGAGAAAGGTCTGCCATGCGCAACTGAAGCGCTTGATCCAAACTCTCCACAGTACTACCAAGACTTAATTTCTTGGTCAGCAATCGGTGCACGTACAACAGAGAGCCAAACACACCGAGAGATGTCTTCAGGTTTATCATCTCCAGTTGGCTTTAAAAATGGTACGGATGGCGGTCTCACTGTTGCGACCAATGCGATGCAATCTGTAAAACATAGTCATAGTTTCCTTGGCTTAAATGACCAAGGTCAAGTTTCGGTCATTCGTACTAAAGGCAACCAATATGCCCATGTCGTGTTACGTGGTGGTAATGGCAAACCGAATTATGATGCTGGCTCTGTAGCAGAAGCTGAAAATGCATTGGCGAAAGCAAAAGTAAGTAACAAGATCATGATTGATGCGAGTCATGCCAATTCTAATAAAGACCCATACCTTCAGCCATTGGTCCTAAAAAATATCACTGAACAAATTTTAGATGGCAATAAATCGATCGTAGGTATTATGGTTGAAAGTCATTTAAAAGGTGGCCGCCAAGATATTCCTGCAAATCTTTGCGATTTAGAGTATGGTAAGTCTGTTACAGATGGATGCATCGATTGGGAAACAACTGAAAAAGTTTTGTTGGAAATGGATGCAGCTTTGAAAGACGTTCTACCACAACGTTAATCAGATAAAACGCCATCACACGATGGCGTTTTTTATAAGGTTTAATCATGGATCAACTCGAAAAAGAACTTAGCTCAATCCCCCATTTTCAATTTGTTCATGAGCATTTGTTTAGCTCAGGTCAGCCAAACGAAGAACAACTTAAATCGATTAAAGCTTATGGTATCGATACCATCGTTGATCTCGCTTTTAATGATGCTACACCGAACTTAAATCATGAAGATCGCTTGAGTGCTGAAATTGGTCTTAACTACATCCAAGTGCCTATTGATCCAGAATTTCCACATGATGATCAATGTTTATTTGTAATCGATCTGATCGATCATCTCGTGAAAGAGAAAATGGTCTGGATACATTGTACCGAAAATCGTCAATGTAGTTCATTAATCTATCTGTACCGACTACATTATATGAATATGGATTTATCTACAGCACATGAGCTATTACACCAAGTATGGGAACCCAACAACACTTGGACTGGGTTAATGCACGCGGTCGGCTTACAGTTGCAAGGACGTAAAGCCACTCAAGAACTGCAAGCCTCTTTAATGAAAGCGCAAAACTTTGAATGATCAAAATTGTTTATTGATGACTAATTAATACGGTCGCTGTAGACAGAATTCCTTCCTGACGACCAGTAAATCCTAATTTTTCAGTGGTTGTGGCTTTAATACTAATCTGATTGATATCCACATCAAGTACATCTGCAATACTTTGACGCATATCTAAATTATGTTTCGCTAATTTTGGACGCTCACAAGCCACTGTAATATCCGCATTATTCAGTTGATAACCACGATCCAATATCAACTGATAAACATGCTTTAATAAAACCTTACTGTCTGCGCCTTTGAACTGTTCATCAGTATCTGGAAAGTGCTGTCCAATATCACCGAGCGCTAAAGCACCCAACAATGCATCACAAAGTGCATGTAAAACTACATCACCATCAGAGTGTGCTTTTAAACCATGTGTATGCGGAATACGAATACCAGCCAATGTGACATAATCGCCTTCCTCAAAAGCATGAACATCAATACCTTGGCCTATACGAATAGCTAAGCTCACATTGAACTCCTTTACACAGTTTTTGAAAATGAAATCTTGTATTCTTTGATTCTTGTTCGCTATAGTAGATGCGCAAACATTTGAAAGTATAAGCGATGATGTTGTCAAAAAGCGTATCAAGTTGGATGAAACCTTTAATTTCTATCTTTTTCATTGGATTAAGCAGTGTTTCTGTCGCACAGGCACAACTTATTCAATGTGATAAGCCTCAATCAAGTTTTAAAAATTCCATGATTTGTGCTGTTGATTTTTCATCTTTGAGAGATGAATTGAATGAACGCTTTTTAACATCCTACTTAGTTACCGATGCACCAACTCGATTAATTCAAGATACACAACAGCTTTGGCTGAATCGACTGCAGCAGTGTAAAAATAAAAATTGTGTGTCATTACAAATCAATCAACGCATTGATGATTTAAATTTTTACATGTCGATGAATCAAACGCTCACTCAGCATTACATCAAGTTTGAACAAGGTAAAATTGCAGCGCAACCTGTACACCTTAAGATTCATCAATTAAGCAAGGATCGCGTTAAAATTGAAGGTATTGCTTATCGTAGCCCTAACAATCGCCTAGAAACCCAGACCATCCCATTATTGGCTTATACAACCACTCAAAGCAAACACGAAATTATTGATAATGAGCATGATTGTCAGTACAAACTCAAATATCAAAAATCATTACTGATTGTCTCAACTGAGCAAAAAGGCTGTGAGCGCTTTAGTGGAATCTATCGACTATATGATTAAACAGAATGAATGCAAGTTCACAGTTAAATTGCGAATGCTAAACACAGCACCCCTGTGATCGCTAACAGAATACCTAAGCTGTTTTTTAGGGTTATTTTTTCTTTAAAAACTAATATACCTGCGATCACACCTAACACTACGACCAAAATATTCATGCCAGCGAATACGATTGCGGGTGAATCCTTTAACAACATATGTGCTTTCACATAAAGTGCAATATTGGCAAAATTCAATACACCTAAACTTAGTCCAGCAAGAAAATTTTGCAATGTCCATGATGTTTGACGCAGGGACAAATATCCGATGGAAATAATGAAAGCAAACACAAACATCAAGTTTAAACTGACTGCAAATTTTAACCCTAAACTTGTACTGTATTTTAACATAACATCTACGAGTGCATAGCCAAGCCAAACTGCGAGCAAATACATTCCTGCTTTTTTTGTTTGCAATGTTGGTGTTGATTTTTTAGAAAAAATGATCAAAACAATTGCACCTAGACCCAATGCAATACCAATCAATTTCAGTGTGCTAAATTTTTCTTGGAAAAGAAAATAGGCTGCCAACAATGAAAGAACAACGGATAATCTTTGTGCGATTTCAGTTCTAATAATTCCAGCTTGATCAAGTGATTTGGAAAGCAGCAAGAATATTGAGGGTAATGCTATCCCCAACAACCCAATAAGCCACCAAGGTGTGGAGGTTAATGATATTTGGTTGAGGTCTGGCTTAAACCAAAAAAAACAGAGTATCGTGGCGATAGCATAATTCCATGCAATCATTTGCATGACATCAAATCCACGAAACTTACTAAACTTCAATAAAATCGATACTAGTACGCTGCACAAAGCTGCTGAAAAAATCAGTTCCATAATTTGCTCTTGTTTTTTTATTCAAGAAAAAGCCCACAATCACTGTGGGCTTTTTAAAATTATAAATAATTTTATTAATTATTTATAACGTTCTACCATTTTCTCTAAAGAAATTGGACGAATCTTATCAGCATGACCTGCTGTACCAAATGCAGTATAACGATCTACACAGATTTGCTTCATTGCTTCAACAGTTTGAGCAAAGAATTTACGTGGATCAAATTCGCTTGGTTTTTCAGCCATCATACGACGCATAGCACCTGTTGAAGCTAAACGTAAGTCAGTGTCGATATTGATTTTACGTACACCGTGTTTAATTGCTTCAACCAACTGCTCAACAGGAACACCGTAAGTTTCTTTGATATCACCACCGTATTGGTTAATAATCGCTAACCATTCTTGTGGTACTGAACTTGAACCATGCATTACAAGATGAGTATTTGGAAGTGCAGCGTGGATCTCTTTAATACGATCAATCGCTAAAATATCACCTGTAGGTGGACGCGTAAATTTATAAGCGCCGTGTGAAGTACCAACCGCAATTGCTAACGCATCAACGTTAGTATCAGCGACAAATTGAGTCGCTTCCTCAACCGAAGTAAGGAGTTGTGAATGATCTAGAACGCCTTCAGCGCCAACACCATCCTCTTCACCAGCCAAACCAGTTTCAAGGCTACCTAGGCAACCAATCTCACCTTCTACAGATACACCACACGCATGTGCCATTTGAACAACACGACGAGTTACATCTACGTTGTAATCATAAGTTGTTGGTGTTTTACCATCTGCACCTAATGAACCATCCATCATTACAGATGAAAAGCCCAATTGGATTGAGCGTTGGCAAACGTCAGGATCAGTACCATGGTCTTGGTGCATCACAACTGGAATGTGTGGCCATTCTTCGATTGCAGCCAAAATAAGATGGCGTAAGAATGGAGCACCAGCATATTTACGAGCACCAGCAGATGCTTGAACAATAACAGGTGAATTTGTTTCATCTGCGGCTAACATAATCGCGCGCATTTGTTCTAAGTTGTTTACGTTAAACGCTGGTACGCCGTAACTATGTTCTGCGGCGTGATCCAAGAGCTGGCGCATTGAAATAAGAGCCATAATTTCCTCCCAGGTAATGCTCCATATTCTAACCTGACCTGTGTTTCAATTCAGCAACAATTGACAGTATTTCATAAAAAATCCCTGCAATTGCAGGGAGATTTTCAATTTAATACTTATTGAAGTAGAAAATCACTCCGCCGTTGCTTGATCAGCAGGTGCATTTGCAACTTCTTCAGGAACATCAGTATTATTTTCATCTTGTAATGGCTGATCAATAGCATCGATAGCCGCTTGTTGTTCAGCACTAATATCTGATGCTTCAACAGCAACTTCTGATGTTGATGTTTGATCTGCCGCTGGTGCACTTTCTTGTTTAGAACAAGCCGTCATTGCAAGAGTAGCAGTCAATAGTGCAATTACGCCTAATTGTAATTTCATGATGTTATTCCGCATGATAAATCAGATTATGATCATAATATTTCAAAATTATTTCATTTTCATGACGAAAATTAGTCATAAAAAAAGACCTTCTTAGAAGGTCTTTTTTCTTAAATCCAATTAAGCGCGTTCAAGTAGAACAGCGACTGCTGGTAATGTCTTGCCTTCTACAAATTCAAGGAAAGCACCCCCACCCGTTGAGATATAACCAATTTTGTCAGCAACTTCATACTTATCAATCGCAGCTAAAGTATCACCACCACCGGCAATAGAGAAACCTTCAGATTCTGCAATCGCTAAAGATAGCGCTTTCGTGCCCTCACCAAATTGATCAACCTCAAATACGCCTACTGGACCATTCCAAAGAATTGTTTTTGAAGTTTTTAAAATTTCAGCAAACGCTTGAGCTGTTTCTGGACCAACATCAAGAATCATGTCATTGTCAGCAACATCTTCAACTTTTTTCACTACGGCTTTTGCTGCCGCTAATGAGCCAAGGAAGTCATCAAAGTTAATTTCTGATGCGTCAGCAACAACAACATCTGTTGGCAATGGAACCGATACTTTCGCAGCAATTGCTTTAGCTGTATCGATTAAATCATTTTCACAAAGTGATTTACCAACGTTATAGCCCGCAGCTGCTAAGAATGTATTCGCAATACCGCCACCGACAATGAGCTGATCACAAATATCTGATAACGATGTTAAAACATCAAGTTTAGTCGATACTTTTGAACCCGCTACGATAGCAACCATTGGTTTTTCAGGCGTCTGAAGCGCACGACCGAGTGCGTCTAATTCAGCGGCAAGTAATGGACCTGCTGCTGCAACTTTAGCAAGACGAGCCACACCTTCTGTCGATGCTTCTGCACGATGTGCAGTACCAAATGCATCCATCACAAACACATCACAAAGTGCTGCATATTTTGCTGCTAACTCTGGATTATTTTTCTTTTCGCCTGTGTTAAAGCGACAGTTTTCAAGTAACACAACTTGGCCTGGCGCAACTTCAACACCATCCAAATATTCAGTGAGTAATTTAACTTCTTGACCCAATGCTTCAGTTAAGTAGGCAGCAACAGGTGCAAGTGATTGTTCAGCTTTAGGCTCACCTTCAACTGGACGACCAAGGTGAGAATAAACCATTACTGCTGCGCCTTTTTCAAGAGCGGCTTTAATTGTTGGCAATGCAGCGCGTAAACGTGCATCACTCGTAATCACACCATTTTTAACAGGAACGTTTAAGTCTTCACGGATCAGAACACGTTTACCTGCTAAATCGAGGTCAGTCATACGCTGAAAGTTCATGTATAGCTCACTTTATAGATATTAAAACCGCATAGATTCTAAATGATTATGGTAAAAAAGGTGAGTAAAATTTCAGAAAAGCTGTAGAAATCTTTAGATTTGATTATGATAGATGGAGTCGAACCATAAAGTGTTACTATGTCTATCCATCCAGATCCAAGTATTAATCGTTTAAATGTTTTCGGCGAACCGCTCGCCAGTTGTTGTTTTGATCCTATCACAGGATATTTCAGAAATGGTTTTTGCCACACTGCGCCGTCTGATTTAGGTCAACATACAGTCTGTGCCGAAATGACGTCAGAATTCTTAAGTTTCTCGCAACGAATTGGGAATGATTTGACAACACCACTACCCGAAGTTGGTTTTCCTGGTTTAAAGCCTGGTGATTTCTGGTGTATTTGTGTGACGCGCTGGGTTGAAGCTTATCAGAATGATATGGCCCCGAATTTAAAACTTCAGGCTTGTCATCAATCAGTACTTGCTTATGTCCCGATCGACATTTTAATGGAATTCTCAGTGTAATGAATCATCATGTTGCTTCAACGTCAGCAAGAATTATTTTAGCTTCTGGCAGTCAGACACGTAAGGAACTACTTAATCGATTACATATCGATTTTGAACAAATATCACCCGATATCGATGAGACTCCGCGTGGGGAAAGCCATGCCGATGATCTTGCCTATCGACTTGCATATGAAAAAGCAAAATATTTTGCTGAGAAAGATCCAGATGCGATCGTTATTGGTTCTGATCAGGTGGCTTGGCGTGAAGGCGCACCTGATATATTTATTGGAAAACCTTTATCTCCTGAAAAAGCAATCAAAC
The DNA here is from genome assembly GCF_056779945.1 of Acinetobacter sp. ANC_7635. Taxonomy (NCBI): domain Bacteria; kingdom Pseudomonadati; phylum Pseudomonadota; class Gammaproteobacteria; order Moraxellales; family Moraxellaceae; genus Acinetobacter; species Acinetobacter sp. ANC_7635. Next base: position 111,910 of record NZ_JBWYIS010000009.1, on the reverse strand, counting down.
AACTTCAAGCAAATTCAGGAAAAATTGTTTATTTCAGTACAGCTTTGAGTGTTCAACACGCTTCATCTGGGTTTGAAGAAACCATTGTTGAACATTATAAGGTCAAATTTAGGCATTTGAATCTGGAAGAAATTCAGCGTTATGTCGCACTTGAACAACCTTTACAGTGTGCTGGAAGTTTCAAATGCGAAAGTTTGGGCATCAGCTTATTTGAAGAAATGATTGGGCAAGACCAAACCACGTTGATGGGCATGCCGATGATTCAATTGTGTAAAATTTTACGTGAATTGAAAATTCTAGTGCCTTGATACGTTGCATATTAATAAATAAGACCGAGTTCAATAACTCGGTTTTTTTGGAATTATTTGTTACTAGCAACTGATGAATGAAATAAATACCCTATTTTTAGCTCAAATAATTACAACTGAGCTAAATTAATTTATATACACAAAGCTGTGGAAAATTGATCGATAAGCGATCTCAAAACATAGAAATTGTAAAAAAGTTCAAATGATCATATTTGGGTTGTTCATTTCAAGTTAAGAATATGAATTACATGAACAAGTTAAGAAACTTTGTATAACATCCATTATCTTAGTTTAAGTTATCATTGTTAAAGTTTTTTTCAATTTTGGATACTATCTTTAGGGGGATACATATGCATGATAACTTCTGGAATAGATTTCTACATATAGAAAAAAAACTAAAAGAATTTAGTACTCACGTAGATTTTGACATTAGAAACAATGAAACTTTTTCTATAGAAATAATGAATTTGTATCTTACAATTTGTTCAGAAATTGAAGCAATTTTTTAAAGCTTGTACATCTAATATTGGTAATTCATTCAACTTTAGAGATTTTCGTGAATACTATAAAGATGAAACACAACTACAAAGTCTATCTCTCTTAAAGTCTAACGTAAAAATTAAATATACATCTTTAAAATTCACTCCATTTGATAAAATAGATAGCGATGAAACAATTTTATGGTGGAATCACCATAATAAAATTAAGCATGATCGTGAAATTAATAGAAATCTCGCGAACTTAAAAAATCTATTAGACTCATCTAGCGCACTTTTTTTACTTAACTTAGTCCACAGATTTGTAGTTCAAGAAAAAATATACCTTATACCCCCTCCTGAAATTTTCGAAACAAAAGACTTCTTGGTCAGCATTCATTCTTCAGGAGGTGGGCTTATATATGCATCCAAAGCCTGTATAAATAGTTTTGGTGTTGAAAGCCCTTTTGATGATGATTAGTTTAGTTAATATTTGATTCAATAAATCTGCCTCATTTAACATAATGGCTTTTATACGATATGAAATTCCCTCAAAGTGTAAATTAATTATTTCTTTAAAACAGCTATATTCATTTTTTTTCATATTCATTTGTCTCATCCATAAGCAAGAAAACATGCGCTTTTAAAGCCGTGTCACTTGCAGAACTTGCATCGTTCAAGGGACAATAAGCCAAACTAAATTGTAGTCCTTATTATGTCCCAAACTTTAGACGTTCTCGGCGGTATTAGCGCTGAACAATTCCTTACGGAATATTGGCAAAAAAAACCGCTCCTCGTTCGTAATGCAGTTCCTGAAATTGTGGGTTTACTTGAACCCAATGATGTTATGGAGCTTGCACTCGATGAAAACGTGACTGCACGTTTGATCAAACAAAAAGATCGTGACCCTAATCAATGGAATGTGAAGTCATCGCCACTGCTCAAAGCAGACTTCCAAAAAATGCCAAAATTATGGACACTACTCGTTCAAGCGGTCGATCACTATTCGTTTGATCTTGCTGAGTTATGGAAAAAATTTCCTTTTATTCCTCAATGGCGTCGTGAAGATATTATGGTGTCTTACGCACCACAAGGTGGTTCTGTCGGTAAACACTTCGATTTTTATGATGTATTTTTAGTTCAAGGTTACGGACATCGCCGTTGGCAATTAGGCCAAATGTGTGATGAACAGACAGCACTCGTTGCAGGTCAGCCTTTAAAACTTTTGCAAGAAATGGAAGTTCATTTTGATGAAGTTTTGGCGCCAGGAGATTTACTATATGTCCCACCTGGTCTTTCTCATTATGGCGTAGCTGAAGATGAGTGTTTAACCTATTCTTTCGGTTTCCGCATGCCAAATATCTCAGACATGATGGATAGTCTTGGTGATTCTTTTTCAGAACAAGAGCAACTGAAAAAACCATTATTAGATATCACACGCTCTGTCAGCACTGCTGTCGGCGAAATTTCAGATCATGAGCTTAGCTATTTGCGCGAACAACTTTTAGCTCAACTGCAAAAACCTGAGATGCTAAATGAAGCCATCATGTGTCTCGCTTCGCAACCTGGTTATCCTAACAATATTCCAGAAAATGACGAAATTGGAACAGGTGATTTAGAAGAAGCACTTGAAGAAGGTTATTTATTAAAAATCGAACCTGCTTCACGTTTGCTTTATAGCAACTTCAATGATGAACTTAACTTTTGGGCAAATGGAGAACGCTTATGCATCTCCGAAGAATTTAAACCCCATTTAAAACGTATCGCTGATGGTGAAATGATCGCTTTGGATGAAAATTTATTTGATCAACACATTCTTGAAGATCTCGCGGAACTCTTGAATAATTCGATCATTATGTTGCTTCCTTCGGAAGAAAACTAAACCCATAAATATAAATTGTTAGCTTACATCTGTAAGCTAACAATTCACTACTTGTCTGATTCCATAGAAGTTCGTATGGTAATTGCAGTAAAGAACGATGGAAAATAAAAATGGCAAGTCCTGCTCAAGCAATAAGACATAAATTACTGAACACTTTTTTTTCAAGGCATTCTGTATGGTTCGCATGTATTATCATCGCCCTGAGTATTACATGGCTTAGGCTATTTTACAGCCCCCATTATCTTTATTATTTTCTATCCGACAGTGTCATTAATATTATTTGGCTACTGACCAGTTTACTCAGTGTCTTAGGCCTATATGATGTACTTCAAAATAAACATTCGATTTTAAAGAACTACCCAATCATGGGGCATTTTCGCTTCTTATTTGAAGATTTCAGACCCGAAATTCGTCAATATTTTATTGAATCAGACCAAGACGCTTTACCCTTTTCAAGAATGCAACGTAGCTTAGTTTATCAGCGTGCAAAGAATGAAAATGCTGATAAGCCTTTTGGTTCAATTATTGATGTATATCAAGATGACTATCGTTTCATTACTCACTCTCTTGCACCGAAACTCCCAGCTGATACCAGCACCTTCCGTATTAAAGTGGGTAATGATCAGTGCGCTCAACCTTATAGTGCATCAATCATGAATATCTCAGCAATGAGTTTTGGGAGTTTAAGTGCTAATGCAATACGCGCACTTAATCTCGGTGCCCACATGGGTCAGTTCTATCATGATACTGGCGAAGGAAGCCTAAGCCCCTACCATCTTGAAAATAATGGAGATATTGTTTGGCAAATCGCCAGTGGATATTTTGGTTGTCGAACTGAAGACGGTCTATTTGATCCTGAAAAATTTAAAGCTCAAGCCAAACATCCCAATATCAAAATGATTGAGCTAAAACTGTCTCAAGGTGCAAAACCAGGTCACGGCGGTATTTTACCCAAACATAAGATTACAGAAGAAATTTCGAAGATTCGTGGTGTTCCTCGTGATCGCGATTGTATTTCCCCGCCAAGCCACCCTAGCTTTAATACACCGATTGAAATGATGCATTTTATTCAAAAGTTACGTGAACTATCAGGTGGTAAACCTGTTGGATTCAAATTATGTATCGGACAGCCTTGGCAATTTATGAGTATTGTCAAAGCGATGCTTGAAACCAATATTGTTCCTGATTTTATCGTCGTAGATGGATCAGAAGGTGGAACCGGTGCTGCACCGATTGAATTTAGCGATAATATCGGAACACCACTGCGTGAAGCGCTCTTGTTTGCACACAATACCTTAGTAGGTGCTGGATTAAGAGATAAAGTAAAAATTGGTGCAAGTGGTAAAATCATCAGTGCTTTTGATATTGCAAGTACCTTTGCCTTGGGTGCAGATTGGGTGAATTCAGCTCGTGGATTTATGTTTGCTGTCGGTTGTATCCAAGCTCAAAGTTGCCATACCAATCAGTGTCCTGTTGGGGTAGCAACACAAGATGCTGAGCGCCAAAAAGCAGTACATGTACCAACGAAAGCAGAACGTGTTTATAATTTCCACAAAAACACATTACATGCACTAGCAGAAATGATAGCAGCTGCAGGTTTAAATCATCCGAGTGAAATTAAAGCTCATCATCTCGCGCAACGTATAAATGATCGTGAAATCAAAAATTATGCTCAATTACATTTTTGGTTAGAATCAGGTCAATTATTAAACTGTAAAGATAAAGACGAAGAAAATTTCTATTTCAGAATGTGGAATTTGGCAGATGCCAGCAAATTCTAGTTTCATCAAAAAGGTGCTGAAATCAGCACCTTTATTTTAAAAGTATCCTTTATGACTTTGCGCATGTAAGAATGCTGGGATTAAACCCGTTAATGCTGCCCGTATATCCGCACGCTCATTGATCAACTGATGAGATCCCTCCTCTAACATGAGCAAGATCTGAAGGCGAAACTTTCTGCGAATAAATTCGATATTATAACGCCAGTCTACGGTTTGATCTTGGGCACCTTGAGCGAGCCAAACTGGAATTCGGCATGCAGGTCGATTTTCCATTTCCAACATCCACTTTGACATTGCTAATATCCAATCCATCCCCATCATGCGCGGTTGTAGTGGATCTTTTAGACGTACAAATCTTAAAAATTCAGGATTGTGATTATTGCGTTTAAAATGTCTTGGAACTTCACGTTTGATACGGCGAATGATGCCCAAGCCTACTGGATTATGCCACCATGCTGTTTTTGCAGGTCTGACTAATGGCGACAAGAGTAATACGCGTTCTACAATTGGATTTTTACGTTGTTCAGCAAACTCCAACAAATGATGCATCCAAATTGCACCACCAGTACTCTGTCCGATACCTAGCCATGGTTTAGGCAATTGATCAGCTTGTTTTACATATTGGTGAACCGCATGGAGTACTTGCTGATAATGATCAAAGTTCTGAATGCTGGCAGCATTGCCATCACTTAACCCATGTCCAGGCAAGTCATAAGTTAAAACACTAAACCCTTGATCCAGCAATTCACCAATAATTGGTTGGTAAATCCCACTGTGTTCCAAATAGCCATGCAATAAGAATACAGTACCTTTCACCTGCTCTATGCGAGGTTGATACACCTGTACATGAAGTTTGAACAAAGGCATTTTGATATAACCCTGCCAATAATTCGCTTCAAGACGATCAAGTGCGTAAAGATGACGATAAGCTTGAATCTCTTTCGAAGGAGAATAAGGTCGATTTAAGTTTAAAGGTTCCAACTTTAATGGTGTTTGTTCTCGATTCGGAATGGGTAAATCGAGTTGTTTCAACACATTTGGATTCAGAAATGGAATATCAGACATTATGGCACCTCCCGACAACCGCTAGAGCCAAACATTACATCTCTGATCGTGGCAAGTAATTCATAATTTGCACGACGACTGTGATCGTAATTTAATTGGCTAGGACGCCATGTTGTCAGCATTGTAGGCATGGGCGCTTCAACAGGAATTGTTTTGATACCGTTCAAAGCAAAAAGACGTCGTGTACGTGTCATATGATAACGATCGGTAATCAAAATCACTGTCGGCGCTCCTCCTTTTTTTTGTAATAATAATGAACTAAAGCGTGTATTCTCACAGGTATTCATGCTGCGTTGCTCTAATAGATTCGCTTCTACCCCACGCGATGCTAACCACGCTTGCATGTACGGTGCTTCAACACCACTCAACACAATAGGTAAATCCGTTTGCTTCTCAATCTCAAGTGTTTTTTCTAGTCTAGAGCGTGTGTAATCATTAACTACGATATCAATTTTATTATCCCCTAGCGTCAACCCACCACCCAACACAACTATCGCATAAGGTTTATCTTTCTGATTTGATAAAGTTTTATTTTCATTCTGAATCAACGCGATATCTTTATAGATTTGCGGATCTAATGTTTGAACCTCATCTTCTTCTAAGGGATGATTTCTAAGGAAAAATTCATATTTTTCCATTAAAGCCAAGCGCTGATTTTTTTCTTCATTGATGGATGAATTTGTTGAATCAGTTTGGCTTATGGCAACATCACTGGCTAAATCAGGCTGATCAATTGCGAAGACAACATCCTCTTTAGTTTCATTCTTTGTATTTATATCTGTAAGCAATTCATCTTTAATTTTTTGTTTTAATAACACATAGCGAGTTTGAATTTCAGCAAGCTGTTCAGCCCCTTGATCATTCAATTGTTCTTCAATAAGTTTGAGATAAGCTTGTCTTGCAATCCACAGCCTTGAACCAGGCTCCAAATCCTCCTTATCAGTTAACGCTGCCATTTGCTGGCTCTTGGCCGCAATTTCGTCAACTTTGATAGGGACAAATGCGTGAAGTGATTTCACAACAAGTGCTGAATAAAATGGTGTATACCAGAAAACCATGAGACAGCCCAAAAGTGCGAATATGATCGCCATCATACGCACCGTTGCCACCATCCAATGTTTTCTAGACATACTGTCCTTTTTAAACCAAATGAGATTGAATAGAACCTTTTTGATCGAACAAAACAGGCTCAGGTTCTAATAAAATACCAAACTTATTTAACACATCTTGCTGCACAGAGCGATAGGTTGCCTGCACATCTGTGAGAGATGCATCGGCGTAATTGACTAAAACTAAAGCCTGTCGATCAAACATTCCCACTTTTCCTAATTTTTTTCCTTTCCAGCCTGATTGGTCAATCAACCAACCTGCTGCAACTTTTACAGAACCATCTGCTTGAGGATAGTGTGGAATCGTGGGATGAAGCTGTAAAACTTCCTCAAATTTCGTTTTAATTAAAATCGGATTTTTAAAAAAGCTCCCTGCATTTGGATATTCTGCAGGATCTGGGAGTTTACTTTGACGAATTTTGATCACTTGTTGCTGTAAATTATATGGCGTAATGTCATCGCCCATCGCAGCTTTTAAATCTCCATAATTCATTTTGAGTTGTGGCTGTTTAAGTAATTTAAAGATGACCGCAGTAATAACAAACCGCTCAGGCTGATCTTTAAAAATGCTGTGTCGATATGAAAAATGACAATCACTCGCTTGGATTTGAACAATTTCATTTTTAGTACGATCAAAAGCCTCTACAAATTCAATAAATTCACCGACTTCAACGCCATAGGCACCAATGTTCTGAACAGGTGCAGCACCCACCCACCCTGGAATCAATGCGAGATTTTGCAATCCATAGAAACCTTGCTCTGTTGTCCAAAGCACGAACTCATGCCAGTGACGTCCAGCACCTACTCGAATTGTTACATTGGTATCATCTTCAGCAAGCAGGACAAGATCATCTAAATGTAATTGAACTACCAAAGCATCTAGATGCTCAGGGAGCAGCATATTACTCCCCCCTGAAAGTATCATCATGTTTAATTGAGCTTGCTCAGCAAATTCAATTGCTTCACGCAAATCTTGAAGAGATCGAACAATACAATAATGAGATGCAACAGCATTTAAATTCAACGTATTGAAAGACTGGAGTTGTATATTGGTTTGAATATCAATCATATTTTTATCTTACTCAACGTTTGACTGCTGCAACATTGGTTTTAAGTAACTAATCCATGCTTTACTGTTCGACTCACATTGATCTAAGACCAACTCAAAGCCATCATCTCCACCATAGTAAGGATCAGGTACTGGTTGATTTAAATATGAAGGATCTTTGGCACTCATGAGCTCTATTTTTGCTCGCAGTTCATGGTTTTGAAATATTTGCGCTGCTTCAACTTGCAGTTTCTGAATATTGACTAGATTTTCATGATCCATCGCCAAGATTAAATCAAATTCCTTAAAGTCTTCAATACGAATCTGTCTCGCACGTAATGAAGATAAATCATATCCTCGTTTCAATGCGTGCTTTTGACTTCTATAATCAGGCGCTTTGTTTGGGTGATAATTACTGGTTCCAGCTGAATCAACTTGAATATTTAATTTTTCTAAATCCGCAAAGTGTTTCATTACCACTTCTGCTGTTGGGGAACGACAAATATTTCCTAAACATACACATAAAATTTTGTATGGCATTTTCGTCGTCATCTTCGCCTCAAAAATACATATACTTTCGCAGTGCATATGTTAAGTTATTTAAGGAGTGAATCCTATAGAACTGTAAAACAATAATCTTATTTAAAGCGCAAAAAGGATGTGTGATGAGCCAATTTCAATTTCAAACTGTCGGGAATATTATTTCTGGTTTAGGGAGTATTCAACAGCTTGGCTCAATTTTAAAACAACATCGATTTAATAAAGTTCTTCTCGTCACAGATCAAGGGATGATTGATCACCACCTCCACCAACCTATTCTTCACATTTTCAACGCTACTGGGACTGAGTTCAGTATTTTTTCCGATGTCGTTGCAGACCCTCCAGAAGATGTCATCTTAAATGCAGTAGATGAAGCAAAACGTTTACAGATTGATGCAGTCATTGGTTTTGGCGGTGGTAGCTCCTTAGACGTGGCAAAAATTATTGCCGTACTTGCGCACCCCAATCAAACCCAAACGATTTCTGAGTTATATGGCGTCAATCAAGCTCAATCGCCACGATTACCACTCATCTTAGTGCCTACAACTGCAGGTACGGGTTCTGAAGTTACACCAATCTCTATTGTCACTACAGGCAAAACAACAAAAACAGGAATTGTTTCACCCGTTCTGTATGCGGATACTGCCATTTTAGATGCAACTTTTACTCAAGGTCTTCCGGCTCACATCACTGCAGCAACAGGAATTGATGCAATGGTGCATGCAATTGAAGCCTACACCTCAAAACTAAAGAAAAATTTCTATTCTGATTTGCTCGCTAAACAAGCATTGGATTTATTGAATCAAAATTTAAAACTTGTTCTAGAGCAACCCCAAAACCTAGAAGCGCGCCAAAAAATGCTCTTAGGCTCTATGTTGGCTGGACAAGCATTTGCAAATGCTCCTGTTGGAGCGGTTCATGCGCTTGCCTATCCTTTGGGCGGGCATTATCACTTATCGCATGGTCATACCAATGCAATCGTGCTTGTTGAAACACTGAAATTCAATGCACCTCAAGCGAAGAAATACTATGCTGAACTGATGCAATGGATTGACCCATATAGCAAAGGCAATACTGATGGCTTATGTGATTTATTTATTGATCATATGGAAAGGCATGTTAGCCAGAGTGGGTTGAGCTTAAAACTTAATGAGCTAGGTGTACAAGAATCAGATTTAGAGATGTTAGCTAATGATGCGATGCAACAAACGCGCCTCTTACAAAACAATCCTAGAGCTCTAAGCTATGCTGATGCTTTAAGCATCTACCAAGCAATTTATCATTAAATGACTCGAAATCTTTAATCAACTTTCTGAATAAAATATGACAACTATTTCAAAAAAAACTAGAGCAGACTATCAATTCTTTTTTCCCATCCAAACCCGTTGGGCTGATAATGACGTGTATGGGCATGTCAATAACGTCACTTATTACAGCTACTTTGACACCGCCGCAAATGCGCTACTTATTCAACACGCACTATTTGACTTTAAAACTTCGCCTATCATTGGACTCGTTATTGAATCAAAATGTACATATTTTTCTGAACTATCCTACCCCGAAGTGATTGATGTTGCTGTCGCTATCGAAAAGATTGGACGATCTTCAGTGACGTATAGCATTTCAATATTTAAGAAAAATCAATCAGAGCCTGCTGCTCAAGGTTATTTTGTGCATGTATTTGTCGACCGTGACTCTCGTAAAAGTATTGAATTACCAAACTCAATACGCGAAGCCTTAACTACGTTTATGACGAAATCAACTTAAGACTTAAGCTGAATATTATGTAGCTCACCGCCGAAAATTTTTAACAAGTCTTCCACGACGGGTTCTTGATGAATCAATTCTTCAGCACGTCGATATGCCTTTTGCTTACGCTTTTCCTGCAGATCGAAAGGCGTCTCACCGTTTGGTTCGTTGTATTTTACGATTAATTGAGATTTTGAAAATGATTGCTTGAGTGCTGCTTCTAAACTCGGAATGAGTGAGTGCAATAAAGCTTCGTATTTTGCAGGGATATAGAATTCACATGTCCCATCAATTTGACCTTGCATAAGACCTTGTTGTGCTAATTCTTGTACCGCAGGTGTTAATGGACTATTTCTGAACCAATATTCCCACTTTTGAGTATCCCATTCACCTACCAATTCGACAGGCTCAAGTTTAAGAATATCTTGAGGCATTAAACCTTTTAAGCCAACATCTGTGACAACAATTTTATTCTCATCGGGTAGATCTAGACTTGGGAAATGAGAGCCATTCGATGTTCCTTCTTCTTGAACTGACAATTCAGCACTTTCAGCAGAAAGTTCATTTGGTTTAGGCTCTAAAAAGAAAATATTGTCTTGATCAACAATTGAAGATTCAACAGGTTCTGAATTAAAGCTTGCTCCAAATGAAGTCAGCTCAATCTCCCCACTGCCTACCACAGAGTTGGTTAAATTCTCTTGTTTCACCTCAACAGATACAGACTGACCGACATCATCCGCATGATTTAATTCTGTTGAATGTAAGCTTTCAGATTCAGATTTTTCAGGATGAACTGACTCCGTAGGAAAAGCCTCATCATCAGATGCCATCATCTGCTGAAACAAGATTAGATCCGTATTTTCCTCATCATTTACATCACGACTATGCTGAATCGAACTCGTATTATTCTCAGGCGAACTGATTTTCGATCCTGCTTCTTGATGATCTGCCGGTATAGATTCTGAATTCTCTGTCGAAATCTGATTGAAATTTTCAGCTTCTTTTAAGACATTTGATTGTTCTGGAGGTGCTTGAGTGGTCAGCTGCTCATTATTCGCCATCGGGCGGAATGCCAACAACCTGAGCACACACATTTCAAAGCCTTGCTCTTGAGTCACTGCAATTTGTAATTCAGCACGACCTTTACATGCAATTTGATAATACAATTGTAGATCTTGAGCAGAAATCATGCTCGAAAGCTGCATAATTTTCTGATTAATCTCAGCACTATATTTTAAACTCAAGTCTGGTAAGTATTGGAGTAAAGCCAACTCATGTAAAGTTGAAATGAGTTGATCCAACACCAAAGAAACATCAAGTGCTTGTTGACGGAATTGGAGTAATAAAGCACTGACTTTAGCACGTTGATTTTGATGTATCGCCAAAATAAGGTCGAAAATAATCGTGCGATCAATCAAACCCAGCATTTCTTTCACATCTTGGTGGTGAATCGCACCTTGCCCATATGCAATTGCTTGATCTGTTAGCGACAGTGCATCACGTAAAGAACCTTGTGCTGACTCAGCGATCTGCCAAATCGCATCAGCTTCCGCATTAATTGATTCTTTAGTTAAAATTTGTGTGAGATGTGAAGTGATTTCATCAACCGCCAATGGGCGTAAAGTAAATTGCAAACAACGTGAAATAACCGTAATTGGAAGTTTTTGAGGATCTGTCGTCGCAAATAAAAATTTGACATGTTCAGGCGGTTCTTCAAGTGTCTTGAGTAAAGCATTGAAAGAATGTGTGGACAGCATGTGTACTTCATCAATGAGATACACTTTAAAACGACCTTGCGTTGGTGCATAAGGTACGTTATCCAATAATTCTCGTGTATCCTCAACTTTGGTTCGGGAGGCTGCGTCAATTTCAATTAAGTCTATAAATCGACCTTCATTGACTGCGGTACACGTTGGGCATACTTCACACGGTGTAGATGTTACACCTGTTTCACAGTTCAGACATTTAGCAAGAATCCTTGCAATCGTTGTTTTACCAACGCCACGCGTCCCCGTAAAAAGATAAGCATGATGCAGTCGACCACGCTCTAAAGCACTGGTTAATGCACGCGACACATGGTTTTGACCAACCAATTCTAAAAAATTACGTGGACGATATTTACGCGCAAGAACCTGATACATGAATGCTCCCTAATTACAGGACTAAGCATACTGTTTTTTTTGGCAAGAGTGAATGCGTTACAGATCATTCATACATTCAAAAAGCAATTTAAATCCAACTCTTTTTTCTTGGGAAAATTTAACCTGTTAAATTCAAACTAAAATCATCGAAATTTTCGTATTCCTCACCAGTCCCATCGATACGAATTTCGAGCATTTTGTTGACCAAATCGACAAGAATGATATTTCTGGTTGGGACACCGTTTAATTGAATCAAAGACTTTTCAGTATTAATGAATTTGAACTGACCTTTGATTTCTTCTGCTTGGTTATGACCGCTTAGACTTAATCGTGATAATACATACGTTTGGTCTGCGTTAAGTTGTAAATCAACAGCCATACCAGGACAATCCTCACAACGCGAAAAACACCCCATACATGGCGTAGTACCTTGAAACAAACCAATATATTGAGGTGTTACTTGATTTTTTATTGAATCATTCTGCTTCAAGAGTTGATTTGATTGCGTGGACTGATCGCAAGAAGCCATATGAATCGACGAGATCAAAACGAATGGGATGACAGTACTACGGCGCATAATCACAAATCAATTTTAACAATTTTGTGAAAATTACCATATCTCAAGTCTGCATATGAATCAATGCGTATGTTGGTGCACGTGAACCCCATCATCATGTAAAACTTGATCAGGGTAAGCGAGTCCAATCCCTTTGATTACTTCAGCAAAATATGACCCTTTATCTGTATAAACTTTAATAATTGCATATTGATCTTCAATACTTTGAGTAATCGTAAAATAGTTTAGATCAGCAGGATAATCCTCAAATTGCCCCTTATATCGCACAATTCCATCCTCAACTTGTTCAATCTCAGTAATTTCAGCCACACGGTTGATACCAAATTGCAAAAGTTTCAAGGGAAATTTACTGCCCTCTTTCATGCTCGCCACTTGATCAGGACTAAACTTAAATAAATAACCCGAGTCAGCCCGATGCTGAAAACTTTCTGGAAGAATCATATGCCGTTCAACATTTTGTTCTAGTACAGGCATAAGCTCAGGCATCAGATGAGAACTCGATGATTCATTCTTATTTTCAAGCCGTTCGTCATGAGCATTAACATTTTGACCCAGTTCATTTTCAACTTGATGCTGCTGTAAGCTTGCAGATGATTTGTCTTTTTCGGGTTTTAGATATAACGTAAATGTAGCAGTCACAAAAACTGCTACACCCAATAAAATATAAATTACTTTCATACGTTATTTGAATAGCGACACTGCTTTAGCATTTTTATTAATCATAGTGACAGCATCACGATCATTCGTACCCCCTAATTGGTATCCATACTTTGGATGGAATAAATCTGGGCTTGAGAAATAAGAGATACTATTACCTCCCATAATCGTACCACCCAATGGATGCTCCAAACCACGTGCTGGTCCAGCGGTATCATCATGATTCACCCCCATATTATGACCGAATTCATGACGTAAAACCGTGATTCCACAGTTAATACTTCCACTACCGATCATATAATTAGAGTTAGGGTTTTCAAGCAAGTAAGCTAAACCACAGCCTTCTTCATCACCTTCATAATATACAGCATCAGCTTTTAAGCGATTACGCTCATTCTGAATAACTTTGTCCACACGACCAATATCAAGGACATTGTTTAATGTTTTAGAACCTGGTGTTTTATATTGCAGATAACCAACGTTGCGCAGATAAAACTTGGCATTTGAATTCTCTGCAGACACATTGGTTAGATCAAAGCCTTCAATCAACCTCATTTTCGCTGCATTTGCACCTAATTTCTCTGCAACAGCAGTACTACTCACCAAAAGCATGTCAATGGTTGCACTATCAGCTTGCCATCCTTGAGATGTATAGACAAAACGTTGCGTTTCACCAGTTTGAATCGTTTGTCGTAAATTATTGGATGCCTGAATTGTGCTGCTCCACGCCGCTCCAGAACTTATGATTATCTTGTCATTGATTTGAGCGCGATCAGGTAAATTAATTACTGATTGCCAATTTCCATTTGCCAACTTAACACGTGTCACTGGTTGTTTAGGATCAGGAACTTTTTGATTATTTAAATCTTTCGCTTGTATCACACGTTCTGGTGCAGAAACTAAAATCCACTTCGCTAATTCTTTTACAAACATAAATTCATATCGTTCACCTCTATTTAGTTTTAAAGTTGCTGAGGTATTGATATTCTGATTTGAAATAGTAGCTTCCCATGTTGCAGTCGACTTCACGATCACACGATCACGGTCATATGCTGAACTTGGTAATGTGAATTGTGACACCCAGTTTCCATCACCAAAAATAATTTCAGTTAAAGGGCTATCGGTTTTATTTAACTGAGTTCCCACTGAACTAACATTTAGTTGTCTGGGCTTGATATATTCAGGCACCCATTTTTTTAGATTTTGATTAAATACAAACCAATAGCGATCTCCTTTTTTTAAATTAAAATTACTCGAAAAAAGAAGATTTGTTGTATCAATTGATGAATCCCTGCCTGCATCAGATTCAATCAACATTACCGTATTGTTAGCAACATCGCTCGGCAATACTATTTTCTTTGCCCAAGCGCCATCTTTTAGATGAACTCGCTGTATTGTTTGTTGATTAGATATAATATTTTGTACACTTGAATTATCTAAAATGACACTGGGTGTACTGTTGATTCGCCATTTTTTTAAAGATTCACTATAAATAAAGTCGAATGTGTTTCCTTTATTGATTTGAATTGATTCAAGGGGAATATCAATATTGGAAGTATCTAGATATGCAGCATATCCCGCCGATGAGGAAATTCTAATCTTGTCATTATTTTTTGGATTGTTTGGCAGATAGATTTGTTTCGTCCAATTTCCATCACGCAATTTAAATTCTAATTCAGCATAACCGCTCGGAATCTGCCCGCTTTGCTGATTTTGGTTTGGTGTAAGTACTGTACTTGCCACAACACCACTCATCAAACAACCCATTAGTAAAAAGGTAATTTTTTTATTCATCATGTCACTATTTGTTTATTTTAGTTAAAGTTAGTATACATTATAAATACAAATTCTCCTTTGTAAATGTTAAAACCATCCCTTTTTACCATTATTAATGTGATCCACACATCTTAATGCCTCTTGCGATAAACTCCACAAACGATAATCCCCTGTAATTGACCCAACAGGATAATTATGGGTATAGGCAAAGCTTAATTTTCTTTCAGGATCACACCAAGCCCCTGATCCGTTGTAGCCCATATGACCAAATCCATTTTTTGCACTTTTACCCAGCGTGATAACTCTGTGATAACCCAAACGCCAATGCATAGGTATTGGCATCACCTTGTCTCGATCATAGCTTTGAATTTGCGAAAGTTGTTTGAATACAAGTGGCTTGATAAATTGTCTTGATTCGAACTGACCATAGTGCGCCATCATGGCATAGATTTTCGCTAAACTTCTGGCTGTAAAGACACCATTAGCAGCAGGAATGGGTTGAGTCAGAACACGATCATCAAAAAAGCTAAACCCCTTCATTCCCTTTGGAATCATTGCATCTATAAAATCATCAGGATGTTGACCAGAATATTGAATGATACGATCCGAAAATGAAACTTTCTGTTTTTTCTTCTTTTGTTGTGCAACTTGAGTAGTTGATGACTTTTTTTCAATATTTGTTTTTTCTAGAGGTTTGGCTATTCTTGAAAGTTGATCCTGAGGGACACCAAAATAGGCACCATCTAATTGAAGTGGTTCTACTAAATATTGATTCATCAGCTCAGAAAGATTTTGCTGAGTCGCTTTTTCAATCAGCCCTCCTAATAACCAGCCATACGTAAGTGCTTGATATGCATAATTTGAATTGGGTTTAAAACGTGGTGTCGCGCTAGCCATCACATTGAGCATGTGATCCCAGTCTGCCATTTCAGATGCTTGAGCAATGACATTTCTAACATCATATAAACCACTACGGTGACTCAATACGTCAGCCAAAGTAATCTCAGATTTTCCATGTTCAGCAAATTCTGGCCAATAATCAGCTATGGGTTGACGATAATCTAATTTCCCTTCACTCACTAGAATATGCGACAAAGTCGCTAAGATCCCTTTTCCGGTGGAATAGCACATCGCCATCGTGTCTTCTGACCACTCTTCACTCGAAGACTTTTTTCCAACATAAATATCAACCACTTTTTCTTGACCATAATATACAGCCAATGATGCACCACCTTGTTCAGTACGAGAGTCTTGTAAACGACTAAATAAATGTGCCAAATCTGCAAACTGATGGTGAACGATACCCTTATAATTATGTGTGTCAGCGTAAATTAAATCTTTTAGAATTTTCATCTTCTATCCTTGATTTATAGTTATAAAAAAGCCTAACAAACATGTTAGGCCTAGAGCATCTATTAAAGTGGTTTCACAACACCAGAAACATGAGGTTTTTGTGATTTTGCATTACGAACTAACAAATATGTCGCTTGATCTCGCTCACCCGTTAAAAATTCAACCTCAGATGGTAAAAACATAGGCAACTTAAAATAAACATCAGCATCATAAGCATCCGGTAAACTAATACTTGCTAATGCTTTAGCTTTACTCCACATGCCATGCGCAATCGCTTGTTTAAAACCAAATGCTTTTGCTGTAACTGCATGAATATGAATGAGGTTAAAATCACCTGAAACGAGCGCATAGCGACGACCCGTGTTTTCAGCGACTTTCCAATTACCCTGTGATTTAAATTCAGGCAACTGATCTTCTTTCGCCTTTGAAGAGGATGAAGTATTTGTTTTTTTACGAGAAAGATAGGTTGTTAAACCCTCCATCACCACATCATTACCTACTTTCGCAGTGGTAATGAAGTCAAATTGCAAACCTTTGTCATGTGGTTTTAACTCACCAAATTTGCATGATAGCGTGATGGTTTCATTCACTCCAATTTTGCGATACTGCTTAACTTGATTACGAATATGAACTAAACCCAGCAAAGCAAATGGGAAAGGTTCTTGTGTCATCATTTGCATCTGCAAACTTTGAGAAATGACTGCCAAGTAAGTCGATGGTACATATCCATTATTCTTATAACCACAAATTTCGTTATAAGATTTTAGATGGTCATGATCAACACGATATTCATCAACGATGTAATCCACTTGTGGCAGTGTCTTTTCGCCTTTCGGTTTTTTAAAAATTAAACCTTTAATGACTTTAGGATAAGCTAAATAAGCTTTTGGCAATTGACTAAAGTGACGTGTTTTCATGTTAAAAATTCCCATTTATCTTTATAAAAAACTTAAAGTTTGCAGCTCAACAAAACGATCATAACAAATCATACGAGCAATAAAGAGAGCAATGCCTGAACATTACTCTCTTTCATTTAACAATCTATGACCACTAAAGCTTAAGCACCTAATAAACTTTGACCGCACACACGTACAATGTTTCCATTCAGCCCCGTTGAAGCAGATGAAGCAAATAATGCGATTGTTTCAGCCACATCAACTGGTTGACCACCTTGACTCATCGAATTCATACGGCGACCCGCTTCACGAATTGCGAATGGAATCGCTGCTGTCATTTGAGTTTCAATAAATCCAGGAGCAACAGCATTAATCGTTACACCATTTTTCAAAATTGGTGCTGTAAATTTCACTAAACCAATCACACCAGCTTTAGAAGCTGCGTAGTTCGTTTGACCGAGGTTACCCGCAATACCTGAAATCGAAGATACGCAAACGATGCGACCATTTTCATTGATGCCTTCATTAGACAACAAATAGTCATTCACACGCTCAATCGCAGATAAGTTAATGTTAATCACAAGATCCCAAAGCTCTGGCTTCATATTAGCAAGCGTTTTATCACGTGTAATACCGGCATTATGGACAATCACATCTAGCCCGCCTTGAGCAGCCGCTGCAGCTTTGATTTTTTCTCCAGCATCTGGTGCAGTGATATCAATCGCTAAAGTCGATCCACCAATTTCACTCGCAACACGATCAAGATCTGCTTGTTGTTGTGGTACATCTAAGCAAATGACATGAGCACCATCACGCGACAAAACATGCGCAATCGCTTCACCAATACCACGACTTGCACCTGTGACCACTGCAGTTTTGCCCGCAAGTGGTTTAGTCCAATCAACATCAACAACATTTGCTTTTGAAACACGAATGACTTGACCTGATACATACGCTGAGCGCGGAGAAAGTACAAAACGAAGTGTAGATTCAAGATTTAAAGCAGCATCTTGATCTACATAAACCAATTGTGCAGCAATACCTTTCTTAAATTCTTTACCTACAGATTTCACGAATCCTTCTAATGCACGTTGAGCAATCGCTTGTTTCACTGTAGGTGCTGATTCTGGTGTCAAGCCAACGACGACTACACGACCTGAAGTTTGAATTTGGCGAGCAATTGGATTAAAGAATTTATACAATTCAATTAACTGTTCAGAGTCCTGAATACCCGAAGCATCAAACACAACTGCTTTGAATTTCGACTCTTTATCGCCTTCATTAAACGCACCTAAGTTCAACCCTACTTTAGCTGCAGCTTGTTGTAACTCAGCATTGTTTCCCGCATAGCTGTTGGCATGAATATTACTCAGAACTTGCGCAATTTCACCATTAAAAAGACTTTTAGACGCAGAACCGAATAAAACAGCGCCTTGAACAACAGGCGTTGCTGATTCAAAGCGATCTAAGTGAATTGGAGATGGTAAACCTAAATTTTTGATGACAAATTTACCAATTGGAGATTTTGCAAAAGCTTGATATTGGTCAGTCATGAATATGATCTCTCGATAGAATAATTTTTTGAAGGATCTATGGTGTAGATGAAGTTCAGTTCAAACTCTGATACTTAGTAAATTAATCGATCCCTGCGTTTCAGTTAAATAATACTTGAGTTACTCTATGTATGTCTTGACCTGAAAGCATTGCTAAATGTCATTTTAGTCAATACGACCTCTTAGCGATTATGCTAATGTAGCACTCAAGAATATCCCAAATATGCTTGGAAAAGCCTTATGAGCAAAACAACTCAAGAAAATCCAACAACTGAGAATTCTGCGAAAGCTACTGTGTCAAATACATCAAAAGCTCGTTCAAATACGAGTAGTGGTAATGCAAACAGTGCCAACAACGCAAATACTCAAAAAGCGACTCGCCCTCGTACGTCGACGACTCGCAAAAAAACAGCAGCAACAAATAAAACTAAAGCTGAAAATCAAACTTCAGCAACTACGACTCAATCTTCCGCTGAACAGGAAAAAACTATGACTCAAAATACTGTACGCCGTGTTGCAATTATCGGTGGTAATCGTATTCCTTTCGCACGTTCTAATGGTGCTTATTTCACAGCTACAAATACGGATATGCTTACAGCAGCATTGAATGGTCTAGTTGAGCGTTTTAATCTTCAAGGTCAACGTCTGGGTGAAGTTGTTGCTGGTGCTGTACTGAAGCACAGCCGTGATTTCAATATGACGCGTGAATGTGTGTTAAGCACAGAGCTTGCACCTGAAACTCCAGCTTACGATATCCAACAAGCTTGTGGTACTGGGCTTCAAGCCGCTTTCCTCGTAGCGAACAAAATTGCACTTGGTCAAATTGAGGTGGGTATTGCAGGTGGTGTGGATACCACTTCAGATGCTCCTATCGCATTTGGTGATGGATTACGTAAAGCCCTCTTAGAACTCAACGTTGCAAAAACAGGTAAAGATCGTCTTAAAGCGTTAACTAAAATTAACGTAAAAGATTTGCTAGATGCTCCTAAAAATGGTGAACCTCGTACTGGCTTATCTATGGGCGATCACCAAGCGATCACAACACTTGAGTGGGGCATTTCTCGTGAAGCTCAAGATGAACTTGCTGCATCGTCTCATCAGAAAATGGCTGCAGCTTATGAAGCAGGATTCTTTGACGATTTAATGACGCCATTCCTTGGCCTTGAGCGCGACAACAACTTACGTCCTGATTCAACTGTAGAAAAGCTTGCAAAACTTAAGCCAGCGTTTGGTAAAGGTGATGCTCGTACAATGACTGCTGGTAACTCTACTCCACTTACCGATGGTGCTTCTTGTGTATTATTAGCATCAGAAGAATGGGCTAAAGCAAATGGTCACGAAATTTTAGCGTATTTAAGTTTCTCTGAAACTGCTGCTGTAGATTTCATTGGTAAAAAAGAAGGTTTGTTAATGGCTCCTGCTTACGCAGTTCCACGTATGCTCGAGCGTGCTAATTTAAAACTTCAAGATTTTGACTACTATGAAATTCATGAAGCATTTGCATCTCAAGTTCTTTCTACATTAAAAGCTTGGGAAGATCCTAAATTCTGTAAAGAACGTCTAGGCTTAGATGCGCCTTTAGGTTCAATTGATCGTGCGAAGTTAAACGTTAAAGGCTCTTCGTTGGCTGCGGGTCACCCATTTGCCGCAACGGGTGGTCGTATTATCGCAACTGCTGCAAAAATTTTAAATGAAAAAGGTTCAGGTCGTGTACTTGTGTCGATCTGTGCTGCAGGTGGTCAAGGTGTAACGGCAATTATTGAAAAATAATTTCTATAACAACAAAAAAGCATCTCAATAGAGATGCTTTTTTATTTTGAGTTTTAGTGATTTAAAGCCTCAGGTGCATAACCCAGTTTAGCTTCGATCCCATCATAGAACCATTGAAATATAAAGGTGTACACCAGAATACTAAGCGTCAAAGCTAAGTCGACGATAAAAGCTTGTATGAGCGTCATATCCATCATATATGCAACAATTGGAATGGTCACTAACATCAAGCCACCTTCAAATCCTAGCGCATGCAATATACGAACTTTTACAGTACGCTTCCACTGATTGCGCGCTTCAATTTTTTCGAAATAATGATTGAAAATCATATTCCAGATCACTGAAAGTACAGCCATAATCACACCTAATGAACCTGCAATTTCCAGTGGAACTTCAAAAATAAAACTCAAAGAAATTGCGATGATCACCAATAGAATGATTTCATAGCTTATTGCGTGAATAATTCTTCTCTTTGAAAAAAACATGCGTTCACTCATCAACATTGTTATTCATGAGCGCATTTTATTTTCATAATATTGAATGATCGAGTTAGAATCTATCATAATTTTTGAAATAATAAACATGAATATTAATCAAGAACAATTGGTCGTTTTTAAAACGGTGATGGAAACAGGTTCTTTTTCCGCAGCCGCACGTCAGTTAGGCAAGGTCCCCTCTGCTGTCAGTATGGCGATTTCCAATTTAGAGATTGATCTGAATCTTCAACTGTTTGAAAGAGTAGGACGTGAACCACAGCCAACACTTCAAGCCAAAGTTTTGTATGAACGTACTAATCATTTATTGATTGAAATGAATCAATGGAAACAACATGCATTTGGTTTGAGTAGCGGTATCGAAACCGAATTAAATATTGTGGTGGTATCTGAGTTACTGCATAGTAGATGGACTGATTATATTGTTTTATTAGAACAACAATTTCCTCAACTACAAATCAATATATTCAGCGCACCACAAGAAGATGCTCAACAAATGATTTTAACGGGTAAAGCACATTTAGCGTTGATGTTTGAGCGTGAACATATTGAGGCGAATGAACAATTTGTGGAATTAATGAAAGAAAGTTTAATTCCAGTTGCATCTGTTCATCATCCGCTGTGCCAAAATCAAAAAGTGAGCTATGAAGAAATTTTTCAAAGTCGTCAGATTGTAGTCGCTAGTCGCGATCGGAACATTAAGCCTGAATTACTCTTCTCCAAAGATGCATGGCGTACAGACAATCACCATTCTGCATGTAGACTAATTTCACAAGGACTTGGATGGGGAGTATTACCCACTGAAATGCTTATCGAACAACCAACATTAAAGAAAAAACTTAAAGTTCTACGATTTTCAGATTTCACCCCAAAATTTGATTATTTTATCGATCTGGTTTGGAGTAAAGAGCAACCATTGGGCAAAGCTGCTCAATTTTTAATTCATCACATCAGAAATAAAAGAAAAATGTAGGAAAATAACTTGATTTAAAACTTTTGTAGCATGTTTCAAAATAATCATGTGTTATAAAGATGGTATAAGTAATGAAACAAAGAATTAGATCGCAATGACTGAAACAGCTTTATCTCAATTAAAAAACTTCACTACAATTGTTGCAGACACAGGTGACTTAAACGCTATAAAAAAATTTAAGCCATTGGATGCTACCACTAACCCTTCACTCATCACGGCAGCAGCTTCATTCCCTGAAAACAAAGAACTGATTGAAGCTGCATTTGATCAAGCAAAGTCAGAGGGTTATCAGTCAGATGAGTTAATCGATAGAACAATTGATATCCTGACTGTCAAATTAGGTGTGGAAATTCTAAAAGTAGTTGAAGGTCGAGTATCAACAGAAGTTGATGCAGCACTTTCATACGATACAGCCGCGACAATTGCTAAAGCTAAAGAATTACTCGCTCTCTATGCGACTTATGGTGTTGATCAAAACCGAATTTTAATTAAAATCGCCTCAACATGGGAAGGTATTCAAGCTGCTAAGGTTCTTGAAGCAGAAGGCATTCATTGCAACTTAACTTTGTTGTTTGGCTTACATCAAGCAAAAGCATGTGCGGATGCTCAGGTCACATTAATTTCACCATTTGTAGGTCGTATTCTCGATTGGTATAAAAAAGCTGAAAATGTGGATCACTATCCAATTGAACAAGATCCTGGTGTGCAATCCGTTAAACAAATTTACGAGTTCTACAAACAAAATCAGGTGAAAACTGAAGTTATGGGCGCAAGCTTTCGTAGCATAGAACAGGTTCTCGGACTTGCTGGATGCGACCTCTTAACTGTATCACCGAATTTACTTGACGAATTGGCTCAAGATCATCGCCAAGTTGAAGTTCAGTTAAATGCAAATGCACACAGCTCAAATATCGAATCACTTAGTCCAATCACTGAAATAGATTTTAAAGCGCAAATTCAGAAAGATCTTATGGCATCGCAATTATTGCAAGGCGGTATAGATGGCTTTATTAAGGCAAGAGATCAACTCAGCTCTCTGTTAAAACAATCATTTGGCATAGATGCTGATATAAAAGCTTAATTGCACCTATCCATCATTCTTTCAATCGAGCTCTTAGGAGCTCGATTATTTTTTAAGAGATAAATGAGTGTTTGGTATAACTGATCTTCCAACCTATTTAATAGGTACATTACTTATTATTTTATTACCTGGACCTAACTCTCTCTATGTCATGTCTATTGCGACTCGCTTTGGCATAAAAGTGGGCTATCAAGGTGCTTTCGGTATTTTGTGTGGAGATAGCATCCTTATTTTGCTAACTGTCTTAGGTGCCGCAACATTATTGCATCAATTTCCCTGGATTTTTTTCGCCCTAAAAATTATTGGTGCTTTATATCTTAGTTATTTAGGTATCCGTTTAATATATGCAGCCTATTTAACTTGGAAACGTCCAAGTAAAGATCAAGCTAATGTTTCTATTGTACAAAAACAAGAAAAATTTCATCCTTTTCGTACCGCATTACTCATTAGTCTGATTAACCCAAAGGCAATACTGTTCTTTTTATCGTTTTTTGTTCAATTTGTAGATCCAGCTTATCCTTATCCAGCCCAAAGCTTTTTAATGCTTGCTGTAATTTTACAATTAATGAGTATAGCCTACTTAAGTATGTTGATCTTCACAGGTATCAAAATTTCAAATTACTTCAACACGCATTATAAATTAGCAGCTGCTTCTGTTGCCGCTATTGGTATTTTATTTGGATTGTTTGGGATCAAACTTGCGACATCAACAATGTAATCTTAACTTCACAGAATCATTAGGGAAATAATATAAAAATGCTCATAGACGTGATAACAAGAATAAAAAAAGATTTAAGTCTACCTGCTGTTTTCGCTGGCTTTATTACATTTTTAATTGGCATTAGCGTTTCATCTGTACTGGTTATTCAAGCTGGACAAGTATTAGGTGCAAATCAAGCACAGATTAGCTCATGGTTTTGGGCACTGGGTTTGAGTATAGGATTATCAGGACTGATCTTAAGCTGGAAGTTTAAATATCCAGTTGCAACATCATGGTCAACAGCAGGACTAGCACTGATTATCGCTACAGGCTCAGGATACAATTTGAATGAGGCGATAGGGGCATTTTTAATATGCGGAATTATGACTGCTGTATTGGGCTTTTTTGGAATATTTCAAAGAATTCTTGAATTTTTACCGCAATCTCTTACAAGCGCCATGTTAGCTGGAGTGTTATTAAAATTTGGCATTTCATTATTTACGGTCATGCAAGACCAATTGATCTATGTTTTAATCTTGATCAGTACATATTTTATAAGTAAAAAAGCATTACCTCGTCACTCCATTGTCATTACATTGTTAGCTTGCATTATCGCCACACCTTTTTTCTTTGAATATACAGCAACCAAAATTCACTACGGAATGACGTATCCAGTATGGATTCAGCCTGAATTTCACTGGTCAAGTATTCTGGGTTTAGCTATTCCCCTCTTGATCATCAATATGGCTTCACAATATTTACCTGGTTTAGCAATGATCAGATCCTATGGTTACAAACCTCATGTCAACCAATTAGTAAGTTGGACAGGAATTGCTCAAGCAATATTCGCTCCGTTCGGGGCATTTTCAACCAATATCGCAGCAATTAGTGCAGCTGTGAGCCTTGATGAACAAGTTCATCAAGACCCTGCTAAACGCTATATTGCAGGTATGGCTTGTGGAGTGTTCTATATCTTTATGGGCATTTTTGCAGCGACACTAACGGGATTATTACTGTCATTCCCTAGAGAAATGATCACCACTTTGGCGGCGATCGCACTTTTTGCAACGATTGGACATAACATCAGTATCGCATTTAAAGAAGATTTAGATCGTGATGCTGCTTTAATCACTTTTTTAATGTCTGCATCTGGAGTTCAGTTTGTGGGCATTGGATCTGCTTTTTGGGGATTGGTTATTGGATTTATTATTTATCATTTGATGCGTATACAAATTAAAAAGCCTATTTAAAAAAATAGGCTTTTGGGAATTAAATTACAGGATATTCACCCGTACCTTCAGGCCAAGGTGTCAATAATTCATATCCTTCATCAGTCACAGCAACCATATGTTCCCATTGTGCAGACCAAGATTTATCTGCTGTAACTACTGTCCATCCGTCTTTTAATTCTTTAACTTTGGCTTTGCCTGCATTCACCATAGGCTCAATGGTAAACACCATTCCTTTTCTTAATACTAATCCCTGACCAGGCTGTCCGTAATGCAATACATTCGGTTGCTCATGGTAGGTTTTTCCAATACCGTGACCACAATATTCACGTACAATCGTAAAACCTTCGCGTTGCGCAACTTGTTGAATAGCATGACCCACGTCACCTAGTGTCGCGCCAGGTTTAACCGTTTTAATACCTGCAAGCATCGCTTCATAAGTCGTATCGACTAATTTTTTTGCTTCAGGTTTAATTGTACCTACATAGTACATTCGACTGGTATCACCAAAATAACCATCCTTGATGATTGCAACATCAATATTAATGATGTCTCCATCCTCTAAGATAATATTGGAAGCAGGGATACCATGACATACAACTTCATTTTTCGAAATACAGGTTGTTTTTGTATATCCGTAATAACCCACATTTGCTGGCGTCACCTTGAGTGTATTGACGATGTAATCATTACAGATATCATCAAGATACGCAGTACTCACACCTGGCTTCACATAATCACCAATCATTGCAAGCACTTGTGCCGCAAGCCGACCCGATATTCTTAGTTTTTCAATATCTTGTTCAGTTTTAATGGTGACAGCTGTTGCCTTCATGATGAACCCCTTTTTAATTCAGGATTCATTATAGGACTTTCATTTGTCGATCACAAACGCTATAGACTATCTGTAACTTAATCATTTTCGACTATTATTTAACCATTCAGTACATTATTTTATTTTGCGAATCAAGATCTATGCTCTGCTTAATTTCAATTCAATAAATAAATTTATTTTATTAGTTTTATAAATACATAGACTTAATTTAACTCATAATTTCCCATCCAATAAAATTATTCGCTTCTTGCTTTTTTACTATTCCATTCGATGGATGACCGCCCTCCCTATTTACTGACATTTGCTCTAAAATCGCTTTCTTTTTTCTTGAACCGATCTCCCTTATGACCAATTTGCGTACACGGGACATTATTGCCTTAGGTTTTATGACCTTTGCACTATTTATCGGTGCAGGCAATATTATCTTCCCACCTATTGTTGCTCAACAAGCGGGTGAACATGTTTGGTTAGCTGCTTTTGGCTTCTTAATTACTGCTGTTGGCCTTCCTGTTATCACGATCATTGCGCTATCGCGTGTTGAAGGCTCTATTCAACTTTTAAGCTCTCCACTGGGTAAGATTGCAAGTTTAATCTTAACCGTAGCATGCTATCTTGCTGTTGGACCACTTTTCGCGACACCTCGGACAGCTACAGTTTCTTTTGAAATTGGTTTTTCGAGTTATTTTGGAACGTCTTCATCGACCTTGTTGATCTACAGTGCAATTTATTTTGCATTTGTAACTTTAATCTCACTTTATCCGAATAAAATTTTGGATACTGTCGGCTATGTTTTATCTCCACTCAAAATTCTCTCTTTGATCATTTTAGGTGGTAGTGCCTTTTTAGTTTCTGCAGATTATATCCCTGCACCCATTGGAAATTATATCAATAGTCCTGTTTCAGAAGGATTTGTTAATGGTTATTTAACCATGGACACTTTAGGAGCTTTAGTATTTGGTATTGTCATTATTAATGCGATACGTTCACGTGGTGTAAATGATCAAAAGTTAATTACCAAATATGCAGTGATCGCAAGTTTAATTTCAGGTATTGGCCTTACACTGGTTTACATTAGCCTATTTAAACTTGGACTGAGTAGTCACGAGGCTGCACCTAACGCTGCAAATGGTGCCATTATTCTCCATGGCTATGTTCAGCATGCCTTTGGTGACTTTGGCTCATATTTTCTAGGTGCGATGATTTTTATCGCATGCATGGTTACGGCAATTGGTTTGACTTGTGCATGTGCAGAATATTTCTCACAAATCACGAAGATTACTTACAAAAAATGGGTTTTCATTCTTGTTGGTTTCTCATTTGTCATTTCCAACTTAGGTTTAACCAAGTTAATCGCCTTCTCTGTACCTGTATTAAGTGCAATCTACCCACCAGCGATTGTGGTGATCATGATGGGATTTATGTGGAAGTTCTTTAATTCCGCTCCACGCGTCATTGCGCCTGTTACGGCGGTTGCTTTCATATTCGGTATTATTGATGGACTTAAGGTTGCAGAATTAGATCATTTCTTGCCAGCATTTATGAACAATCTACCATTGGCTGAACAAAATTTAGCATGGTTGATTCCTTCTTTAGTTGTATTTGTCATTGTCTACATACTGGATAGACTGAAGAAGTAAATTCAGGTGATTTATCAATAAATATTGTTTTACCCAAGCCGTATTTGTTCTGTAATCAATAATTGTCTCGTTTATCCAACAGACTATTATTGCTTACCCACCTTAACTTTGACCTCATCAGTCTGATTTGGAATGACTTTTGCTACTATTTATTTGTTTTGCAAGATGCTAAAAAGTAAATAGATTAAAGAATTACAAGAAACTCTATTCATCTCATCACGATTTATCGAAATAATTCTAGCACTTAGCTCACGTAGTATCTTAATTTCAAATATTTCGACTTTTGTCATATTAATGTCATAATTTATTTACATAATAGAGTGTTAAAAACTTGCTTTATTCTTCAATCCCCTGTACAAGTATGTAAACAAAGTCGACTAAATCATTCAGATTTGTCATGAATTATCAGGAGGGATGGAGATGTTATCATTACATTTCAACAAGCAAGTCTTCATTAATACTCTTAAAGCAAACAACAATGCTGTCGTTTTTTTAAGCACAATGTTTGCTCTCATGCTGACACTTGTTGTGCAAGGTACAATTCAAGGCACGTTGAAGCTTGAATATTTTGCTTATGCACTTGCTGCGACGCTAGCATTTTACGTGTGGGCCTTTATTGACACGAAATATCGTACTCAAAAGCTTTCTGATCAAGAAGCACATTTAGACTAAGAGATGGATGCCAAAGCATCCATCTTAAAGTCAATGTCATCATTTAAAGCACTCTATCAAAATAACAAGTTTTTCAATTCTGCTCTACTTATTAGAATAACCCAACATATAAACCATAAAGCAAACCTAAGGTCGCCCCAACCTCACCTACGACCAATAGTACCATCGCACCTCTCATGAGCAATTTTGGTAATTCAATACGCCCTAATTGATGTGGTTCTTTGAACTGATTTGTCGTATCTTTCAATAAGCCATGCAAAATATAACTTAAAATTGAAAATGCAAAAAAGAAAATATTAATCAAAATAAAGAGCAAATTTGTCGATTCATTCAACGCTGAAAAATATGCCATAACCGCTAGAATTAACGTTGCAGGTGCATATAGCAAACTACTCCTATGCGCAATATCAACATAATAATGTGCTCGAGCTTGTTTAGATAAGCTGATTTGCACATACTTCCATACACCAGTAAGCATACCGGTCAATAAAAAAATACCACTAAAAAAAATAGCAAGTCTTACCGATAATTCCATTTGATCGATCATGATCTGACATTCCTTCGCTATAAAACAGATTGCAATATGTTTAGCATCTTATCTCATATTTCATACTACGACTTCGCTAACTCCATACCTTATATAGAAATTTAAGCAAAAAAAAGCTCCAATAAGGAGCTTTTTTATTAGAGTTTAAAGCGTGATTTTAACGGTTTTAATTCGATTATCTTCCATTTCTAGAATTTCGAAATTAACCCCTTGGTGTTCAATCAACATACCAACTTCAACCGCCCCACTCGTTTTATCTAAAATCAGTCCTGCAACACTAAAGTAACCTGAGTCTTCTTGCACCAGATCTAAATCTAATATATCGAGCGCCAGCTCTAATTGATATAAATCTAACATACCAGACGCCTTCCAAGTGGTATCATCGATTTTAACCAATTCAAGCTGTTCATCAGCATCTGGGAATTCACCAGCAATTGCTTCAAAAACATCTAATGGTGAGATTAAGCCTTGAATATTGCCATATTCATTTGTAACAAGTACCAATGAACCTTTAGAAGTTCTTAATGTATTAATTGCATCAATCACTTTCATTTTTTCATAAATGAAAATAGGACGGACACGTTTCATCAAATCTTTTAGTTGATCTGGATCATCTAATGCATCAATCAATTCTTTTGCACGTACAATCGTGATGACTTTATCCAATTGTCCACGACAAACTGGGAAAAGACTATGAGGTACAGCTAATACCTGTTCACGAATTGCTTCGGCATCGTCCTCAATATTAACCCAAGAAATTTGATTTCGAGGTGTCATAATTGAAGCAACTGAACGTTCAGCAAGTGATAGCACACCACCAACCATATAACGCTCTTCATCACCAAAAGCTTGTTGAATTTCTTCAACTTCTTTGGATGTTGCAATATCGGCATCCAATTTACTGCCCATCAATTTCAAAATTGAATCTGCAGTTCGATGACGTAACGGGATCTTCGCTTGATTTTTTTCAAGATTACGATTCGAAAATTGATTGAATGCTTCAATTAGAATTGCAACACCAATACCTGAATAAATATAACCTTTAGGGATATGGAATCCAAAACCTTCAGCGATTAGACTTACACCGATCAATAACAAGAAACTTAAACAAAGGATAACCACCGTAGGATGACGGTTAACAAACGTAGTTAACGGTTTTGATGCAATTAACATGACAACCATAGCCACAATCATCGCAGCCATCATCACGTAAATATTATCCACCATACCAATCGCAGTGATCACTGAGTCGAGTGAAAATACCGCATCAAGCACGACGATCTGAGCCACAACTGCAGCAAAACCAGCGTATACGACATTGTTATTCGTTTTAATCTCGGGTTTACCCTCCATTTTTTCATGGAGTTCATTGACAGCCTTATACACAAGGAATAGACCACCAAACAGTAATATCAAATCCCGACCTGAGAATGTTTTTCCAAAAATTTCAATCAATGGTTGAGTTAAAGTCACTAACCACGAGATCGCAAAAAGTAGACCTAGACGCATTAATAATGCGAGGGATAAACCGATTACACGGGCTTTATCACGTTGTTCTGGAGGAAGTTTTTCTGCAAGTATCGCAATAAATACTAAGTTATCAATACCTAAAACGATTTCAAGAATAATAAGGGTAATTAACCCTATCCAAATGCCAGGATCCAATAAAAATTCCATATTAGATCTCCTGGTTCTTATTATTTAAGATAATGTAAGAAGCTAAATTAGGCCAACACGGCGACGGGTCCATATATAAAGTTACCTTTTCAGAAATGATGAAACTATTATGCATAAGAATTTTATTTTGTAATTACTTTTTTTATGTTCAAAACAATTTTTTATGTAAATTTAGATCATATCTTTAGTCGTAATTGCCATCCTTGAATAGTCTTTGACATTTTCGACACAAAAAAAAATATCAGTGCCAAGTTATAGTTCCTATATTTTTCAATAGAATTTGGTCAGCGTGGAATTGACATAAAGATATAATCATGAAGATCAGAATAGCTGTATTTTTCGAATCTTCTGTTTTGATACACATAAAGATATTTACAGATCATTGAAATATGTTTTATAAAACTGAAGTCAATAGGTGTCATACCTTTTGTCTGATTTAAGGTAAGCGCTTGAACATAAGTTGATTATTTGAACATAGTTCTTTTAATATAGGTTATGCTTCATGTAATATTTAAATTAATAAAAACAATTAAGTTACACTGACAAGGACGTAGCGATGTCAAAAAAATATGCAAAATTTTTACCTTCATCTGAAAATTTTGAACTCGAAAATTTTCCATTCTATTGGATCACTCAAGTCCATTCTCAGTATGTACTGAATGTTGACCATGTGCTCAAAAAGTATGGCGTTGATAATTCTCGTCGACGTTTGCTTGTCGCATTGTCTACTAAACCAGATGCAAGTGTTTCAGAACTCTCTGACATGATTGTGTCAAAAATGTCGACGACTACAAAAATCGTTTACCGTTTAAAAGATGAAGGAATGGTTGACACTTACTCGTGTGAAAACGATGCCCGTATTACGCGTGTGGTACTAACACCAAAAGGTTTAGAAATGACAAAAAAAATTAATGACCTGATGAGTGTGGTTCTTGAACAAACATTTGAGGGATTAACCCCACTTCAAATTGAAAAACTAATGGAAAGCTTAAAGCATATTTTCAAAAATTTAGCGCATTAATTTTCCTAAACTTTAGATTAAAGCCCATCATCAAACATATTGAGTTGGGCTGTATTGTTCTGCCGTGGTTTTGGACAATAAAAACATTCAAATTCCCCTACTGGAAAGCCTTCAACAAAGTTCTGAATGTCGGGGGATTTTAAACTCAACCACTGATCTAATTTATGGTGCGGAATAATAATTACTGACCGTTTAACATCTCCAGGCTCATGAAAATCCTTCATCATTTCGTGATGAATAGCATCCATGGTAATCATCGTTGCTGAACGATAAATAATTTGATCAATTTTCGTGATTTCATACAACGCTGCGATAAAAAATGCCTGACCATCTTTTCTTCTCACACCCCATCGTTGCGGTCGTCCATTAATATATTTTGCTTCATAAAACTCAGTGACTGGAATTACACCAAATTTACATTTTTCAAATGCTTCTTGAAAACTTCTTTTTTCGCTTAATGTTTCATTGCGTGCATTATAGGTTTTCTTCGCTATTTCTGTATCAGTTGCCCATTTTGGTATAAAACCAAAATTAACTAACCTCCACTCGTAGCTATGATCAGATTTAAATAATAACGGGGTTTCGTAGCTTGGATAAACCTCTTCCACATATTCAAATGAAATATGTGGAAGTTCTAATGCTTGGATTTGATGCGCTTGTATTGGCTTAAAGTTGGCACACATAGCATAATTTTCAATACTATAAAAAACTTAGGCTATTATAGCCGATCCAATTCAGTTCATTATGATGATATTGGTACTGTCATCCAGTGTGTACGCGTGAATTCATCCATAATCCAATGCCCATTAAAGCGCCCTAATCCAGAGTTCTTTTCTCCACCGAATGGTGCATTAGCATGGTCCGCGACACTTATATCATTAATATGTGTCATTCCAATATCGAGTTTTGAAGCGATTTCTACTCCGCGCTCAATATCAGATGTACATACAGCACCAGATAAACCAAACGGTGTGTCATTGGCGATTTTTATTGCATGTGCTTCATCATCTGCTCTGATGATCGGCAGAATTGGTCCGAAGCTCTCCTCTTGAGCAATTGCATATGTCGGCAATACATCGATAAACACATGAGGTGAAACCAAATTATTCTCAATACCCCCAGCATAGACCAACTTAGCACCTTCTATTTGAGCCTGATCAATGATTCGTTGATGCTGTTTCACTTGTGTATTATTAATAATAGGTCCTATAAGCGTCTCATCAAGATTAGGATCACCCACAGGAATATCTTTGACTTTGTTTAAAAGCTTTTCAACATATTCATTGTGAATCGATTGATCTACGATGACACGATTAGTGCTCATACAGATTTGACCTTGGTGAAGGAAGCGCCCCTTGATCGTCAAATCGACTGCCAAATCTAAATCTGCATCTTTAAGAATTAATAATGGCGCATTCCCCCCAAGCTCTAAAGCAAGTCGTTTGATTCTAGAGCTGGCCATCGCTTTAGCACCAACATTTTGTCCTACTTCTGTAGAGCCAGTGAATGAAATCATCTTCGGGATAGGATGCTCGACAAAATAATCCCCTATTTCACTACCACTACCCACAATGACATTCAGTACACCAGCGGGCACACCCGCCTCTTCAAACAATTTCCCTAATAATGTTCCACCTGTAACAGGTGTGTCACTCGCAGGTTTTAGTACCACTGTATTTCCACATGCGATTGCGCAAACAACCGATCGCATTGACAAATGAAATGGAAAATTCCAAGGGCTAATGACAGCAATAACACCCAACGCTTTGCGTTGATAAAAACTTTTTCTCGCAGGATCTTTACTTTCTAGCTGAACAGTTTGGATTTGATCAGGAAAAGTGAATGATTCTGAGATAATACCAAGCGCAGCACCTACTTCAATATTTGCCTTGAGACGCGTACTTCCAGACTCGGTAATCAGCCAATCTATAATTTCGTCTTTACGTAATTGTATGATGTCATGCAGCTTCTGAATGATTTTCTTGCGATCTATAGCAGAGGTAATTAAGCCAAGATCAAATGCTTGTTGTGCTGCAGAAAAAGCGAGATCAACATCAGACTGATTCGCCGCTTGAATTTGGTGTATTTCTTTTAAATCAAATGGATTAAAATTTTGTATGACACGCTCTGAAGAGCCTTTTAACCAAGAACCGTTAATATACTGTTGATTTAAATTTGAATATCGCGTCATTTTATGTCCCTCTACATGCCACTTTTTACCCAATGGTCAACTATTTTACACAATCGTAAAAAAAGCCTCCGGAGAGGCTTTTTTATTTTAATTAGTCACCAGTATAACCTTTAAGCTTCAAGCGGTAAGCATGAAGTAATGGTTCTGTATAACCTGATGGTTGTTCAGCACCTTTAAACACTAAATCATATGCTGCTTGGTAAGCATAACCGTCAAACCCAGGCGCCATTGGTGTGTACGCTGGATCGTTCGCATTTTGCTCATCTACAATTTTAGCCATACGTTGCATTACTTCTTCAACTTGCTCTTTAGTCACGATACCGTGACGTAACCAGTTAGCAACGTGTTGAGATGAAATACGTAAAGTTGCACGGTCTTCCATCAAACCAACGTTGTTGATGTCTGGAACTTTAGAACAACCAACACCCAAATCAACCCAACGAACAACATAACCAAGAATACCCTGAAGGTTATTTTCTAACTCTTTGGTTTTCTCTTCATCAGTCCAATTCGTATCAGTCGCTAATGGTGGAGTTAATAAATCATCTAAAGGTAATGCTTCAGTTTTTAACAACTCTTGTTGACGCGCTGAAACATTACATTGGTGATAGTGAATCGCATGAATTACAGCACCAGATGGTGATGGAACCCAAGCACAGCTCGCACCAGCTTCAGGATGCTCAATTTTGGTTTTATACATATCTAAAAGCATATCTGGTTTAGGCCACATGCCTTTACCAATTTGTGCTTTGCCACGTAAGCCTGCTTGTAAACCAACCATCACGTTACGGTTTTCATATGCAGGGAACCAAATTTGAGATTTAACTTCACCCTTACGAACGAATGGACCTGCTTCCATAAAGGTATGGATTTCGTCACCTGTACGGTCCATGAATCCTGTGTTAATGAAGATGGTACGATCTTTCGCTTGAGCAATACAGTTTTTCAAGTTTACAGAAGTACGGCGCTCTTCATCCATGATCCCGATTTTAAGCGTTTTTGCTGGCAAACCTAGAGCTTGTTCTGCACGCTCAAATAGTTCAACTGCAAATGCAACTTCTTCAGGGCCATGCATCTTAGGTTT
The DNA here is from genome assembly GCF_056779945.1 of Acinetobacter sp. ANC_7635. NCBI lineage: Bacteria > Pseudomonadati > Pseudomonadota > Gammaproteobacteria > Moraxellales > Moraxellaceae > Acinetobacter > Acinetobacter sp. ANC_7635. The sequence goes on along the minus strand of NZ_JBWYIS010000009.1, from coordinate 77,088 downwards.
AACGATATACATAGAACCTTTACGAGAGTTCTTGATTTCATTTTGACCTTTGATGTCAGCAAACGTTAATAACGGTGTGATCAATGCATCCATGATACCTTCATAGATTTCTTGACCATCCACTAGGATCGCCGGGTTCGTCATCAAATGACCAACGTTACGAAGAAGCATCAATGAACGACCGTGTAAAGTTGTTTCGCCACCGATCAGATTTTTGTGGGTACGGTCTTTGTTTAAAGCACGAGTAATGGTTTTACCATTTTTCTCGATTTTCTCTTCCAAAGTACCCTTCATCAAACCTAACCAGTTACGGTAGCCTTCAACTTTTTCTTCAGCATCAACCGCAGCAATTGAGTCTTCCAAATCTTGGATCGTTGTTACCGCAGATTCTAAAACAAGATCTTTTACGCCAGCAGCATCCGTTTGACCAATTGGGCTTGTCGCATCGATTTCAATGATGACATGCAAACCATTATTTAATAAAACGATTTCTGTCGGCGCAGACTCTTCACCATTAAAACCTACAAATTGAGCTTCTTTAGCCAAATTTGTTGTGCTGCCATCTTTAAGCGTTACCACTAATTTTTTTGCTTCAACAGCGTATTTCGTAGCATCCGCATGTGATCCATTTGCTAAAGGGAAAGTTTCATTTAAGAAATTTTTAGCAAAAGCGATAACTTTTTCGCCACGAATAGGGTTATACCCCTTACCTTTTTCCGCACCGCCCTCTTCCGAGATGACATCGAAACCATACAATGCGTCATATAAAGAGCCCCAACGAGCATTTGCAGCGTTCAAGCAGTAACGTGCATTACGTACAGGCACAACCAATTGTGCACCCGCCAATAGTGCGATTTCTTCATCTACATTTTCAGTTGTAATTTGAAAATCTTCTACTTCTGGTAATAAGTAGCCAATTTCTGTCAGGAAAGCTTTGTAAGCTCCTAATTCAAATTTATTATTGCGGTGCCATTCATCAATTTTCGCTTGAATGTCATCACGCTTAGCCAAGAGTGCTTTATTTTTTGGGCTAAGATCAACAACGACTTGTTCAAAGTTTTTCCAGTAAGTTTCACTGTCTAAACCAGAACCTGGTAGTGCTTCATTTTCGATGAAATCGTAGAGTTCTTTAGCAATCGCTAACTTGCCTTTCTGAATACGTGCAGTCATTGTCTTTCCTGATATTGCTACTTTTTATACAAGAGAATCTAGTATACCCATTTATAAATTGCTGAATAGTAATATCACATTGCTAAATAGTGATCATTTATTATAGACACCAATCAGATGAGACTTTTGATCTATTACTTATTGAGTCGTTTTAATTCAACAATCTAATTACAGTGTATAAAGTTTTATAAAGGTAGAAATTAGACTTAAGTGCCAATTTCCATCAAATCTGATTTAATTTAAACCAATATGTCTATTTTCTCTACGCTTTTAAGCGACGATTTCAAATTTATTCCACTCCAAATAAAAAAACCCAAACATCATCTGTTTGGGTTCGTTTTTGAATTTTCACATTTATTCTGCAGGCATATCAATTTGTCGATGCGCAGATTGTAAATAGTCATCTGATTGCATTTCGAGTAAGCGTGAACGTGTGCGTTCGATTTCAAACGCTAATTTTTCGCCACTATATATATCAATGATACTGGCATGTGAGGTTAGTAATAATTTAACACCACGATCATAGAACTCATCGACTAAATAAATGAATCGGCGTGTTCCTTCTGATAAATAATCATTCAGATCGGGAACATTACTGACTAGGACAGTGTTATAAGTGTTCGCAATTTCGATAAAGTCCGCAGGACTTCGTGGCTTCATACAGAGTTCAGAAAACTCACACCATAATACATCTTCAGTATGACCAATTGTATCGACATTACGTCCATTAATGATGATCGGTTCTTCACTCACATTTTGAGCACTGGTTAATGCTGAAAAACGTTGTGCCATCCATACCTGATTATCATGGCTTAAAGGTGATTTGAACAACTGCGCTTGTTTCAGTACACGCAAACGATAGTCAACACCTGCATCCACATTCAAAATGACACAATTCTTTTTTACCATTTCAATCGTTGGAATAAAGCGGTCGCGATGAATACCGTTCTTGTATAAACCATCTGGTGCAATGTTTGATGTCGCAACAAGTGTAATTCCACGAACAAATAGCTTTTGGAATAAATCACTTAAAATCATCGCATCCGTGACATTTGATACAAAGAATTCATCAAAACAGATCACAACCGCATCTTTGTAAATTTGATCAGCAACGATGTCGAGTGGATTTTGCTGTCCTGAATTTTTATTTAACTCTTTATGCACATATTGCATAAAATGATGGAAATGCATACGCGTCTTACGACGGAATGGTATCGCATCATAAAACTGGTCCATCAACCAAGTTTTTCCACGCCCAACACCACCCCACATATAAACACCCTTCGGGGCTGTTTGACGGCGAAAACGTCGAAACGCTTTTTTAGAAGCTTTATATCGTAAGATCAGTTCTTCCCAAACACGATTAAGTTCATGTACAGCTTGAGCTTGAGCATCATCAGGCATAAATTGTCCTGACGAAATTGCGTGAGCATAACGTTCTGCAGGTGATTGCGGAGTGTGACTTAAACTATTTTGCGAAGAATGAGAATGGAACATAGATATTGATTACTTTTTTAGGCCGTCGGAAGTATAACGAATATTTAAAAAAATGATAAATAACACTTTGGCATATACCATTTGAGCATACATGCTGAGGTTATTTCCCATACTGTCGTGGACTTTGTCCAAACCATCTTTTAAAAGCATGGTTAAATGCTGCAGGTTCTGAATATCCAAGCATTTCAGCTATTACTTCGATTGAATACTCTTTGTACTCAATTAATCGAAGCGCTTTCTCTCGAATGAGTTGCTCCCGTATTTGCTTATAGCTTGTATCCAGTTGGTTAAGCTGATGTCGCAAAGTACGCTCTGGAATATTCAATGCTTGAGCAGTTTCTGCCATTGTTGGAATCTGCCCCGTTTGTAAATCCAAATAATCGTGAATTCTTTGAATCAACTGGTGTTGATTCAATTGTTGTGCATTCAATCTTTCGATTTCAGCATTACATCTTTGTTGATGGACATTAAATGTGATTTGATCAGCTGAAGGCAACTTCAATTCTAAAATTTCAGCATCAAAAATCAGTCGAAATTTCTCTTGTTCAAACCGAACTTGTTCACCGAAATAATTCAAATACTTGTTCAAAAAAATGGATTCTTTCGGTCGTGAAAACGGCAATTCAATCTGCACTTCAGGAAAGGGCAATCCTATCATTTTGTAGATATCTTGCACGAATTTAACCGTACCTGAAATTTCACATTGAGCCCTGAACTCATCAACTTCACTTTGTAAATTGAGTGGCTCATAACATAAAGCCGCATAGACACTCGTCTGCTCTAATGTAAGCCTACCCGATAAATGGGTAAGTGCTTGATAGCGTATTCCATTTGTGAGAGCCGCACCGACATTCGAGCTTGTGACCAACAGCATGAGAAGCGGACCATAGCCTGCGAGCGCATAATGTTGACCGACATCCAAACCAAGCAGCGGGTTAACCCCTTTAGCAATAATTCTTTGAATGATTTGTTCTAATTCAGGTTGAATCGTTGAACTCGGATCTAAGGCATCCGCCTTTAAACCGACAGCTTCCAATCTTTCGTCCACATTTATTCCGACCTGTCGCATGCCCTGTATGAGATACAACAAACCGAGAATCGACCTTTTCATAAAACAGAATTTTAAAATTAAAGTTGCATATGTTTTACCCTAAAAAAAAGGGAAAGAATATTGCCGAAAATATCAATATTAAATGTCAATGAAATCATGTCAGTTTCAGTCCAGACTGCTTATGATAGCTTCAAATAATATAAACGAGTATTAAAATGGAAGTTACATCAGATCAGCTAGATACAAATTCAGTCGACTTAATTGAAACGCAACTCATCAAGAAAAATACTAAAATTGCGATTATCGGCGCCGGATTTGGAGGATTAGCCACAGCTATTCAACTTCTTAAACGCGGTATCAAAGATTTTGTTATTCTTGAAAAAGCTACAGATGTAGGTGGTACTTGGCGTGAAAATCAATACCCGGGTGCTGCATGTGATGTGCAGTCTCATATGTATTCATTATCTTTTGCACCTAAATCTGATTGGACAAAACGATATGCTGAAGCACCTGAAATTTTTCAATATATTCAAGATCTTATTCAAGAATATGATTTAAAAAAATTTATTCAATTTGATACCGAAGTCATTTCGACACGCTTCGATGAGCAAGCTCATGCGTGGGAAATCTCCATCAAGAATCAAAGTGCTCTACGCAGTCAATTCCTTATTTTTGCCTCTGGTCCATTGCATATTCCTCAAATTCCAAAGATTAAAGGTATCGAAAAATTTAAAGGCGAAGTATTCCACTCATCATCTTGGAATCATGCTTATGACCTGAATGGTAAACGTGTAGCCAGTATCGGCACAGGTGGAAGTGCAATTCAATATATTCCTGAGATTGCACCAAAAACCAAACAGTTATACGTGTTTCAAAGAACTGCTGCATGGGTAATACCGCGCGATGAACGTGCTTATAATGCTTTAGACAAAAAACTGTTTGCCCAATACGACTGGTTTAGAAAATTGCATCGAGCGCGCTTGTATTGGTCAAATGAATCACGCGTAGTTCCGATTGTAAAACCTCAAATGATGCGACTGGGTCAAAAACTTGCAGAAGCTTTTATTCGCTTCCAAGTCAAAGATAAAGAAATAGCAAAAAAATTGACACCAGATTACACCATGGGGTGTAAAAGAATTTTGGTATCAAATCGATATTTCCCAACATTTAATCGCAAGAATGTAGAGCTCGTGACGGACAGCATCCAAGAAATTACTGAAAATGCGATTGTTACCAAAGATGGGCAAGTACGAGAAATAGATTGCTTAATTTACGGTACTGGTTTTATTACTGATCCACGAATTTATTTAAAAGATTTTAAATGTTATGGTGAAAATGGTATTGAGTTGAAAGAAGCATGGAAAGAGGGTGCTGAAAGCTACTATGGAATTTCTACCAAAGGATTTCCAAATCTCTTTCAACTTTTAGGCCCGAATACTGTTTTAGGTCATAACTCTGTAATTTTTATGATCGAATCTCAAGTGAATTACATTCTACAACTGATTGAAGCTGTAGAAAAATCCAAAACCAAAGCAATCGTGGTCAAAGATGTAGTCCAAGAAGAATTCAACCGTAAAATCCAAGAAAAATTTGCAGGCACAGTTTGGCAATCTGGCTGTGTGAGTTGGTATCAGCAAGAAGGCGGAAAGAATTTTTCACTTTGGCCGAGTTATACATGGAAGTATTGGCTAGAAACCAAAAATGCAAATCTAGCCGATTACCGTTTCTTTAATTAAATGAATAAAAAAAATCAGCTCAATTGAGCTGATTTTTTTTACTGAGCCAGCGCTTTTTGAATATCATCTTCAATGCTTTCTGGTTTAGTTGTAGGTGCATATCGATTAAGCACTTTGCCATCTTTTCCAATCAAAAATTTGGTAAAGTTCCACTTAATTCCACTTCCTAAAATGCCTTTGCTGTTGTTGGTGAGATACCGAAAAATCACATGGGCTTCAGGACCTTTTACATCCACTTTAGCGAACATCGGAAAGGATACACCGTAATTTCTCTGGCAAAAACTACCAATTTCTTCGTGCGTACCCGGATCTTGCCCACCAAATTGATTACACGGAAATCCTAATACCTCAAAACCTTGATCTTTATACTTTTCATACAGCGCTTCCAACCCTGCAAATTGTGGCGTAAATCCACATTTGCTGGCTGTGTTGACTATCAATAGCACTTTACCTTCATAGTCCGAAAATTGCTTATTTTCCCCTTCTAGCAATTCTGCCTCAAATTGATAAATATTGGTCATGGATAGGTTTCCTCATCATTTTTTTCTTGGGTTTTTAATTCTAATGAAGCTGAGTTTACACAATAGCGAAGACCTGTAGGTTCAGGTCCATCCTCAAAAACATGACCTAGATGTGCGTCACAATGATGACAAACAATCTCAGTACGAATCATGCCATGTGAGTGATCGTCATGTTCTTCAATGACTGTTTGGTTGATTGGACGATAAAAACTAGGCCATCCACAACCACTGTCATATTTGGTTTCTGAAGTAAATAAAGGTTCGCCACAGCAACGACAAACATAAGTTCCTTCTTGTTTGGTATTCCAATATCGCCCTGTGAAAGCAGGCTCAGTTCCCTTTTGACGGGTAATGCGATACTCCTCTGGTGATAACTCTCTTTGCCATTCTCGGTCTGTTTTATTGAGTTTTCCCATGATTAACTCCTTTAAATCTTTGACATTCAATGTCATGCTTCAGTACCTTCATATTTACGCTAGAGCTTGAAAAATTTCTAGCTAAATTTCTACATAGATTGTGATATTTAGTAATCTATTTTTATTCACTCAAAAATAATTGGATGGGAATATGTCCGTTTTAGGTAACACTACTCCACGCGAAATTAAGAAATCGTCTAAGCTCGAGCATGTATGCTATGACATTCGTGGACCTGTGTTACGCGCCGCCAACGAAATGGAAGAAGCCGGACATAAGATAATTAAACTCAATATCGGCAACCCAGCGCCCTTCGGTTTTGAAGCACCTCAAGAAATTATCAATGATGTTGCGTTGAATTTACCAAATGCAATCGGCTATACAGACTCAAAAGGGATTTTCCCTGCCCGCAAAGCGGTTTGTCAGTATTATCAACAAAAAGGTATTTTCAATATGCATGTCAATGATGTGTATATTGGGAATGGTGTTTCTGAGCTGATTGTAATGGCTATGCAAGGCCTGTTAGATGACGGCGATGAAATGCTGGTGCCAATGCCAGATTATCCATTATGGACTGCTGCCGTTAATCTTTCTGGTGGCACAGCAATTCATTATAAATGTGATGAAGAAGATAATTGGTATCCTGATATTCAGGATATGGAAAACAAAATTACGCCTAATACTCGTGGGATCGTGATTATCAATCCGAACAACCCAACGGGTGCTGTTTATCCACGCCATGTCTTAGAAAAAATTGTCGCTCTTGCAAAAAAATATGACCTGATTTTATTTGCTGATGAGATCTACGATAAGATCGTTTACGATGGAATCGAACATGTATCGGTCGCTGCCCTTGCGGGTAATCAACTGTGTATTTCATTTAACGGATTATCTAAATCCTATCGAATCGCTGGATACCGTTCAGGCTGGATGGCAATTACGGGTGATAAGACACGTGCGGCAGATTATATTGAAGGTCTAGATATGCTCGCGTCAATGCGCCTGTGTGCTAACCATCAAGCTCAATACGCTATTCAAACTGCATTGGGTGGCTACCAGTCTATCAACGATTTAATTCGTCCAGGTGGTCGTTTGTATGAGCAACGCAATATTGCTTGGCAAATGTTGAATGAAATCCCAGGTGTAAGCTGCGTTAAACCTGAAGGTGCAATGTATTGTTTCCCTAAACTTGATCCTGAAATTTATCCTATTCAGGATGATGAACAGTTTATGCTTGACTTCCTCAAATCAGAAAAAGTTTTATTGGTTCAAGGTACAGGATTCAACTGGCCTACCCCTGATCATTTCCGTGTGGTGTTCTTACCTGCCGAAAATGAATTACGTGAAGCAATCAATCGTTTAGGAAGATTCTTAGCAAAAATGCGTTAATTCGGTCGTTTTATGTGAATGATGTATTTAAAACCCCCAGATTTCAATCTGGGGGTTTTATATTTAATATTTTGATTATTTCATGATATTAATTTCATTTTGATTATATACAAACACCCTTCTTTTCCTTTATCGTGATTAAGCATTATCCATGCACAATACTATAAAAAACATTTAGGAAAAAAGATGAAAAAGACGCTAACCGCACTGACTCTATCGATTGGCTTGTTATTACCCCTAGCGAGCTTTGCTAAAAATAACGTTGTCGTCGTTGCAACTGGGGGAACGATTGCTGGTGCTGGTGCTAGTTCAACCAACAGCGCCACTTACACTGCCGCAAAAGTTCCAGTAGATGACTTACTGAATGCCGTCCCTCAAATTAAAGATTTAGCCAATGTGAGTGGCGTACAAGCAATGCAAGTTGCTTCTGAAAGTATTACGGACAAAGAATTACTTTCCCTTGCCCGCCAAGTCAATGATTTGGTTAAAAAGTCAGATGTAAATGGTGTTGTGATTACACATGGCACAGATACTTTAGAAGAAACCGCTTTTTTTCTTAATCTAGTCGTACAAACGGAAAAACCTATTGTTGTTGTCGGCTCAATGCGCCCATCGACGGCTTTATCTGCGGATGGCCCACTAAATTTATATAGTGCAGTTGCTCTGGCAGCAGACCCGAGTGCAAAAAATAAAGGGGTGTTCGTCCTTATGAACGATAGTATTTTTGCAGCTCGAGATGTGACTAAAGGCATTAATATTCATACTAATGCCTTTGTAAGCCAATGGGGAGCTTTAGGGACGTTAGTAGAATCTAAACCTTATTGGTTCCGAAGTTCTGTTAAGCGATTTAATCAGCGGTCAGAATTTAATATCGAGAATATTAAGGGTGATACACTCCCATTAGTTCAAATTGTCTATGGCTCTGGCAACATGATTCATGATGCTTATCAAGCGTATGCCAAGGCTGGGGTTAAAGCCATTGTCCATGCAGGTACAGGAAACGGCTCAGTCGCGAAAAATATTGTTCCCACGCTGAATCAACTTCAGCAAAGTGGTATACAAATTGTACGTTCTTCACGAGTGCCACAAGGATTCGTTCTCCGTAATGCCGAACAGCCAGATGACAAATATGGTTGGGTAGTTGCACATGACTTCAACCCTCAAAAAGCTAAAATTTTAACCGCGCTTGCTTTAACCAAAACCAAAGATGCAAAAGAAATACAACGCATGTTCTGGGAATATTAAGCCCAATTTTCATGTTATAAAAAAGTGCCGAATGGCACTTTTTTTGATTGATATAAAATCGCCTTTATTCAAATCGAAGATAATTTGTGCGAATCATATAAAATATCGTGGATTCTCAGCTCTAAATCACTTTGCATGATAAAATACGCTCTGCTCTTGTAAAGGACTCATCTATGCAGTTTGTTCATCTCGGTGTTCATACAGAATTTTCTATTACTGAATCAATCGTACGTATACCTGATCTAATGAAGTCTGCTGTACAGGATTCTATGCCTGCACTCGCGATGACAGATTTATCGAACTTACATGCAGCAGTGAAGTTTTATACCTCGTGTCTTAAAAAAGGGATTAAACCTATTTTAGGAAGTGTGATTCGTTTGAATGATGAATCACATCGTATGACTTTACTGGCGATGAATAATGAGGGTTGGCGTAGTTTAACTGAAGTAGTATCGCGCGGCTTTATTGAAGGACAACAACTCAGTATCCCGTGTGTAAAAAAAGAATGGGTGTTAGAACAAGCGCCGGGCATGATTGCACTTTTAGGGATTAAAAGTGATGTTGGAGAAATGCTGTGTTCAAGTAGCCCTGAAAAAGCTGAACCCTTACTTGAAGCTTGGATAGAAAAATTTGGCAATCGTGTCTATTTAGCACTCACGCGCACCAATCGCCCACAAGAAGAAGATTTTATTATTGAAGCTGTTAAATTAGCCGCAAAATATCAAATCGGTGTTGTCGCTCATAATGATGTTCATTTTATTAGAGAAGAAGACTTTGAAGCCCATGAAGCGCGCGTCTGCATCGCAGATGGCTATGTTTTAGGTGATAATCGTCGTCCACGTACTTACAGCCCTGAGCAATATTTCAAAACAACAGCGCAAATGGTGGAGTTATTTGCTGATATCCCCAGTGCTATTCAAAATACAGTTGAAATTGCTAAACGCTGTAATGTGACACTTCGCTTAGGTAAATACTTTTTACCTGACTATCCAATTCCTGAAGGTCATACAATTGATACCTTCTTTGCCCATTTGTCTAAAGAAGGATTAGAAGAACGTCTTAATCACCTCTATCCTGTGGAGAAACGTGGAGAAGACTGGCCTGAAATTCGCAAAGAATATGACGATCGATTAGATTTCGAAATCAAGATCATTAACTCGATGGGATTCCCAGGTTACTTCTTGATTGTCATGGACTTCATTCAGTGGTCCAAGAACAATGGCGTACCTGTAGGCCCGGGCCGTGGTTCAGGTGCAGGCTCATTAGTTGCATACAGTTTAAAAATTACAGATTTAGATCCACTACCATACGGACTTCTTTTCGAACGTTTCTTAAACCCTGAACGTGTTTCGATGCCAGACTTTGACGTGGATTTCTGTATCGCAGGTCGTGATCGTGTAATTGATTATGTAGCACGAACTTATGGGCGTGACGCTGTATCTCAAATTGCAACATTTGGTACGATGGCAGCGAAAGGTGCAATTCGAGATGTTGCACGAGTTTTAGGTAAGTCTTACGGCTTAGCAGATCGTATTTCTAAAATGATCCCGACTAAACCTTTAGGTTTAAGTTTGGAAGAATCTTTAGAAGCAGAACCACAACTTAAAGATATTGTAACCAACCCATCCAACCCAGATTATGAAGATGCATCAGAAATCTGGGAAATGGCGCTTAAACTTGAAGGAATAACGCGTAACACTGGTAAGCACGCAGGTGGTGTTGTAATCGCACCGACCAAGATTACGGACTTCTCAGCTGTACTGTGTGACGAAGATGGTACCGGTCGTGTTGCTCAATTTGATAAAGACGATGTTGAGGCGGCAGGACTTGTTAAATTTGACTTCTTGGGGTTGCGAAATCTTACTGTAATTGAAGATGCTATTCAGCACATTAACCAACGATTAAAGTTTGATATACCTCTAAAGATTGAGAATATTCCGCTAAATGACAAAGCTGCATATTCGATATTTGCCGAAGCAAATACCACTGCGGTATTCCAATTTGAATCCGTGGGCATGAAAAAAATGCTCAAGGAAGCACGCCCAAGTAAATTTGAAGAAATTATTGCCTTCGTTTCATTGTACCGCCCGGGTCCAATGGATCTAATTCCAGACTTTATTCACCGGATGCATGGTGGAGAGTTCGAATACTTACATCCCCTATTAGAAGGTGTATTAGAACCAACATACGGGATTATGGTATATCAAGAACAGGTCATGCAAGCAGCACAGTATTGTGCAGGATATAGTCTAGGTGGTGCGGACTTACTTCGTCGTGCGATGGGTAAAAAGAAACCTGAAGAGATGGTTAAACAACGCCAAATCTTTATTGAAGGTGCTGCAAAAAAAGATATCGATGAGCAAACGGCGAACCATATCTTTGACTATATGGAAAAATTTGCAGGCTATGGTTTCAACAAATCACATGCTGCAGCCTATGCATTGGTGGCTTATCAGACGGCTTGGTTAAAAGCACACTATCCTTCTGAGTTTATGTCCGCTGTACTGACTTCGGAAATGCAAAACACAGACAGTATTGTATTTTTGATTGATGACTGTCGTAACAATGGTCTCGATGTGTTACCACCTTCCGTCAATATGTCGATTTATCAATTCCATGCAATTGATGAAAAAACCATTGTATATGGTCTAGGTGCAATCAAGGGTGTTGGTGAAGCAGCAATGCAATCCGTGATTGATTCACGTAAGCAACTTGGACCTTATAAAGATTTATTTGATTTCTGCCATCGCATTGATCTGAAGAAAATCAATAAACGTACACTTGAAGCTTTGATTCGCTCAGGTGCATTAGATTGTCTCGGGCTTGAACGCGCGACTTTAATGGCTCAATTGCCTGAAGCGGTACAAGCAGCCGAACAAGCTCGTTCAAACCGCGAAACTGGCATTATGGATTTATTTGGTGAAGTTGAAGAAGTTCAACGTAAACCTACTAAACCTGTAAAACCTTGGTCTGATGAAGTCCGTTTAAAAGGTGAAAAAGACACCTTAGGTTTATATTTAACAGGACACCCGATCGATGTGTATCGCCCCGAGTTAAAAGCGTTTATTTCTAACAAAATTAATGAGCTGACTCCAACACGTCGTGGAGTAACTACTGTATTTGCCGGCTTGGTTGTGGATGTCGCAAATTTCCCTAACCGCATGATGATCACACTCGATGATGGTACTGCTCGAATCGAAGTCTCAGCAAATCATGAACGCTTCCAACGTTTTAAAGACGTTATTGTGAATGAAAGAGTGATCGTGATTGAAGGTGAAATTTATGAACGTGAAGGCTTCGACCGTCCGATGGGACGCCTTACTAAGGCGTTTACATTAAACGAAATTCGTCAAAAACGTGCGAATCACATCCTCATCAAATTACGACCTGAGCATATTCAGCCAAATCTTGGTCAAGAGCTTTCACAGATCATTCAACCATTTTGTAATGTAGATATGTGTCAGCATGTGCCATTACAAGTACAACTCGACTTTCCATATGCAACGGCTGATTTTCATTTACCACCGCAATGGAATGTCGCACCACTCGATGACTTATTGTTCAAACTGCGCGACTATTTTGGTAAAGAGGCCTTACATGTGGAGTATCATGTTAAATCAAAAGCTGCACGTTCCCTCGCCGTAGAACCAAAATCAGAACCAGTCGTCACATCACATGCCTCTCCACCTGACCAGATCAGTATGGATGAAGCAATGGATCAATACATGACGGAAGTCAGTCAATACTCTTAATTTTGGAAGATTTATGAATTTAATTGATAATGCTGCTGTCTCAGCGCATTTGTCTCATGTGCGTATTGTCATGGTGAATACTACCCTGCCTGCGAATATCGGTAGCGCACTTAGAGCAATGAAAACCATGGGGCTTTCAAAATTGGTTTTAGTTGCACCTAAAACTTATCCTCATCCTGATATTGATGCACTTGCAGCCGGTGCAACCGATTTAATTGATCAAATTCAGATTGTAGAAACGCTTGAAGAAGCCATCGCAGATTGTCATTTAGTCTTTGGTACAAGTGCTCGTAGCCGAACTATTCCATGGCCTTTATTAGATGCTCGACCTGCTGCTGATAAATCGATGCAAGCGGTGATCAAAGAACAACAAGAAATTGCCGTAATATTTGGGCGCGAAGATCGCGGATTAACCAATGAAGAGTTGGCCTTGGCGAATTACCATGTGACCATCCCTGTGAATACAGACTATGGGGTACTCAATGTCGCTCAAGCCATTCAAATTATTTGCTATGAAATGCGAATGGCGACCACGGCTCTCATGGAACAAGTTGAAGATCCTCAAGCAGTTATGAAAGTGACTGATGAAGATTCTATGCATTGGGATGAGCCGTTGGTAACACATCAACAGATGGAACAATTTTATCCTCATTTTGAAAAAATGTTGCACGAAATCGAGTTTTTAGACCCAGAAAACCCACGATTATTGCCTTTACGCTTGCGTCGCTTATTCGGACGTATACAATTAGATCGTATGGAGTACCATCTTCTTAGAGGTATTTTCAGTCGTGTTCAGGCATTGAACAATGGCACATGGAAAAAGTCAGATTCTAAAGAGAAATCAAAAGATGCTTAAACAGCTTAAAGAAGATATTCAAGCTGTGTTCGCCCGCGATCCTGCCGCGCGCAACACATTTGAAGTTTTAACCACTTATCCCGGAATTCACGCACTGATTATGCATCGTGTTGCGCATGAGCTTTGGAAAAAAGAGTGTAAAACTTCTGCCCGCATGCTGTCTTCTTTTAGTCGTTTCGCAACTGGTATCGAAATTCACCCAGGTGCCAAAATTGGCAAACGTTTTTTTATAGATCACGGTATGGGTGTGGTCATTGGGGAAACAGCTGAAATTGGTGATGATGTGACGCTCTATCATGGCGTGACATTAGGTGGCACCACTTGGAATAAAGGCAAACGTCACCCAACTTTAGAAGATGGTGTAGTCGTTGGCGCAGGTGCGAAAATTTTGGGACCATTCACCGTGCATAAGAATGCGAAAGTAGGCTCAAATGCTGTGGTCACTAAAGAAGTCCCTGAAGGTGCTACTGCCGTAGGTAACCCAGCGCGATTTATTATCAAAAATCAGCAAAAAGATTTGGACAAAGAATCTGAACGACGCAATTATGCAGAAAGCATCGGTTTTCAGCCTTATGCGACAACCCAAGATCAATCAGATCCTATGTTAGAAGGTATGCGGGTATTGTTGGATCGTATACAGCACAATGAAAAGCGCATGAACACTCTATGTCAGCGACTTTCATTACTTGATCCAACATTTAATAACGCACAAAGTAATGGACAACCATTTAGCGCTGAAGAGTTAAAAATCATTGACGAAGTTCGTCGTGAGTGCGAAGCTCAAACTGCACAATCAAAAGCTTAATGTATAAGTTTGACTAAGTTAGGTGAATCTGAGTTGCATGTTGTTTCGACTTTTCATAGACTCAGATACAACCTGAACTAGAATTTAAAAACATAATATTGGAAGAAAATATGACGATTAAGCCCCTCATTGCCACCATGATCGCTGTTTCATTATTGAGTGCTTGTAGCTCTCCAGCAGTAAAAAAACAATCTAAAACAAACGATCCAATCGTCTTTTCTGAGCCTGATTTAAGTGCGCCATTTTATGCATTAAATCCTTTTAATTATAGCCAACCACCAGTATTCGAGCTTGAACTAAAAAAAGCTGCTGCTGCACCACTTCAAAAACTTGAGGTGACTGATCCTAATAATCCAAACAGAAAGATGATCCTCGACCAAAACAAATTAATCGTACCGACTGTGAATAGTTCACAACGTGCGATGAAATACACGGTTTTAGCGGGTCAAAATGAAATCGATATTACAGAAATTGATGACTTCCTCCAGATGGTTGAAGGTAAAGCACGTCACTATCCTCCTCGCTTTACAGATCGTCAAGAACGTCGCGGTTTTGAAGCTAAATTACGTGAAGTTTCAGCTCAACTAGATACTTTAGCAGCGAAAGATAACGCGTCATTCGATATCCTAATTCGTGCATTTAAAGCAAGTATATTGGGTCGTAACCTCGATCTTGGTTCTGCTTATACCACTAAATCATTAAAATATGCACAACAAATCCTGAAGATCAACAAAGAAGATGCTGAAGCGAACTTCTGGTTTGGTTTCTCTTTGTCTGAAGGTGGTGGTCAAAAAGAAGCTATTCCATATATCGATAAGGCCATCAAGGCAGGTGTTCAAGAAGCTTATCTCGTAGCTGTTAATAACTACCTCGCATTGAATCAAAAGAAAAATGCAATCACAACTTTAAAAAATTACAAAGTGAAATATCCTGAAGAAACTGAAGTTGCTGACCGCTTAATTCAAGAAATTGAGAAACAAGGTCGTTACAATGTTTGGCAAATTTTAAACAATCCAGCGAAATCATAATCTTATTTCATAAAAAAATAGACTGATCATTCAGTCTATTTTTTTTGGAGCTTATTTTTATATCCAAAAAAATAACGTATGCTCAGCGTTAATGATTCATGCTGACAGTTGAAAATATGTTTATGATGAACAATAAATACATTGGCGCCCTACTGCTCGCAACACCACTATTTATGACAGGTTGCCAAGTCGTCAGTGTAAAAAATCAAGCGCTTAATGTCTCGATCGCGAATGAACGAGATAGCATATTAACGCGTAAAAAAATGAGTGAAGCGAGTCTGAATGTTCTCTCAATGACAGGCAGTGAGGCTGAAAGTTGTTCTAATGATCCCGATAAATGTGTATCTGATCTAAAAAAAATTAAACAAATTCAAGATGAACAACTTTATTCAACTGCAAGTGAAGCATATTTGACACGGGCATTAGCCCTCAGTAATTCTTCTGCTTGTAATACCAGTTTAATTAATAAATATCAGTCAGAAGAAAAGAAAAAAATTCATCAAGAAAACTATAGTCAATGTCTTGACCAACAGTTAGCAATGCTTGATAAAAGTATTCGTTATAGTTATGCCTATCTATTCAAGACAAAACGCCAACCAAGCGACCGTATTTTCGATAATAGACAAGTTCAAATACGAGATTTCTACAATCAAGCCTTGGCGAAAATGGTGATGACCTACGGTATGCGCTATACGGGTGAAAAAGTTCCCAAACAAATAAAAATTGGTGAAAGCATTTATACCATCAACTATGACCATTACCCTCAGATTGCTAATCAAAAATTAGATAGCCTGCTTTCAAGCTACAATCTCAATTTTAGTGGCTTGCGTTCGATTAACCGTCGGGATGGTTTCGGTGCGGAATTTGTCGCAACGCTTCCAGCGCCAGAGCGAAATAGCGATTCAGGTAAATATATTGTAGATCCATTAAATCACGCTTATAAAAATGGTCGTAATCCTAACATTCATCCGCCACGTTATCTTTCAGTCACGATGACCGCTGAGCCTGCGCGTCAAAGTAATGTAGAGAATATTCTGAATGACCCGCATTTCACCCTGAATATTTATGATCCTTATGGATTAGATCAATTAAATGTAGGTGGAAAAGTTTATCCTTTAGCTGCGAATTACTCTGCACCTTATGGTTTGTGGCTTGCCGAAAATAACTTAGGTGCTGCTGCATATTTGAGTTTGATTGATCGTGACAATACAATCACAATGCCCCATCTCTTTATGCTCGAACCCTATAATCCAAACAAAAAAATTATTGTTTTGGTGCATGGACTTGCAAGCAGTCCAGAAGCTTGGATTGCATTAACCAATGACATTATGGGAGATAATGTTCTAAGAGAGCATTATCAAGTTTGGCAAGTATTTTACTCAACCAATATGCCAATTTTAGAAAGTCGCTTTCAGGTGAATGCGATCATTCAACAAGCATTTAATTCACTTGATCAATCTACGGCGTCAGCTAAAGATGCAGTTCTGATTGGACATAGTATGGGTGGTATTATTTCAAGATTATTGGTGAGCCAAGCTGATTTAACACAACCTGCATTGTCTCAATTAAAAAATTCTCAAATTAGCCGTTTTAAGAATGAACCGTTATTTAAAGCTCGTTTACAAATCAAACCTGTGCCACAATTTAATCGTGCTATTTTCTTAGCAGCACCGCACAGAGGCACAGATTATGCTGATCGTTGGTTTACACGAGCTGCGCGTAAAGTGATCAAATTGCCAGGTGCATTTTTGGGTGCATTTGCTGAATCGCTCTCAGATAAAGATATTAATATTAAACATTTTGTCAAAGACTTAGGTCATGGATTGATTCAAAATGGTCCGAGTGATCTGAGTCACAACTCTCCTTTCACCAAATTAACCTCACCTGTGACGCCAATTAAAGGATTTAAATTTCACTCCATCATGGGGAATGTGACTGAGAGTAAAGATCCTACTGTTATGTCAGATGGGATCGTGCCTTATCAGAGTGCGCATCTTAAAGGGGCACAATCTGAGATTATTATCAAAGGTGGTCACTCAATTCAGGAAACGCCTGAAGCTGTGTTGGAATTAAGACGAATCCTAAGACTTCATTTGACAGAGCTTGGAATTGCCAAATGACGATTTCCTTTAGCTTTTATCAGCCGATGTATCAAAGATGCATCGGCTTTTTGTTTTTATAGTCCCAAAGGACGACTTTTGAATCCCACTCATATTTTTAACTACCTTCTCTATAAAATATTTGAGAAAAAATGGATAACGATTAGAACAAACTGGATAGCCTGACTCCGTTAATCACTGTTCAATAGATTCAAAGATAAATGAAATCAAGTGATATAAGGAGTTAGACCATGGGATCTCGTAGCAGCATCGAATGGCATGATTTTATTGAAGGATGTATCGATTTTCGACCAGAGGATGGCGTCTATCGTATCGCACGTGACATGTTTACTGAACCAGAACTTTTTGATCTAGAAATGGAAATGATCTTTGAAAAGGTATGGATCTACGCGTGTCATGAAAGTGAAATTCCAAAACCAAATGACTTTGTCACTGTTCAAATTGGTCGCCAACCGCTCATCATTAACCGTGATGGTCAAGGTAATTTAAATGCAATGGTCAATGCCTGCGAGCACCGTGGTGCTACATTGACCCGAGTTGCTAAAGGTAATCAATCCACATTTACCTGCCCGTTCCATGCTTGGTGTTACAAATCGGATGGTCGCCTCGTAAAAGTTAAAGCTCCTGGTGAGTATTGTGATGACTTTGATAAATCTTCACGAGGTCTAAAAAAAGCACGTATTGCAAGTTATAAAGGATTTGTCTTCGTTAGTTTAGATACAACAGCTACAGACACCTTAGAAGATTATTTAGGTGATACACGTGTTTTCCTTGATCTTATGGTTGAACAATCACCTACAGGTGAATTAGAAGTTTTACCGGGTAAATCAGCATATACCTTTGCTGGAAACTGGAAGCTACAAAATGAAAATGGTGTAGATGGCTACCACGTAAGTACTGTTCACTATAACTATGTCTCTACAGTTCAATATCGTCAGCAACTGAATGCACAAAAAGGGACAGGACCAAAGGACACACTTGATTACAGTAAATTAGGTGCTGGTGATGACACAACTGATGATGGTTGGTTCTCATTTAAAAATGGTCATAACGTTTTGTTTAGTGACATGCCTAACCCAACTGTACGTCCTGGTTACGCAACTGTGATGCCATATCTGGTTGAAAAATATGGTCAAAAACGTGCTGAATGGGCAATGCATCGTCTCAGAAACTTGAACTTATACCCAAGCCTTTTCTTTATGGATCAAATCAGTTCGCAACTTCGTATTATTCGTCCAGTTGCGTGGAATAAAACTGAAGTCATTAGCCAGTGTATTGGTGTTAAAGGTGAGTCGGCTGAAGCACGTCGTAACCGTATTCGTCAATTCGAAGATTTCTTCAACGTATCGGGCTTAGGCACACCTGACGATTTAGTCGAATTCCGTGAACAACAGCGTGGTTTCCAAGCTCGTTTAGAACGCTGGAGTGACATTTCGCGCGGTTATCACAAGTGGAATTATGGCGACAGCCCGAATGCTCAAACATTAGGGATCAAACCAGTCATCACGGGTACTGAAATCACTCAAGAAGGTTTATATGTCAATCAACACCAAGTTTGGCGCGATCTCATGTTAAAAGGCTTAAAAAATAAAGCACTTAAACTCACTGAAGATACTTCTGAACCACACGAATGCCCTGCATCACAAGCGACAACTGAGGAGGCTTAATCATGACACAAGCTCTTGTACATCAAGTTTCTCAATTTTTATATGAAAAATCTGCGCTTTGTGACAACTATGAATGGGACGCATATCTAGAACTCTATGACGAAGACAGCGAATACCACATTCCACAATGGATTAGTGACCATGAATACGTCACTGATCCAAACCAAGGGCTTTCATATATCTATTATGAAAATCGTGCTGGCCTTGAAGATCGCGTATTCCGTATAGGAACTGGTAAAGCTGCATCAGCTACGCCCCTTCCGCGTCTCATGCATGCGATTCACAACATCCGTGTAAAAACACTTGAAGACGGATTATTAGAAGTTAAAGCGGGTTGGTCGACATTCTATAACCGCCAAGGTTTAGAAGGCTATTTTTACGGGCATGTCACTTATATCCTTCGTCAACATGAAGACACTTTCCGCATTCGTAAACAGCACACCATTTTGTTGAATGACAAAATTGATTCTGTGCTCGACTTCTATCACGTTTAAGGAGTAAAAGAATGAGTCATTCTGTTGCACTCAACTTTGCAGATGGTAAAACGTTCTTTATCTCTGTGAATAATGATGAGCTTTTACTTGATGCTGCGTTCCGTCAAGGTATCACATTGCCTTTAGACTGCCGTGAAGGCGTTTGCGCAACCTGTCAAGGGCAATGTGAAAGTGGCAATTACACTCAAGATTATGTCGATGAAGAAGCATTAACCGAACGTGATCTGGCAGAGCGTAAAATTTTAGCTTGTCAAACACGAGTGCAATCGAATGCTGCATTCTATTTCGATCATGACTCAAGTTTCTGTAATGCTGGTGAAACACTTCAACTCGAAACCAAAGTGACTCACGTAGAATTAGTCTCTGAAACTACGGCAATCATTCATGTAGATGCCAGTCAACATACGCAGAAAATTAATTATTTACCGGGTCAATATGCTCGATTAAAAATTCCTGGTGCAAATGATTGGCGTTCTTATTCCTTTGCCAATTTACCCAATGAAGGTAATCAATTACAGTTTTTAATTCGCTTACTCCCGCAAGGTCTCATGAGTGACTATCTGCGAGATCGAGCAAAAGTTGGGGATACAATTTTACTCGAAGCACCTTTAGGAAGTTTTTATCTTCGCGAAGTGGAAAAAGAAAAGCCATTAGTCTTTGTCGCAGGAGGTACTGGATTGTCAGCATTTTTAGGAATGCTAGATCAAATTGTGAAACAACCTCAAATTCCACCAGTACAACTATATTATGGTGTAAACAAAGAGCAAGATTTGTGTGAACAAGAAAGGTTAAAAGCATACTCAGCTAAGATTCCACACTTTGAGTATCATCCCGTAATCGGACAACCTTCTAATGATTGGACTGGAAAAAAAGGATTTATCCACGAACATTTAGATCAATCGCAATTAAGCGAATCAGCATTCGATATGTATTTGTGTGGTCCGCCACCAATGATCGATGCTGTCAAAAATTGGTTAGCTGATCACCAGATAGACAACGGACGTGTTTACAGTGAGAAGTTTATTCAAAGTCATAGCTCAAGATAATTAAATGAGCTGATGACAATCACTAAGGACTATCGTTAATATTCTTTGCAAACGATAGTCCTTTTTTGTTCTAACGTTTGAATATATGGAAATTTTAAATGCAAAAAATAATTGTAAATGACGTTATTGATCGGGAAAAAATGTCCCCTTTACAATGGACAGTTTTCTTTCTGGGGTTTTTGGTTTTTTTCTGTGATGGATTAGACACTGGCATCTTAGGCTTTATTGCACCAGCATTGTTAGATGATTGGGGGATTTCAAAACCAGATCTAGCACCTGTGCTCAGTGCGGCCTTAGTAGGCATGTCGATCGGCGCCATTATCTCAGGACCATTATCAGATAAATTTGGACGCAAGGGTGTCATCGTAATGACGACTTTGTTGTTTTCAATTTTCACCATCATGTGTGGATTTGCTTCTAACACACAAGAACTTATGATCTATCGTTTTATTACAGGGGTCGGACTTGGTGCGGCTATGCCGAATATCAGCACAATGGTATCCGAATACATGCCTCTAAAACGTAAAGCATTCCTGACCGGATTAGCAGGTTGCGGATTTATGTTAGGGATCTCAAGTGGCGGTGTCTTATCTGCGTTCTTATTAGAGAATCAAGGGTGGGCAAATGTCATTATTATTGGCGGTGTAATCCCACTCATTGTATTGGTATTTTTGATTACCAAGTTACCTGAATCACCTCAATACCTCATCAAACAAAATCGTCAAGAAAAAGCAAAACCAATTCTTGAGAAGATTCACGGTCAAACATTTGATCAAAGTACTGTATTTGTTCTACCTGAAGCAGAAGTATTAGATCCTAAACAAAGCCCTGTTAAAATTTTGTTTAGCAAATACTTTTGGGGTTCGGCAATGCTTTGGCTGTGTTGCTTTACCAGCCTAATGGTGTTTTATCTGTTAACCAGCTGGATGCCAACTATTCTTAAAACCGCTGGATTTACAACAGAGCAGTTTAGTTTAATTGCAGCGATTTTCCCATTCGGCGGTGTAATAGGTGCATGCTTTATGGGGTGGTATATGGATAAAGTTAATCCAAATACTGTGATTAAATATTCTTATCTCGCAGCATTTGTATTGTTCTTCGTTGCAGCATTCGTAAGCCAAAGTATTGTTTTACTCGGTATTGCAATTTTCTTAATTGGCGCATTATTAGTGGGTGCTCAATCATCACTACTTCCATTAACAGCACTGTTCTACCCTTCAGTGTGCCGCGGTGTAGGTGTTTCATGGATGCATGGTATTGGTCGTATCGGTGCGATCTTAGGTGCGTTCTACGGATCACTGATTTTTACTTTTGAATTATCTCTTGCAGGTATTTTCTATGTCCTAGCAATTCCGACATTTATTTCGTTTATTGCGCTCGCATTAAAAGGACTAAAACAACCTGAATCAGCCAATACTGCAACTGCAGAGGTAACGCAGTAATCTCAACTCAGTCATTAAAAAGCCCCAATCAAGGGGCTTTTTTTTTAAACCATTATTTTAAGTGTTTCACTCGGGAGAACCCCATATTTGGCTTTGTATTCTTGAGAAAATCGTCCTAAATGTCTGAATCCCCAGTCATAAGCCAATCTCGAAATGGAAATATTTGCATTGTTCTGCAGCAAAGCATGATGAATCTGTTCAAGTCTATAGTTTTTTAAATAATCCATAGGACTCATATGCAGCGCTTGTTGAAACTCACGGTATAAAGTCGATTTTGAAGTTCCCGATATCATGACTAAATCTGATGCATCCAACTCTTGATCAGCAAAACGATGGATAAACTCTCTGACCACCATGACTGGCTTCGGAAGCTGATACTCTTGGAGCGATCTTAATTCATTGGAATAATTATTCTGCTGGGTTAAAAGCAAAGCCTTAATCAAAAAACTTTCATAATCTTGAGAAAGCAGATTTAAACCATCAAAACGAGAATAATCTTGCCTGAGCGATAAACATTGTTGAATATTATTCCACCACAATCTTAGGAAGTTATCTTCACTAAATGGCATATCTGGCTCAAAAATCACCCGCTCTTTAACAGGTTTAGAAAGCAAATTGGAAAGTACAGATTTGACACTTTCTTCAGGAATCACCACTTGAAATTTTTTACAATTACGGTGAATGATGAGTTCTTGCTGATCCTGACTAGAAACAATGATTCCATTATTACTATGTGATAAATGAGTTTCTCCATTCATACGCAATGTTTGCTGTCCATGAATAGGCAAACTGATACTGTATGCACCTAGCTGCTGAATTTGAATAGATACATCTGTGCCATAACTGATACAGCCAATTGCCATTTTTTTAATCGGCAAGCGTATACCTGAATAATGAAAATCAAGCTGATCTTTACGAGCAGTTTCTAATTGATGTGAACCACAAATAAGGCTCATTAATCGTTGAGCAACATTCAATTCACGCGATGCGTGACTAAGATCCTTATGTTGGCTGAGTGTGATCATCCTGTTCACCTAGCTATTTTGAATCATGATAAATACTATAAAACATTTTTAATAATAATGTCGAAATAAAGTCTCTTCGCTTCGACTAAATATTTAAATATATTTTTGAACACAGATTAGTAAATTAAAAAATACTAATTTGGTATCTTATATTACTTAATAGGTATTTTAATTTTTTATTATTTTTCATTAACTTATATTAAAATTACAATGATAAAAAATTCGGTTTTATTTGACATTCAGCGATTATAGAGATAGATTTTTAAATAACGTCCTAAGGATAGGACTGATATAAATAAATGTAATTTTTTCAATTACCACTATAGCTATTAAATTTTAAAATTATTATTTCTGGTCTGAATATTGCTTCATTTATTTATATCGTAAATCTCATTCCATGATATCAATTTAACACTACTGTCATGGTACGGACTACTAATGAGCCAAAAGGATTCACAATGAACCAGCTTCATTCCTCTCAGCTAACTGGGCAAAATTTTAGTAATGAATCAATTTTCAACAGTCAAAACTTGGTCTTCAATCAAGCAGATTTGAGCGAAACTTGTAAAAATGTAGGGCAAATTTTTAAGCCTCATGCTCTAAAAGTGTTAAAATCAGCTAAAAATTTTAGTGCAAGCATGCATCATGTTCAAACTGGGGCTCTTTCTATCAGCCGCTTGGAATATGGCGCAGATGTATTGATCGAACCAGATCAACTTGAAAAGTTTTATCTTATTCAGATTCCTACTCGAGGCTATGCTGAAATTGAATTTGGTCAAGATAAATTTATTTCATACTCAGAAGTAGCGTCAATTATCTCACCTGACCAGTCACTCAGAATGCGCTGGCGTGCTCACTCCCCTCAACTCATTCTCAAAATTTCAAAAGATGATTTTGCACATCATTGTCAGCAACATATCGTGAAATCTGAACAAAAAAATGTAATTTTTAATCCTCGACTTGATTTTACCACCCAATCTGGTGGTTATTTTCTGCAACTTTTAAGAACCATGATGGATGCACTTAAATGTGAGCATCATCCTCTCCACCACCCACTTGCATTTAAGCAGTTTGAATCAAATCTATTTAATGCGCTAATTTATGGACAACCAAATAATGCTTTTTTTAAAGCAAATTCTCATCATGAGAAAAAATTAGCGCCCTACTTTATCAAACGTGCTGAAGCATACATTCACCACCACTTACATGAACCACTCAACATAGAAGTCTTGGCTGAACAATCAGGTGTAAGTGCACGAACACTCTTTGCAGGATTCAAAAACCATTTTGGCATTACCCCTATGGCATATTTACGTGAGCTTCGTTTTGAACAAGCTCATCTTGAACTGATGAATAATGAACATGCCACGGTCACTGATGTTGCATTTAAGTGGGGCTTTACTCATTTAGGTCGTTTTTCACAAGAGTACAAACGTCGTTATGGCGAGCTGCCATCATCAACGCGTAAGATTACACAAAATTCACTCTTCTCTTAATTTTATGTCTGTCAATAAAAAAGCCTGTGAAATCACAGGCTTATTTGATTAGAAGTGATGAATGTATCGAATTTGAAATCGATCGCCTTCAGTTCTATTTTTTGCATCATGCTCGAAATATGCATTTGCGATGACATGATTTTTTGGCGAGTGACTATACATAAGTCCAGGTCCAACTGCCCACACACTTTCTTTGCGACCATCGACTTTTACACCATCAACTTTAGTATCGGTAAGCTGTTTTAAATAGTACCCACTTAAACCCAATCGAATCTGATCATGTACAGCATATTCAGATGCTAGGTTAATGTGTACTGCTTGCCCCGCTTGGATGTCATCAGCAGCACCAAAACCATAAGTTGGATCATCATTTTTAAAATTATACAAATAATGAGCGCGTGTCGAAGCTGTCCATTTCGGATTAAACCAATACGTTGCAGCCCAATATGGATTGAAGGAAAATGCATTATTACCCGGATTAATATCACGGTTTTGCTGATATTCCCCTGTTGGCAAATTTAGCTGAAATTCAATTCGATGAACAAATTTTGGTCCCTGTTCAGCCATGACTGGATCAAACTGGAGAAATGGACCAATCATCAAATCTCCAAATCCACTTTGAGCTTTTAAGGCTTGATTATTTAAACCATCGTCAACACTGATTTTACTTAAATAAGGGATAAGTAAATTCAGACCTAGACTTGAATGAGCAGTCGGTTTATAGGTCGACATGTAACTTAATTGCTCGACAATCACTTGATAATTTAAATCTGTTTTGGGCAGCGGAAGCCTTTGTCCACTCGCATCTCTCAACTTATCACTGTCATAATGTTGAAAATACGTTTGCGAATACCAACCAGGTCCAGCTGGTAGTACACCATCTAGAAAGCTGGTCATACCCAAATTCACAGTCGGTAAATCATAAGCAAGAACATGTGATGAGTTTGCTGTAGTAAACAAGGTTAAAGCACTTAATATAATTTTATTTTTCATGTGTATTTCCCATAAAAAACCACGATTATTCATCGTGGTTTTTAAAGCAATGATTAAAGGTCTGGATGGCACGCTGCAACTTGGTAACGACCAGCATGAAATACTAAGGGCTCACCAGCAGTTTGTTGATATTTTTGAATTTCACCGATAAAAATCAAGTGATCGCCACCTTCGTATTGCTGTACATTTTTACAAACAAGTGTAGCAAGTGCTTCGTTCAGTAATGGAACACCTGTATCACATTCACCATGATCAACTGTGGCAAACTTATCTTGTGCACCACGGGCAAAATGGGTAGAAAGCTGATGCTGCTCCTTCGTTAACATATGAACTGCAAAGTGCTCAGCTGCAACAAAATCAGGCAAACTTGGTGCTGTTTTCGACAAGCTCCACAACACAAGCGGTGGATCTAATGACAACGAAGAAAATGAATTGGCTGTCATACCCACTTTTCGTCCATCGGTTCCACGTGTGGTGATTACGGTAACACCTGTGGCAAACTGACCAAGAAGATTGCGAATCTCGCGAGGATTACTGACGTCAATCTCTTGCAGATTAATTTTATCTAATACATCCATTTTTAACACCTCAGTTCCATCAAGCCACTTGAGAAACTTGATCTGATTCTAATAATTCTTTCGCTGCGTTTTCGTCAAACCACCACGGTGAAAAGTTACGTGGATCATCAAAATTATTAACGATCTGAGAAGCTAAATTGTGATTTTGAGAGGCTGCACCCAGTAGCTCAACAACATGAGGTCGAGGTGGAACCAATAAACTATTTGTCCAGCTCACGACTTTTTCAGCATATGACCAATATTTCTCAAACGTTGACTCCATCCAATCTTCAGTAAACGGTTGATTACCGTGTGCTAAGATCGCATCGAAATAAACCTTGCTACACTTAGCTGCATTATTTGATCCTTGACCTGTGATTGGATCATTCACCACCAATGCATCTGCCATTCCAAATATTTTTTTACCAGAAGCCAATGTCATGACAGGTTTACGTACCGTTGGTGGGAAACGTCCTGCTAAATATCCGCCATGATCTGTCAGCGTTACGTCTTGACAACGCTCATATTCCCACGGCAAATGTTGTTTCAGAATTTCTAAGCTTTTATTTAAATGTTCTTCTGGTGTTTTAACTTCAGCCCAGCAATCCATAGGACCATTAGGAATCCCTTCAAAAACCATAATGTCACATGGACCATTTACTGTAAGCGCAGGAAAACAAAAATACTCACCCACCCCAGGAATAATATTAAAGCTCACTCTCGAGTATGGCGAAATTGGCTTCATTCCATTCACATAAGTCAAAGCCAATGCACGCTGAGGTTTGTCAAAAGTACTTCGTTCTGCGTCACGTACAAACTCTTTAACCACTTCACCTTTACCCGCAGCCAAGAGCACTAATTCATACTCGTCAGCCAAATGTTCTAATTCGTTTAGACCAACGTCTTGGAGAACAAACTTGCCTCCACGGCGCTGAAACTCTTCAAGCCAATAAGGCATCTTGACACGTTGATCAACAGATTGAGCATAACGCTCTAATCGCGCACTCCATTTAAATGCTCTTTCACCACTTGCTGGATCAACCAAAGCAAAACTAATACCTTCTACCGCTGGACAATGCTCTTCCCAAAAATTTAATCCTAAATCACGCTCAGTCTGTAACGCAGTATGGAACATACATTGACTAGACATGACTTTACCTTGACGAATCTCATCAGGAGTTTTATTCGACAAAATCGTGATGTCATATCCCTTATCAAGCAGTCCTAATCCAAGTTGAAGTCCTGACTGACCTGCACCAACAATTGCAATTTTTCTCATCTTTATTCTCCAATATTTAATTTATTCTGCTAAACGTGGTATTGCGGGTTGATTCGTTTCAGGCCCCATGACTGAATACCCACCATCTACCGCATAATCTGCGCCAGTCACAAAACTTGCAGCATCCGACAATAAAAAGGTCACTACATTTGCCACTTCTGCCGGATTACCCAAACGTCCCAAGAGATGATAATCACTTGCTACAGCATCAGCTTTCGCACGATTTTGTCCACTCACTTCAGAAATCACTCTCGACCAAGTCCAACCTGGTGAAACTGAGTTGACACGGATACCATCTGGCGCAAAATCCATTGCCATCGATTTGGTCAGTTGTAAAATTGCTGCTTTGGACACTGGATATAACCAACGTCCCGTTTGAGCACATTGCGCTGAAATCGAGGTGAAATTCACCACTGACCCTTTATTTTTTTGCAAATCTTCATATACGGCACGCGTTAGCTCAACAATAGACACCAAATTGATATCTAATGCTTTTAACCAATCTGATCGTGGTGATTTGAAACCATCATCAAGATAGGTACATGCCAAGTTCACTAAATAACTGACTTCACCTAGATGATTTCTAATGCTATTCACCGCTTCCTGAATTGCGATGTCTGAAGTTAGATCAGTTTGTATAAACATCACTTCATAAGGATGTTGCGCAGCTATGGTTTTTCCGTAATCATCAATGTCTAAAATGGCAACTTTAGCCCCTAAATTCACGAGACTTTGAACCACAGCCTGTCCAATCAACGTTGATCCACCACTGACAATGGCAACTTTATCTTTAATATTTAATTCCATTTTTTGCCCCATTTATTTTGATTATTCGATTGGCTTACCAACACTCGACTCCCAACTTGGCATCAAGCCATTTGAAGGAATATCTTCATCTAAAAGTTTTTTCGCTGTTTCTACACCTGCAACAGGCAATCCTTCTGGATTAAGTAGTCCGATTTGGACAAGTACAGAAGCTTGATCCCAATAAATATGTTCATGACAAAGTTTTGGACCTCTAAACTGAATGACCCCTAACATCGGAATTTCGACATATTTTCCAGTCGGTTTTACACCTGGTAATAACCAATCAATTTCAGTGTCGTGAGTGAAACTCATGATGAATTCATCCACAACCTGAGTAGATCCCACGGTTCTTGAAATTGAGGTGATTTTCATATCTTGAGGATTTTGATGTACAAAATGATATCGATAGAATCGCGCTAACTGGCTATATCCCACACCACCTGTCAATGTTGGAATATGATTCACATATGGTTGAGCGACCATCGTTGCCATGGTTGCTGGTACATCGCGCGTGTCGAACTCATGTCTAATATGCTCTTCCCACAATGCAACTAAGTCATAGTGAGGGCCAACCGTTTCATGTAATGCTGTTACGGTACGTTCATGGGCGAATCGCGCCGATGGTTTGTGATAATGATCGCTGTTCGGTCGTGCAAATGCGTGATCAACACCTTCATAAACATAGGCATGAATATGTTTAAATTGTGCGCATGCTTCAGTAATTTGATTTCGCGCTTCAGCTGGACAGAATTGATCAAGTTCAGCCATGTGTAGCACAAGCTTACCCTTCACATTCGAGAGTTCATCGAGCGCTTTTTCAATGCCTACACCGTAGTAAGCAACCGAACACGCTAAGTTATCAATACGGCATGCAGCCAAATATGCAAGTTTTCCACCAAGACAATATCCAACCACTGACTGACCCGTAGTCGTGTCACACGCATCTAAAGTCGTTAAAAAATCTAAACTTTCACGAATATCATTTACACCCTGATCTTCATCATATTGTTGATAAAGTTGAAAAGCTTTTTCAAAATCCTCAGGTGTATAACCTAAATCAATGTTTGGTGCAGTACGCCAAAATAGATCAGGGACTAAAACGGTATAGCCTTCCTCTGCGAGAATGTCAGCTTTTGCTCGCATCGCTGCATTGATACCAAATATTTCATGACACAATACAATCCCTGGACCTTTCTTCGCTTCTGGGACTGCCAAATACCCTGAATAGCGATTCCCTGATTTGGTAGTGATCTCAATCGTTTGACCTGTCATTTTTTCTTCCCTAAGACATCGAATATGATCTGATCATGAAATGAAATGCGATAACAAACTGTCCAAAAGATGCGGAGACTATCCAGAGACTGCTGATTCTTTACACAAAGAATTTGCATAAATGGATATCGAATTTAATTATTCAATGAACGAAATTGAGTCGTTGGTTATAATATTGGTTCGACTCATTTATCTTTTGCTAAAAATAGATCTTATAATCGATTTACGCATTTTTTCTCATGCTAAGCTTGAGCAGTACTTCTTCGTTTCAAAATTTAACTACAGGTTTTTTTCAAAGATGACTTTAGATCAATCCAATATCGATCTTTCAACATTGACGCCAATGATGCAGCAATATATGACGGTGAAATTACAGCACCCGCATTCGTTAATGTTCTATCGTATGGGTGATTTCTACGAGTTATTTTTTGACGATGCGCATAAAGCCGCCAAAATTTTAGGGATTACGTTAACCCACCGTGGTAAAGCGAATGGACAACCGATACCAATGGCTGGAGTTCCGTATCATGCAGCAGAAGGATACTTAGCGCGTTTAGTTAAAAAAGGTGAAACCGTTGTTATTTGTGAACAACTTGGGGAAGTCACTGGTAAAGGACCTGTCGAACGTGGTGTAGTCAGAATTATTACACCGGGTACATTGACAGACGACGCATTGCTGAATGCCCATCAGAGTTCAAATTTAGTATCCATCTGTATTAAATCTGATGAAATTGGTATCGCCCTATTAGATCTCAGTGCAGGTATTTTTAAAGTCCAACAACAAAGTTTTCAAGCTGAACAACTTCCTCTGGAACTTGCGCGTCTTATGCCAAGTGAACTTTTGATTGATGAGGATTTCAAGCATCCAGAAGTGGTTGAACAGATTAAGCAAATTCTTGATTGTCCCGTTACAAAACGCCCAAACGTAGACTTCAATCTGAATAATGCGCAAAAAACTTTATGTGATCAATTCGCCGTAAGTACTTTATCTGGTTTTGGAATTGAACATCTTGAGTTGGCGAAAGCAGCTGCGGCAGCTTTAATTCATTATGCCAAAGATACCCAAAAGACGGCATTGCCACATATTCGTTCAATTCGACTTGAACAAAGCTCCGACTTTATTGCACTTGATCCTGTGACGCGACGAAATCTAGAGATTATTGATCCTTTGTTTGAGCATGGCACTTCATTATTTGATTTAACCAACCAATGCCAAACGGCTATGGGTAGCCGACTGCTTAGTCGAACGTTAATGCAACCGATTCGTGATACTGCGTTGTTGGATCAGCGTCTAGATGCGATACAAACAATACTCTCTGGCTATCATGAATCTCCGATTCGTCTGGTATTAAAAGAAATCAGTGATATCGAACGCGTACTCAGCCGTGTGGCATTAGGAAGTGCGCGACCACGTGATTTAGTGCAACTACGTCAAGCCTGTGCTCAGATTCCGTATTTACGCCATGCATTAGCACCGATGACCTCAACACCGCAATCCGCTTTAATCAATCAATTGAATGAGGAATTGGGTGACTTTAATGGTTTACATCATCGCCTCATGTCAGCCATTGTGGAAAACCCACCTGTTCTACTCAGAGATGGTAATGTCATTGCAAATGGTTTTGATCATGAATTGGATGAACTTCGTCAAATACGTGATCATGCAGGACAATTTTTAATTGATTTAGAAATCAAAGAAAGAGAAACAACAGGTATAAACACACTAAAAATCGGTTATAACCGAGTGAGTGGCTACTATATTGAATTAACCAGAGCGCAAGCAGAACAAGCTCCTGCACATTATATTCGTCGTCAAACATTAAAAAATGCTGAACGTTATATCACCCCTGAATTGAAGTCTTTCGAAGATAAAGTGCTTTCAAGCGAATCACGTGCATTGGCTCGTGAAAAACTTTTGTTTGAAATGTTATTGGATGAATTACGTCAAGATATCGCCAATCTTCAAATGATGGCGAGCGCTATTGCTCAACTGGATGTTCTTACAAACTTTGCACATCTATCAAGATTATATAATTGGAATCGTCCGGAATTTAGCCCTGAAATTGGAATATACATTCAAGCAGGACGCCATCCCGTTGTTGAATCACTGATTAAAACGCCTTACACCCCAAATGATACTTATCTAGATATGCAGCATCGTATGTCGATTATCACAGGCCCAAATATGGGTGGTAAATCTACATTCATGCGTCAGACGGCGTTAATTACGCTATTGGCATATTGCGGTAGTTTCGTTCCAGCGAAATCTGCAAAATTGGGACCTATTGATCGGATCTTTACGCGTATCGGTTCAGCAGACGATCTTTCTTCTGGCAAATCTACATTTATGGTGGAAATGACGGAAACTTCTCAAATTTTACATCATGCCACTCAACAATCTTTGGTATTGATGGACGAAGTAGGTCGTGGCACAAGCACTTATGATGGTTTGTCATTAGCTTGGGCTTGTGTTCTTGATTTGACGCATCGCATTAAATGTTTATGTCTTTTTGCAACGCACTATTTTGAATTAACAGAATTAGGCATGGATCCGTGTATTGATAATTATCATGTCACTGCGCAAGAAGTGAATGGTCATCTCATCTTATTGCATAAGGTTCAAAAAGGTCCTGCAAGTCAAAGTCATGGTTTACAGGTCGCTAAACTAGCAGGTATTCCTCAAAACGTGATTAAAGAGGCTCAAGCTAAACTTAAAAAACTGGAGAAACTCCAACTGCAAACCCAACCTGTGCAAAAAGATTTGTTCTCTCAAGATTTATTTTCAAATAGTAACCCTGTAGAAAAAATTATTGAAGTTGAAAAAGTGGTTGAAATTCGTAAACCTTCTCAAGTTGAACAACTTCTTTCAGAAATTATTGTAGATGACTTAAGTCCAAGACAGGCTTTAGACCAACTCTACCAACTCAAACAATTACTCCAAAAATCTTAGTTCAAGCACACTCAATCAATAAGCCAGCGATCTGCTGGCTTTTTTTAATCATGATTTTTGAAATCAGAGGCAGAATGCCTGAGAATTTGCAAATTAGTGCGATCTCATCATAAATATTACTGATTTAGTAGCATCCCCTATATTAAATATCAAGAAAAGGAATTGTTAGTTTCGTTCAATTTGCCTAAAATACAGCATTCGTTATTAGAACCATATTTTTTAGGTAGCTGACGCCATGACCTTTGTTGTCACTGAAAATTGTATTAAATGTAAGTATCAAGACTGCGTAGAAGTTTGCCCAGTTGACTGTTTCTATGAAGGTCCAAACTTTCTAGTCATTAATCCAGATGAGTGTATTGACTGCGCGTTATGTGAGCCTGAATGCCCTGCAAATGCCATTTTCTCGGAAGATGAACTGCCTGAAGGTCAAGAAGTCTTTATCGAACTCAATGCTGAACTTGCAGAAAAATGGCCAAATATTACTCAGATTGGTGATCAGCCAGCTGACCGTGAAGAATGGAATGGCAAACCAAACAAATTGCAATATTTAGAAAAATAATCCAATGAGAGATCAGCTTCGGCTGATCTTTTTTATACCCAATTGGTACATTTATTTGCAATTTATACGCATTCTTGATAATCAATTAGCATAAAATAGAAACTTATTTGCTTTAGTAAAATTTATTTATAATGAAATTAATTTTGAAGGGCTTGTGCTCAATCAGTGCAATATCGTTGATATTGATTGGATGTACGTCCTCCCCTCAAAAAGGACGAACAATCGTCACCAATGATGGTCAACGCATATATATTCCACAAGAAAAAATAACCTATGAACGTCCAGCGCGACCAAAAGTCATGCCGAATTCTTATCGTGTTTGGCTGATGCAAGGTAATAACCAAGCTCAAGCACGAGAATATGAACAATACTTAGAACGTAATAATGTTGGCAATATTATCCCAAGTTTTGAACTCTTTAAATCAGCACGTGCTTGGCAGAAATGTGGTAAATCTGAATATATGGTTCCAAACCGTGAGCTATGGTCGAATCAGCTACCAACACTGAAAGTATTTAAATATCTCGTTGCAGCAAGGATTTTAACTGATTTTGAGGTTACATCTGTATATCGTGACCTTCCATTAAATCAGTGTGCTGGTGGCGCAGGTTCGTCTCGACACTTGTATAACTCAGCCATTGATTTCAGAATCGGTCCTGAATTTCCTCAGGCTGAAGATTATGCATTCATCGAAAATTCTAAATTTAAATTGTGCCAATTTTGGCAAAATTATGGTCAAAGCTTAAATATGGGCTTAGGTTTGTATGCGACTGGTCAAATACATATTGATACTCAAGGTTACCGAACTTGGGGACCCGATCTGACTCGAAATACATCTTTATGCCATTACTAATTTTAGATGATCACATTTAATTAAGAGGTCTTTGACCTCTTTTTTTTTGACTGATTTTTCAGCATCAAAGCATCAGAAATTTGCACATTCACTCGAAACGATTACAATGCACTGAACTCCCTACAGGTACTCAGTTATGCAACAACAATGGTCAGATATTGATGCTTATATTGAATCTCATCTGATGCCAGAAGATCCAATTTTAACTCAGACTCTACAAAATACAGCTGATAAGGGTTTTCCTGACCATCTAGCAGTTGCTGCTAACCAAGGCATGTTATTACAAATGTTGATTCAAATGAATCAGTGTAAGCGTGTGTTAGAGCTTGGAACCTTTGCGGCTTATAGCACCATGTGGCTAGCAAGAGCTCTTCCTGAGGATGGATATATTCTCACGATCGAGGGTCGTGATACACATGCAGCACTCGGTCAAGAAAATATCGACAATGCGAAATTAAAGCAAACGGTTGAATTAAAAGTTGGTCGCGCTGCGGATATTCTCAAATCTTTACCTGAAAATTTTGAGCCATTTGACTTTATATTTATTGATGCTGATAAACAAAGTTACCCAGAGTATTTAGAACTATCACTTAAATTTTCACGCTCAGGTACCATTATTTTTTTAGATAATGTGATTCGCGCTGGTGATATTTTGGATGAAAAAAATGTCAAACCAAGCATCGAAGGTATTCGTGAAATGTACCGCCTTATGCAGAATCATCCTCGACTATTGTCGAGTACAGCATTACAAACCGTCGGCAGTAAAGGACATGATGGTTTTGCACTGGCGATTGTCAAATAAATCTTAATACTAGTCATTAGTATCACTTAAAGGAGTATTCATCAATTTGAATACTCCTTTTTTTTGCACTAAAGCCCTGAAAAAGTTATCCCCGATTCCTGTTTGTATTCCTGTGGATAAAAATAAAATATTATGGCAAACACCTGATTTTCATAAGCTTTAATCAAAAGATTATAAAATAATCAAACCATAAAACCCTACTGTTCTAAAAATTTATCCACCTTCTACCAGTAAAGTTGAACCAATATTTATCAAGTAAAATTAATCAAAATTGATTGATCATTTAGCAACCAACAATGGAACGACTGAATTTCTAAATATATTGGTCGTAATACTGCCCAAGAAAAATTGTTTTACTTTACTGCGACTATAAGCACCTAGCACAATTAATTGAATTTGATGTTGTTGCTGATAATCTAAAATATTCTCAGCGACATCTCCAAAACGGTATTCAACAACCACATCCAATCCAGCTTCACGTAAATACTGAGCTGGGATATCAAGAATTTCGGGATGATCACCCACATAAAGCAAATGACACTGAAGTGTTCTTAATAAATCACTTTTAGCAACACGATGCATCATTTCTTTACAAGTCTGAGAATCTTCATAGGCGAAAATAAAACGTGTTGGTGGCTTAAAGGTTTCACCAACAGTTAAAACCGTACAACGAGCACCACGAATAAAATTCTCTACATTACTCCCTAAGCTTTTGTGTTTTTCCGCGGAGCGCTCACCTACTCGACCAATAATCGCAATATCATTTTCATTTAAAACATTGAAACTCTGTTCGAGGAAATCGCCTTTTTCTTGAATTTTTATCGGCGTAATACCATATTTTTCTTCAATCACTTCTGAAATATGTGAAAGAAGATTATTACTATAATCTAAAGCTAATTCACTTTGTTTTTGTTCTAATTCTGCGAGTTCTTTTAAGAGCATCGCATTACTTTCAAATCCAATCACACCACTAATTTCACCCAGATGATAACTTGCAGGATAGTAATCTAAAACCTGTAAAAGGACTAACTCACGTTTAGTTCGATCCGCAATCCAGGCTGCTGCTTCAGCTAAGGCATGAATACATGGGGATGAATCAATACACGCAATTACACGGTTCATGATTGCCTCACTTTGACATGATGTCTGATTGTTCTTTTCTTTAAACTATCATAGCTTTCGGGCAAATGAACATGGTTTATGTAATTTAATCCAATCTTTCGCGTTACGAATTATTCACGCATTCGTATAAATTGAGCTGGATTCCCTGCAACAACTTCTCTTGCCTGAATATCCTTAGTAACCATACTATTCATACCTACAATCACCTGTTCATGTATGGTCACGCCATCTTTAATGCCCACATGCGCCCCTAACCAAACATCACGATGAATCTCAATGCCTTTTGAGCGTACTGCTTGCTGGTAAATAGGTTGATCTAAACTCATGCCATGGTCAAATGCATAAAGATGACAATAAGCTGCGATCCGTACTTGGTCATGAATCTTAATCCCAACGCGTCCACCATCTAAAATACAATGATGATTAACGGCGACTTCAGACCCAATTTCTAAAGGACCATGCAAGGTACAATCCGCGGCAATAAAAGTATTATCTCCAATAATGATCTTCCGACCACGCTCAGCAAAAATATGGGCTAAAGGGGAAATGAAACAATTTTCTCCAATTTCAACAGTCTCCATGTCCATTAAATAGGCTTGATAATCTTTTTGCCAAGCTTCAGCCCATTCACGATGCTTTGCCTTGAGTGACCAATATAACCAAGGCATGTAATTCAAACGATGTTTATGTTGTTCTCGATACTTGAGTAAAGGATCATGTTCCGTCACGTTCGACATCCTCTATATTCAATTGTTCACGTCCACGAGTAACATCTTGGATTTTCAGTTTAAACGGCTCAATTTCATGAATTTGCATACGTGCAGTAATCAATACTCCAGAGTCAACATATTCTTCAATATATTCAATTTTTTGTTGATTTAGCTCGTATTGAAAAATCGACCACTCATTAAATTGGCATTTAAAATTTACAGTTTTCTTTTCGATGAGTTCAATTTTTTCGACCTGTAATAAGCATTGCCCTGCTACACCTCCGTATGCTCGTACCAAGCCTCCAGTTCCGAGTTTGATACCACCATACCAGCGGTTTACCAATACAATAATATTAGTGAGCTCATTCCCTTCAATCGTTGCAAGTATGGGTCTTCCAGCTGTTCCTGAAGGTTCTCCATCATCATTAAAACGGACTTGATGCCCAATTTTCCATGCCCAGCATTGATGGGTCGTCGAGGCATCAAAATACTGGTTTAAAAACTCTTTTACATCCTGTTCATTTTCCACAGGTGCGGTGATCGCCTGAAAACGGCTTTTCTTAATATCTTCTTCATAGATATAAATCTGAGCAAGAGTAAATGGCATGGTAAATTACAAAGGTTGAACTCAAATACATTATGCGTGATTCAATCATATTAAAAAACCCAATCAAAACATCATTGATTGGGTTTTAAACAGACTGAAAAAATAGAGATTATCGTTCGCGTAACGCTTCTTTCGCCTTATTGAATGGTTTCAACAGGTATTCAAGAATCGTTTTTTGACCTGTCTTAATATCAACCGTTGATACCATACCCGGCGTGATTGGGAAAGCTTGCCCAGCTTTGTTATAAAGCTTGTCTGAATCAGTACGAATATACACACGATAATAGAATTGATCTTGTTTAACTTCATCACGTAACGTATCAGGAGAAATAACTGTTACCTCTCCTTTCAAGCCACCGTAGATTGAATAATCGTAAGCAGTGATTTTAACTAAAGCTTCCTGTCCAGGATGAATAAATGCAATATCACGCGGTGAAATTCGCGCCTCAATTAAAAGTTGTTCATCTAAAGGGACAATGGTCATCAACTTACCATTCTGAGGAATAACACCACCCAAAGTCATCACATCAATTTCTTTTACCACACCGCGGACTGGTGCTTTAAAGATTGTACGATTCAGACTATCAGATTTACCTTTGATCACTTGTTGTTGAGTTTCGACATCAGTGCTCGCCTTAGATAACTCTTCGCGTGCCTGCACATAGTACTGGTTACGAATATCGTTAATTTGGTTGGTCAATTCATTTGCTTGACGTTTTAAACGTAAAACTTCAACTTCACTCGCAGCACCTTTGGCAACAAGCGGTTCTGTCATTCTCAATTCTTGCTGAACTAACGTAAGTGCTTGCGTTAAGCCAGCAATAGATTCTTCCATATTGGCACGTCTAGAACGATAAAGCTGAGTTTCTTCAGCAACCAATTTTGGAATTTTTTGAACTGATTCTGGAAATACCAGTGGACCACCATTCACTTCCGCACGTAAACGCGCAGCTGTTGCTTGAGATGATAGTAGTAATGATTCTGATTCACCCACATTTGAAGCAAATCTTGTCGGATCAAGTTGAGCAAGGGTTTGCCCTTTTTCAACAATATCACCTTCTTTAACTTCAAGTTTGGTTAGAATCCCGCCCTCTAAAGATTGAATCACTTGTTCCTTAGAAGTTGGAACCACTTTACCTGTACCATTAGAAACTTCTTCAAGTTTGAAAATAGCTGCCCAAATAATGAGTGCAAGCAAACCCAGACCAATAATCCAAATCGTAATACTGACCTTCGGTAATGGTGGCTCTAACTGAGACACTTTTAATGAACGTTGTTGTTTTAATTCTTCGCTCATGATTTAGCCCCTGAATTTGCTTGTTGCTGGCCAGAATTATTTAAAATTTGATCACGTGGGCCATCCATAACGATACGACCATCATTCACCACAATAATACGATCCACTAACTCTAATACTGCACGGCGGTGGGTTGCCACAACCAATGTGCGATGTCCAAGCCAGTTCTTCATATGATCAATTAATTGTTTTTCAGATACATCATCAATCGCAGCTGTAGGCTCATCTAACAACAGAATATTTGGCTGACAAATGAGGAGTCTTGACAATAAAAGTGCCTGACGTTGTCCACCTGAGAAGCCTACACCACCTTCTAAAATAATATGATCTAGTCCCTCCTTCTTTTCTTGAATGAAGTTGAGTGCACCGGTTACTGCAAGTGCTTTTAATAAATCATCATCTGTAGCTAATGGTGCACCTAACGTTAAGTTTTCTCTGACTGTACCAAAGAATAGGTGCGCATTTTGATTCAACAAACCTACGTCACGACGAACGTCCGATGGATCTAACAAGGTAATATCAATATTATCTAATTGAACCTTACCTTGAACTGCAGTTTGCATACCTGAAAGTAATTGAAGAATGGTCGATTTACCTGCACCGTTACGCCCAAGAATCGCAATTTTTTCACCTGGTTTAATTTCAAGTTTAGGAATAACGATACTTGGTTTAGGATCTTCTTCGCCGTATTTAAAGACCACACCATTTAATTCATAATGACCATCGAGTACTGATCGCTGAATCAATTGTGAACGCTCAGGATGGTCAACCTGTTTACTCATTAATTCATCAAGACTTTCTTTCGCTGTTTTAGCTTGCTGATAACGACCAAGAACACCTGTAACCTGTGCAATTGGCGCTAACATACGTGATGATAGAATCGAACATGCCACCAACGCACCGGTGGTCATTTCTCCATCCATTACCGCAAAACAACCCACCAACACCACAATTGCAAAAGTCAACCCCTGTAATTTTTGAGTCCAAAGATTCAATACGCCTACAATTTTACGTTGTTTCATGCTGATAGAAGCTGAAACATCATTCATGTGATTCCACTGATTTTGAAAGCGAGACTCTGCACGTAGCAGTTTAATATCTTCAATACCTTGAACGGCTTCAACGAGAATCGCATTTCGTATTGATGACTCACGCATACCCTCTTTAGCCAATTGCGCTAATTTTTTTTGCGCCAAAAGCCCTGGAATAATCATCAGCGGTACAACCACCAAAATTACCCAGAAAAGATTGCCACCAATAAGCCAAAAAATACCAAGAAACAGGAAGAAGAATGGTAAATCAGCAAAGGCGGTAATTGTTGTAGATGTTACAAGCTCACGCACACCTTCTAATTCACGAATTTGTGAAATAAACGTTCCCGTGGATTTAGAGCGTTCACTATTTTTAATACGTAAAGCATGACCAAAGACCCGATCCGAGACTCTTAAATCCGCACGCTTACCAATCATATCTGAAAGAATTAATCGTGAGTATTTCAATGCGAATTCAAAGATTGCAGCAAGTAATACACCACCTGCCAGTACCCACAAGGTTGGAATAGATTGAGCTGGAATAACGCGGTCATACACATTCATCGAGAATACGATTGTCGCGAGTGCTAATACGTTTGCAAGCAATGATGCAAACATAATATCGATATAGCGTTTCCAATCGCGTAATACAATTTCCCAAAACCAGTTTTTTTCATATGGTTTAATGTATTCGTCAATACGCGCATCAGGCACTGAGGTTTCTGGTCTTAAAATATAGACTGAGTCGATGACATCTAACAATGTATCTACTGAAAATGTCTGTGCTAACCCTTCATCACCGCTCAGTTGAACACTTGCATTACCTTGTGCATCTGCACGATCAATGACGCCAACTTGCCCATCTTTAAATCCGACCAATACCGGTAAACGCCACGGATTTAAAATATCGGGGCTAAAATCCACTTTACGGACATGTAAACCTACTTGGCGTGTCATAATTGCCAAGATGTCATCGACTGACTGGTTCTGATTCCAGTTTAGTTCTAAGCGAATACGTTCAGCAGAGGTTTCAATTCGATAATGACGTGCAACCGTCAGGACACCTTGTAACCATGGTTGATAATTTATTCTTGTATTCATGGTTTCAATTCTACCCCTTGAATGGTCAAATTATTAAGTTGATATACATCGCGGCTCTTACCAGAAGCGGCAATATATTGAACTAAGTTTTCATAAATATCATAACGTGCCGTTTCAATATCTGAATTTGAACGGTGAATCGCTTGCTCAGCATTTAAAAGATCAACAGCTGTACGAGTGCCAAGTTTATATTGTTCTTGATATAACTCTTTTGTTCTGACTGATGTCGCTTGTTGATCAATTAATACTTT
The DNA here is from genome assembly GCF_056779945.1 of Acinetobacter sp. ANC_7635. NCBI lineage: Bacteria > Pseudomonadati > Pseudomonadota > Gammaproteobacteria > Moraxellales > Moraxellaceae > Acinetobacter > Acinetobacter sp. ANC_7635. Next base: position 36,145 of record NZ_JBWYIS010000009.1, on the reverse strand, counting down.
CATTTGTCGCTGTTTATTTTCAACTTGTTCTTGAGCACGACGAATTTCATCAATTGTTTCTAAATAAACTGCATTTACTTTTGCTTTAGCAGCTTCTTCTGCAAACGATGCCGCACGACTGCGTGAACTAATTGCACCACCTTGGAAGAAAGTACTATTTGCTTCAAGCATAATAGAACTATCTGTTCCATCGTCTTGATTGTTATTCGGATTACGTCCGTTGACTGCTTGACTCAATGTACCTTTAACATTTAACGTAGGATAACGACTCAATTGAGTTTGTTTTTTTTCCAATTCTGCAACATCAACTTCTGCTTTGGCAGCCATCATTTTCGGAATTTCGTTAAACTTTGGCTCTGAATAAATATCTGAAGCCTTAATTAAACTCTCAGGTATCTCCCAGTTATATTTTGATATATCTGTTCCCATCAAAGTTCTAAGACGTTGTTTAAATACATTGAGCTGTGTTTCTTGCAGAATTAAATTTGATTGTGCAGATTCATAATATGATTGCGCTTGGATTGGATCGGCCTGACTGCTGATACCTGCCTCTGCACGTAAATTAGCAATTTCTCGGATTCGTGATATACCAGCAATTTGCTCACGTGCAATACGTGTAATTTCTTCATATCGCTTAATATTCACGATGGCAGAAGCCACTTCAAGAGCAATTTGGTCAATTGTGACAAGAACTTGAGCTTGGCTAAACTGCAACTTGGCTTCTTCTGTACTAACTAGTGATTTTTGTTTACCAAAGTCAAAAAGTAGTTGCGTCGCATTGACATTAAATAATTGACGCCCTCTTTCTCCTGAAGTCATATCTCCAGTTGAAACACCTGCACTCAACTGTGGGTAATAACCGGCTTTAGCAACATCAATAAATGCATTTTGTGATGCGAGTGAAGAAACACTTTGTGTCACTTCAGGATGTCTCGCTACTGCGATCTTAATCGCATCGTATAAGCTTAACGTTTGTTTATCAGCCGTCCCATTCACAAGTGGCATCATAGATACTGGAGCACTTGGCGAAGCTTGTGTCGTGATCACAGGCAATTGTTCGACCTGTTTAGGATCAAAGCTAAAATCACTCAGTTCATTTAACTTAACTTGTCTAAAGTCATCATCAGCTTTAGGTTTAAAAAACTGATCCATATTTGATTTTAATGCAGTTAAGCTGAATTTTTTCTTTGCTTGCGGTTCAGCATTCACCGTATTGTATTTTAGTTCAGAGACGACTTGATCAGCTTTAGGCTTAATATTTACAACTGGCTTAATCGACTGCGATTGTTCAGATATTTTCGCTTTCTGCTCTATTGGTTTTGAATAAACAATTGTAGGTTTATTTACAGCCAAAGCACTAGTCGGTTGCTGAACGATCAAGTTTGGACGCTCAATTACATTCTGTGTTTCTAACTTATTATGAGAACCTGATTTAAAAGGCCAAAAAGCTTTGGCTTTAGATACAAGACTTTGAGGATGTTCAACTTTCGCTACAGTTGAAGGTGGAGCTTGTAGCAAGTTGTTTTGGCTGTTAATTTGTTGATCATTAACAATCTTCGGTTTTGGTGTACTAGACACTTTCAATGAAGTTTCACTCACCGTTTTTTGTAAAGTCGGTGTCAAAACTTTTGTATTTGAAACATTGCCAGTAGCTTGGTGATGACCCTCATCCAACTTAGTTTTATCTTTGCCTATATTCCCAATAAATGTAAAGAGTTTACTTTTTGGTTTTTCTGTTTTGTCTTCTGAAACCGATGTTTCATTTTCTAGTAATTTTGCGTGTTGCGCGTCAATTAAAGATTCTGTTAGTTGATTTTGGATCTTTGGTTTAAGCGGTTTTAAAACCTGACGAGTGTCTTTAGTAGCGGGTTGTACAGTAGATGAAATAGTAGGTTTTAGAACATTTGGCGCTGAAGCCTCTTCAATAACCTGCTTTACCTTTGGCAGCAATATTTTTGGTTCAGATGCCGCTTTTTCACGCTTAACAAATGCAAAGAAAGATTTCTTTTGAGTCTTTTCCTTCGACTCATTCTGAGACTGCGAATTAGATAAAGGTATAGTGTTAACTTGAGCAATTTCATTTTCGACTATGTCGTCTAAATCAGGAACTTGTTCAATAACTTTAGGAACAAGAACCTGTTCTTTCACTTGCTCTTTCGAGATTTTGGATTTCGATTGGAATAATTTAAAACGTGGCTTTTCAAGCTGTTCAGGTATATCTTCAACAGTCTTTTTTTCCAAACTAAAGTTGATTTTTGGTTTTTGTAATTCTGCTGATAGTGCACGTTGGGTATCGTCAATTGCTAGAGGAGCGATTGCATCTTCAGCATGTACTTGTGTCGTACATAAACTGATCGCAAACAGCGTGATATACCCCATATCCTTCTGACTTAATTGATGTTTAGCCACTTGTAATCTCTATTAAAAAGTGTGAACTACGTCACATAAAATCAATCGTATTCTACAATGATTTTTATATTATTTCTGCGTCAATTGTAAACTTACGATTTGTTTGAGTTAATTTACAGTCTAAATATCTATAAAACAACATTATTTTATAGATATCACACTATTTTTTTAAACTGTGAAATCATCACCTAAATAAACTTTACGGACAGTTTCATCCATAAGTACTTGATCTGGTGTTCCTTCCGCAATGACAGATCCTTCGCTGACAATATAAGCATGCTCACAAATCGCGAGCGTTTCGCGAACGTTATGGTCTGTAATGAGCACACCGATACCACGTTCTTTTAAATTGCGAATGATATCTTTGATATCACCTACAGAAATTGGATCTACCCCAGCAAAAGGCTCATCAAGGAGCATAAACTTAGGATCGGCGGCTAATGCTCGAGCGATTTCAGCACGGCGACGTTCCCCCCCTGACACACTCATCCCCAAAGAATCTTTAATATGTGTAATTTTAAAGTCTTCTAATAACTCTTGAAGTCTCTCTTTACGTTGTTGCTTATTAAGATCCTTCCGCGTTTCAAGAATCGCCATAATATTATCTGAAATACTCAATTTACGAAAAATTGAAGCCTCTTGTGGCAAATAACCAATTCCATGACGAGCACGCTCATGCATTGCAAGGTCCGAAAGATCAAGATTATCTAAGTGAATTTCACCTTTATCCATTCGAACCAGTCCGACTACCATGTAAAAGCTTGTCGTTTTTCCCGCCCCGTTCGGTCCAAGCAAACCAACAATTTGACCACTCTGCATGCTAAATGAAACATCTTTCACCACCCAGCGTTTACTATAAACTTTGGCAAGATGTTTAATTTTTAATGTTTGGATTGGTGATTCATTGACACTCATTAATCACGTACTCCAGAGAATGATTTTGAGGCAGAAGGTGGAATGATAATTTGTACACGACCTTTCGAACTGCCTGTGCCACTACTGCCACCGCCTACAACTTCGATATCACCCTTATTCATACTGTAACGCAAAGTGTTCCCACGAATACTTGCGCCATCTTGATACAAGTATGCATTACCCGACAAAGTAATAATGCCTGTATCAGCGTTATATACAATTTTAGAGGCTTCACCGCGTGCAATGCCACGTTTAGACTCTAATTGCTGTTGGAATTTTGCAGGGGAACCTGACGCATTTACTGAGCTAATTTGACGATTGGCATTGAGATTAGCAACTATAGAGGCTGCATTTAACTTGAAAGTACCTTGTTCAACAGAAACATTCCCCACATAGGTCGTTATACCTGTTTTGTCATTATAGGTCGCACGATCAGCTAAAAGCATGATGGGTTGATTACGATCACTTGGCAATGCAAATGCCATAACAGAAATAGAACTGAGTGCCACCATTGCTATTGCTTTAAGCATTTTTGAACCTGATAAATAAGAAGGTTTAGTTTGGTGCATACTTTCCTCGAATATTTTTAAAATCGTACTGACCTTCATTCAAATCTGCTTCTAAGCCTTGGCTGACAAAATCTGCATTTGGTGTTTGTACAGTAACTTGCTCAGATGTTTCAAGCTTTCTTGTTTTTGGATATCCTGTAAGCGCATCGGTTCGAAAAACCATTTTGCCCATTTCTCCTTGCTTGGTTGCAACAACATCTCCAGATAACACAATCTTCTCATTGTCATTGAAACCATGTGCTTGTTTAGCATAAAACGTAGCGTCTTCTACATTATTAGTAAACATGCTGGCATTTAAATTCTGCAAGCTTGATGTTTTCTGTTTCATATCTTGGTTCAGCTCATCCACTCTAGCCTTAACATAAAGCATGCCTTTTTCATCAGTTTGCAAAAGATTAATATTCTTTGCTGAATATGTCATCGATTGAGCGGATGAACCCTCTAATTTTTTCCCTTTACCGCTGTAATAATAATAGCCACCACTTATAGCAGCGACAATAACAGCAGTAATGTATAAAACTTTAGTATCCATAAATCATCAACTATATTCAGCGTTCATATCAACTGCATATTAATGCGTTACAGCCAAATATTTTTCAAGAAGTTCATGGTAAACCCCTTTTGACAACAATAACATGTCACAAATTTCACGCACAGCGCCACGACCACCATAAGCTTGGGTTACAAGGTCTGCACGACGACGAACTTCAACATGACCATTTGGCACTGTTACTTTCATTCCCGCAATCGCAAAAGCTGATAAATCTGGCCAATCATCCCCCATATACAAGCAATCTTCTGGTTTTAAACCCAGTTGCGTACAAGCTTGCTGTAAGGCAGTCCCTTTGTCTTCACGCCCCTGATAAACTAAGTCTACACCTAGATCATTCATACGCTTTGCCACAATATTGCTTTGGCGACCGGTAATAATGACAACTTTAATTCCAGCTTGCTGAACAAGTTTCATCCCAAGTCCATCACGAATATCAAATGACTTAATTTCATCACCTGAGTTCGTCAACGTTACAAAACCATCACTTAGAATACCATCCACATCCAAAACCAACGCTTCGATATGTCGTGCTTGTTCTAACAATACATAAGATGCCATGAATTAATTTACCCCAGCTTGAATTAAATCGTGCATGCTAATCACACCAATCACTTGTTTGGCATCATTGACTACTACAAATTGATTGATTTTTTTAGCATTCATTTGCTCTAGCGCTTCAACCGCTCTTGCTTCTTGTGAAATGGTTAGAGGATTTTCAATCATAACCTTTGATACAGCAAGATTAACATCAAAACCTTGTTGCTTATCAATGAGACGTCGCAAGTCACCATCCGTAAATATACCTAACAGAACATCATTTTCATCCACAATTGTGGTTAATCCGAGACGTTTGTTTGATATTTCGTATAAAACTTTATTCATTGGTGTATCTGGTGAAACTTTTGGTAAAGAGTCACCCACGTGCATCAGATGTTTAACATGCAACAGTAATCGCTTACCGAGTGCACCAGCTGGATGCGACATGGCAAAATCATTTGCAGTAAATCCACGCGCTTCAAGTAAAGCAACAGCCAAAGCATCACCTAAAGCTAAAGTCGCTGTCGTGCTTGAAGTTGGTGCCAAACCTAATGGGCATGCCTCTTGAATATGACCAAGTGTAAGCGCAACATCAGCGTTCTGTGGCATTGGTCCACGGTCATCACCTGAAATTGTTATCAATGGCACACCCAAATGTTTGATGAGTGGCATTAACATCATGATTTCATCACTTTTACCAGAGTTTGAAATCGCGATCAGCACATCTCCACGCACTAACATCCCGAGATCACCATGACCAGCTTCACCTGGATGCATAAAGAAAGACGGAGTTCCTGTTGATGCAAATGTTGCAGCCATTTTTCGACCGATATGACCAGATTTCCCCATACCAGTGACCACTAAACGACCTTGACACTGTAGGATAATTTGACATGCTTGGGAAAAACGATCATCAATCTGACTGGATAGTACCGATAAAGCTTGACGCTCAATCTCTAAGGTTTCTTTTGCAACCTTTTGAAAATCAATTGGATATGTAGTATTTTCAGAATTCAAATCTGGGCACCTTGAGGCTGGATTCAGCCACAATTTCAATCATTAAATTATTCTTCATATATTAACATAAGCATGCAAGTATCTTTTTCTTAAATGTATAAATTTCATTTGCATAGATTTTTTACGCATAAAACTTTGTGAAAGATAAGCCTTAGGTTAAGATGAACCACCATTTTTTTAGCTTTTTGAAGACCTATGCAACCATTTGTTCTATATAACTCAGAGCAACGAAAAAAAGTTGAGTTTGTACCACGCAAAGCAGGACATATTGATATGTATGTCTGTGGGATGACAGTTTACGACTACTGTCATATTGGTCATGCTCGGGTTATGGTTGCATTTGACTATATTATTCGTTTTCTTCGTAGCCAAGGTTGGAAAGTTAAATATATTCGCAATATTACTGACATTGATGACAAAATCATTGCACGTGCAAATGAAAATGGTGAAAGCATTACAGCACTCACTGATCGCTTTATTCAGGCAATGAATGAAGATGCTGCTAATTTAGGATGCTTGGCACCTGATGAAGCACCTCGTGCGACAGAGTATATCGATCAAATGCAAAATATGATTGGTATTTTGGTCAATAATGGCACTGCATATCCTGCGTCAAACGGTGATGTGTACTTCGAAGTTGAAAAATTTAAAAAATACGGGCGTCTATCTGGTCGTAAACTCAAAGACATGCAAGCAGGTGCTTCCGAACGAGTCGATGTTGAAGTTGAAAAGAAACATCCTTTCGATTTTGTGCTATGGAAGCATGCAAAAGAAAATGAACCTTCTTGGAAATCTCCTTGGGGGAATGGTCGTCCAGGTTGGCATATTGAATGTTCAGCAATGTCTACATGTTGCCTTGGTAATCATTTTGATATTCATGGTGGTGGGTCTGACTTGACCTTCCCCCATCACGAAAATGAAATCGCACAAAGTGAAGCTGCAACTGGCGAACAATATGTAAACTATTGGATGCACGTAGGCTTTATCAATGTCGATGGTGAAAAAATGTCTAAATCTTTAGGCAATTTTTTCACGATTCGCGATGTCATGGAAAAATTCCATCCTGAAGTTATTCGTTACTTTATCGTTTCATCACACTATCGTAGCCCTGTGAATTTTTCTGATACTGCGCTTAAAGAAGCTAAAAACACATTAAGTCGTTTTTATCATTCATTTAAAGCATATCAACAGATATATGGTGCCGAAATTAATTCGCAATACGATGAAGCACTCGTTGAAAAGTTTAATGCAGCAATGCGGGATGATTTCAACACATCAGAAGCGATTGCCGTACTTTTTGAAATCAATAAAGAATTAAATCGTGCCGTAAAAGACGAAATTGCTGAACAGGCGGCCATATATTATGCCACCTTGCGCCATCTGACCAATATCTTAGGTCTTGTTCAACATAATGTTGATGAATTCCTAAAATCAGATATTGGTCAAGAAAGCTTATCTTTGAGTAATGATGAAATTGAAGATCTCATTCAACAACGCAAAGATGCCAAGAAAGAGAAAAACTTTGCACGTGCAGATGAGATTCGCCAAAATCTTCTTGATCAAGGCATTGTACTTGAAGATACGCGTCAAGGAACTTTATGGCGGCGTGCTGATTAATTCATCAATTAAATTTTGGAAGTGTTGACAGGGTGTGCAAAATCACTATAATTCACACCATATTGCGGGAATAGCTCAGTTGGTAGAGCACAACCTTGCCAAGGTTGGGGTCGCGAGTTCGAGTCTCGTTTCCCGCTCCAAAATTTTAAAAGCTTCATTCGAAAGATTGAGGCTTTTTTTTATTGACTTAGATTCTCAAATAAAGTCGACCTAGATTAAATTATTCGAAAGAGAAAAGAGAAGCTAGCCGACCAAAGTCAAAGTTGCTCCACACCCCATCACTCTCGAACTTGAACAGGTTTTCATCTTAAATTCACGCTTTTTTTGATAATATTAATCACTTTAATGCTCTTTTTTAGGCTAAAAGCATGAGATTAAATGCTGACTTCTCTCAACCTGTAATAATTACTCCAGAGGATTATCAATGGATTCAATCCCCAAGAGGCGAAGTTAAACGAATGATGTTTGATCGTGTTGGCTTAGAACAAGCAAGAGCAACCAGCCTAGTTGAGTTCCCTTCAAATTCTCAGTTCCCAGAGCATCAACACCCCTTCGGTGAAGAAGTTCTAGTGTTAAAAGGGACTTTTACTGAAGATGATCATCAGCACTATCCATCTGGATGGTATATGCGAAATCCTCACCTTTCTAAACATATTGTCTCGAGCTTAGATGGATGTCTGATCTTGGTGAAACTCATGCAAATGTCTGAAGAAGAAAAATTAGCTACCCGAATTGATACTCGTGACGAGCGAAACTGGACCTATTTTAACAACAGAAAGATTTGCCAACTATTTCAATCTGAGTATGAAGACACCTTTCTCGAAAAACTCGAAAGCCAACAGGTTTTAGAATCAACACATCATAACGGTATTGAAATTTTCATTATCGAAGGTGAATTGGTGATGAATGAACGAAATTATTCAGCTGGTTCGTGGATGAGGTTTCCGACTCAACATCGTATTGAATTCAAAGCAGGTGCTTCTGGCGCTTTGATTTATGTAAAAAAAGATCATTTAAAAAATATATACCCAAAAAAACCCAATACATTATTGGGTTTTTAAGCTAGTGCATTGATTAAGATTCATCATATGCGCTTTTTTTCCAGACACCCATATCAATAAGCTTCTGAATTTGCTTATCAATCACTTCCGCTTTATATTCGTCGTGATGTCCCTGTTTTTGCTGCAAATACAAATTTTTAGGATATATATTATTTTTATAAATTAATTGTGCGCATTCTGCACGTATATCTTTCATCCAATTGGTCACCTGAGCGTGTGTACGATGATAACGAAGTGCCTCTATATCAACTACACCAGTCACATAGGTAGATCCATTGGTATCATGCTGTTTACCCACTATTTTACCTTTATGGTCCACAATCATAGAAAGACCACCACCACAATCGATCGGTGCTAATGTATTTTCATCAAGATACATCCCCCCAATATTAGGTGCTACTACGTACATATTATTTTCTAAAGCACGAGCACGATTGGAGATTTCAAATACATCATTTTCAGTAAATGAAGCTGGTAAAGATGCACGATAGACGACTTCAGCACCATTCATCGCTAGGCCTCGACCATTTTCTGGAAAATTACCTTCCATTGCCATCATTATGCCCAATCGACCAATTTCCGTATCAACTACTGGCCAAAATGATTGAAGCTCTTCGCCATATTTTTTTACCCACTCATCATACAAATCATGAGGTGATGCTGAACGCTCGCATGGCAATAAAGCAGACATTTTGTGGTGTTTTAAAATAATTTCGCCTTGAGGATTTATAATAAATCCGACATTAAACATAATGCCTGGCCAATCCTCATTTTTAGCTTTGGCTTGCGCCATGATAAAAACATTATGTTTTTTAGCTAACTTACCTAAACGATCTGTTTCAGGGCCTGGTATATCGATCGCACCATCATCTAAGAATTCTTGAATATCAACATCGAGTGCTTCATCGTTGAAGCCCTGTAATGCTCCCTCTGGGAGAACCAACAGTCTTACTGGAATATCTAAAGAACTCAACCATAATGCACCGGATGTAAGTTCCTCTAAATGAGAGATATTTTTCATAATATCTGCTCTACAACTTGTGCCCCATATTGTTGGAACTAATCCTACTACACCATAAGGTTTGATCATTTTGTTTTCCTCTAAATCCATTCAGTTTTTTTAATGTACTTAAAAATTATCAGTGTGCTGATAATTATGCAAGTTCAAAAACCAAAAAATTTAGAAAATTATTCTTCATTAATTTTTTTCATCCATTTCCTGACGATTCTTATTTCACTTTCACTAAAACCATCGACTAAAGAATCTTCTAAACGATCAATAGCATCACCACAATCTTCCATAAGTTTTTTCCCTAAATCTGATATCTCAATTAATTGAATTTTCTTATTCGTAGAATGAGAAGTTTTGTAGAGAATATTTTGTTTTTCTAATTTTGAGATCATCAAATTTACTGTTTGTGGTGTTAATGAAGCAAAACGTGCTATTTCCGCATTTGTGAAACCTGGGTAAGTCAAAATAATTTTCAAAATTGTGAACTGTGGTGGAGTGATTGAATATTCAGCAAGTACACGCTCCATTTTTAAACGATATACATGGGATGTCTTTCTTAATAAAAATCCAAGGTAACCCGATTCATTATCAAATATTTCAGGTGAATTCGTATTTTTTTTAAACATACCTATTGCCCTTTTATAAAATCATAAATATTATCAGTATACTGATAAAAAGTATTTGAGTTTAACTTTGCATTATATATGACTAATGCTGCTTAAATTTGAATACCCAGTCACAGTTCAGCTACAAAAATAATGGAATAAAAATCAAACCCTTAAGGATATAGGACACAAAAATGCAGAATACTCTAAATGCTGAAGAACCCGCTTCGGTCAAAAAAAATACGAGATACGCTTGGTACGTAGTCACACTATGTATGTTGGCTTATATATTTTCTTATATTGATCGACAAATTTTAGTCTTGATGATTGAACCCATCAAAGCAGATTTAAATTTAACTGATACTCAGTTTAGTCTATTGCACGGTTTAGCTTTTTCCCTATTTTACGCATTTATGGGATTGCCAATCGCTTATTTAGCAGACCGATTTTCCCGACCAAAAATTATTGCAATTGGCATTATTTTTTGGAGCTTAGCAACAGCGGCTTGTGGTCTAAGTAAAAACTTCATTCAACTTTTTCTGTCAAGAATGGGGATTGGCATTGGTGAAGCAGCATTATCACCCGCAGCATATTCCATGTTTAGTGATATGTTCAGTAAAGACAAATTAGGTAAAGCCGTTGGTATTTACTCCATTGGTTCTTTTATCGGTGGAGGGATGGCTTTTCTCGTTGGTGGCTATGTGATCAGCTTATTAAAAGATGCAACGTTTATTGATGTTCCTCTACTCGGCATGATAAAGGCTTGGCAAGTTGCCTTTATTCTTGTTGGATTGCCAGGCGTTTTTATTGGTCTTTTATTTATTTTAACAGTAAGAAATCCGCAACGAACAGGACAAAAACTCGATGCCTCAGGTAATGTCGTAAAAGTTAAATTTACGGATTCGTTTAAATTCTTAAAAAAGCATAGTAAGACATTTACTTGTCACTACATGGGCTTCACATTCTATGCAATGGCATTGTTTTGTGTCATGAGCTGGTCACCTGCATTTTATATGCGTAACTTTGGTCTCAGTCCTGTTGAAACAGGTTATATGTTAGGAACGATTCTACTTATCGCAAACACATCTGGCGTTTTCTTTGCAGGCTGGTTAACTGACTATCTGACAAGTAAAGGTCGACGTGATGCTGCAATGTATGCTGGTTATTTAGGTGGTTTAGGAATTATCTTACCGATTATTAGCTATACATTAGTAGACTCACTGTGGTTATCTGTTGCTATTTTTACAGTGGCTATGTTCTTTGCATCTTTCCCAATGCCAACCTCAACAGCAGCTATGCAAATTTTAGCTCCAAATCAATTACGAGCTCAAATTTCTGCAATTTTCTTGTTAATCAGTAGCTTAATTGGTTTAGGTATTGGAACAACTTTAGTCGCATTAATTACCGATAAAGTATTCGGGGATACCAACATGGTGGGTTATTCAATTTCAATCGTAGGTGGATTCTCAGCGTTATTGACTATTATTTTACTTAAAACAGGATGTAAACATTTTGTGAAAAGTCTAGATGTAGAAAAAGATGAAATGGTCAGATAAGAAGTGATTTGTGCAAAATTACATAAAGCATTTTCTAAAATCTAAGCTCATATTTAGTTTATTTTAGAAAAAGAACTCGAACATCTGTTCGAGTTCTTTTTTCTCAACTGAGAATCAATAATGATTAAACTAATCAAAGGTAGAAAAAAATAATCAAAGTCTACTTGTTGCAAGCCAAAGCCGCATTATGATGAATACCCATGTCCGATGCCCGATTAAATAAAGATAAACGAAGTATTCCCTGTCAGGTCTAGGCTTTCAACATTTTTCGTTTGAAGAGCAGATTATTCTCCCTACTTGAATAGAAATCACTCTCAAATTTACTAAAATGCGTTCAGGACTGCTGAATGAGGAAAACTCACTTCCAGAAGCTGATTTAACTTAACTCATTCAAAGTGTGAATATTGTTAGACGATATAATGCCGAACCATATAGCGCGTTAACAAAAAAAGAATATTATTTAGGTGATCAATCAGATGAGTGCGTAATTATTATTTTTACTCATCTCAAAATCAGATTCAGTCTTATAACTTTTGAGTAATCGCAAAAAAAAGACTCGGCCTTAAAAGTCCGAGTCAGGTTGTAGTCAAATATTGAGCATTTTTTAAGAAAGATTTACTTTTTGAATACCATTTCTACCTGGGAAATCCTTGGCTAAAGATCGGGCATTAGGCATTTTCAACCATAATCTTAATAATTTTCTTCGCTTTGAGATGTCTTCATCATCTATAAATGATGATCGTGAATGCATTACACAATAGTTATTACAGAACTGCATATCACCCGGTTCAAGCATCATATCTAGTCTGAGATCAGGATCTTGTATGTATTGATCGAAAATATCAAGCGCATCGACTTGAACTCTGGATAAAGGGATTCCTTTTCGCTCATGTCCTAGTTCAATATATGCTCTTAAGTATCGACAACTTAATTTATTGTCATAAAAGCTAAATATAGGCGTGAGTGTTGGTTCTGAGTCACCAAGATGATCACAATAAGTCGGATGATAATAATAACCTAGATATTCAGGATAATTTTCTAAAATTCTATTGTAGACTGTGGCAGCACTGACAAGACTACTTAATCCTCCACTCATTGCTTTTCTAATTGATAGCAATCCAACTACGTCAGATAAGTCAGTGTGGTAAGGGAGATATGCGTTTGTTTCATAAACTCGCGTTGATTTGTTGTTAAGATCACCAACGTTTTCTACTTTACCCAATAAATCGCCTTTAGGATTTTGGGTAACGGGTTGACCCATATACATGCCAATTAAATAGTAAATAATCGCCAATTGGCGTTCACTAAATTTAGAGACATCTAAACCTTTTAATAGAAAGAAACCATATCCATTCTCAAGCTCATCGGCATATTTTTTAAATTCAGATAAAACTTGTGAATTATTAATCGTTAAATGCGTGTTATTCAATTGATCAATTTCTAGATCTTGTTGTTCTATAAATTGCAAATTTTGGCTTAATTCATGAAGCATTTCTTCGCTTAAATAATAAATCCAATCTGTCTGATTTTTTAGGTCTTTGCCCACCCATGCCGACTTATGACTGATTTTTTCTTTTAATATCGTATTCATCTCAATCTATCCCTGAACTAGTGTTTGTTTTCCTGCATTTTTCGAACCATCGCATTAAAAAACTTATCAGCGAAAGCACTTTCTTGAATTAACATTTGAGTTAAGTCTGCACACTTCTGTTTTACGATATGATCTAATTCAACATCGTCACCACGCATTGAATCCGCTTGGCATTGTATTTCTGCGGCTCGTTGAACTGTCCAGAGTAGGAAAAAAGCTTTTTCAATCGTACTCTCTCCCACAGCTACACCATGATTTCTAAGTACCAGAATGTGATGATCACCTAAACTTTTGATCATTCTTTGTTTTTCTTCTTCGAATAGGGTAATGCCTTCAAAGGCATGATAGCCTACCCGACCATATAACTGCGCACCATAAAAATTGTCATTTTTAAAGCCATCTTTCTTTTGTGCAATGGCACTGATTGGTGTGGTATGTGTATGTATTAAACATCGAATATCATCACGAGCACCATGAACAGCACTATGTAAAGCAAATCCTGCAGGATTGGCATCATATTCAGAATGAATCACTTTATTGCCGTTTAAATCAACTTTTAATAAATTTTCGGGTGTGATTTCCGTATAGTTCAAGCCGAAAGGATTTACTAAATAATAGTGTTCAGCTCCTGGTAAGCGCGCTGAGACATGATTAAAAATTGTTTCCGTCCAACCAAAATAATCAATAAGGTGATAACAATTCGCTAATTTAACTCTGAGCGCCCATTCAGCTTCAGACACATTCAATACATTATTTTTCATCTTCATTATTCCTTGTTCTGGCTTGTTCGCTTAAATAGACCGTTAATTCATATATAAGTTTGGATGTCGGCATCGGACATTCATAAGCATCTGCCAATTCAAATACAGCTTCTGCAATGGGTGCTAACTCTAAAGGGCGATGATTTTTGTAGTCATGCCACATTGATGTATATGTTTCCCCCATCTCTGAACCCAATTTTAAAAATGTGTTTGGGTCGATATTGATACGAGCGCCATAGCAAGCCGCAACAGCTCGAACTTCATATAAAATTTGTTGCGTAATTCGAGTTAAATTGTGATCAGAATAAATTTTACTTAGCGGAGCATCAGCCACAACCGATAATGGATTGGAGCTCAAGTTAGCCATAACCTTGGTCCAAATTTGATCTCGGATGTTCTCTACGGGTCGTGCTTCGATACTTGTATTTTCAAACAATTCTACAAGCGCATGTAATCGTTCAGTCATTTGATGACTTGGCTCACCAAAGATCAACAAATATGGATTGTCTGATTTGACCTCATTTCCATTGACACTTTGCGCTGTAATAAATACGACAGCGCCAATTAAATGTTCTAATGGAAAATGGTCATTTAAAACGCCCTGTTGATCTAAACAATTTATGCTTGAATGTTCAGAGTTATTCTCTAAACCGTAAAAATACCAAAAGGGTATGCCATTCATTAACGGCACGATGACTGTCGCGTTATGCATATAACGCTTCAGCTGAGTTGAGATTTCGTATAAAGCGTTAAACTTGGTTGCTATAAATATGAAATCCTGTTTTTCAATGCATTCTTCAGTATCCACAATTCGAGATGGATGTACTTGAAATTCACCCAGTACATCTTTTAAATGAATCCCTTTTTGCTTTAGCGTTTCGACTTTTTCCCCTCGCGCTAGAACAGTGACTTGGTGTCCTGCTAGCGTTAATCTAGCAGCAACTACACAGCCTATGGCTCCAGCACCATATACCAAAATTTTTTTTGACATCCATTCAAATCCCTGAAAATCGTATGATTTGTTATGTTCTATATAGCTAATACGTCTTGATGCTTACTATTAATTCCTAAGTAACTTTCGATGATTCTTGGATCTTCAACTAAATCAGAGCCCCTTCCTTCCATTGATAGTTCTCCCATTTCAAGGACATAAGCATAATCTGCAAGTTTTAAAGCAGCTCTGGCATTCTGCTCAACTAACAAGATAGACACGCCATGTCCTCTTAATTGGTCAATGACCTTAAAAATTTCTCGAGTGATGAGTGGTGCTAATCCCAAACTCGGCTCATCAAGCATCAACAATTTAGGTTTAGCCATGAGTGCACGACCCACTGCAAGCATTTGTCGTTCACCACCAGAAAGTGTTCCTGCTTGCTGAGATCGTCTTTCTTTCAAACGAGGAAAAATGTCATACACTTCATCTAAAGTGCTCAAAATCTCTTTGTCTCTTTGGCGATAGCGTTGAAAAGCGCCAAGCATAAGATTGTCTTCAATAGACATTGTTCCAAATAACTCCCGTTTTTCAGGCACTAATCCGAGCCCACGAATCACCATTTGCTCAACCTGTGGACATTGCTCCACATGCCCATCGAAATCGACGTTTCCTTTAGAACCCAGCACCCCCATAATTGCAGACAATAAAGTTGTTTTACCCGCACCATTTGGACCAACAACAGAAACAATTTGGCCTTGATTAACACGCATATTAAAATTTGAAAGCGCTTCGACTTTTCCGTAAGCCACACTCAAATTATTTACTTCTAGCAGAGGCGTGCCCTCTTGATTTCCAAGCATTGTGATCATGCAGCACCTCCTAAATAAGCTTCCAATACAGCTTCATTTTTTTGAATTTCTTCTGGTAATCCTTCAGCAATTTTTTGACCGAACTCCATGACCACAATTCGGTCTGCGAGATTCATGACAAAGTCCATATCATGCTCGACCAAGAGAATTGCCATACCTTCAGCACGTAATTTAGATAGAAGTTCAGCTAAGGCTTGTTTCTCTTTAAATCTTAATCCTGCTGCGGGCTCATCAAGTAGTAATAAGCTTGGGTTCGCACATAAAGCACGTGCAATTTCTAAAATACGTTGCTGCCCGAGTGCTAAACTGCCAGCTTCGACATACAAATATTCTCCAAGCCCTACACGTTCTAGTTGATATTTAGCCTCATTGAGAAGTTCATTTTCTTCAACTCGATCAAGAAGTAACATGGATGAGATGACACTTTTTTCTCCGCGCAAATGTGCACCTATGGCTGTATTTTCTAATACAGTCATTTCAGGCAATATTTTTACGTGTTGGAATGTGCGACTTAATCCTAATTTGGCAATTTCTCTGGATGGTATGCCATTTATTTTTTTACCTTTAAATAAAACTTCACCACTCGTTGGAACATCTACACCTGATATTTGATTGAACATGGTACTTTTACCAGCACCATTCGGACCAATTAAAGCGAGAACCTCTCCAGCGTGAATTTTCAGATTCATTTCATTGTTCGCAACCAAGCCACCAAATTTTTTCGTGATGTTCATCGCATCTAATATCAATTCACCCTTGTTGATTTGATTTTCTACTTTGTCCATTTGAGGAATGGGGTGGATTGAAGGATATAAATCTACAGGCTTATATTTATTTGGGATCAACTTAGTAATAAATGACCAAATCCCTGATGGTGCTTTTTGCATCAATACAACAATGATTAATCCAAATACGATTGTTTCATAATGACCTTGTCCGCCAAAAATAATAGGCAAAGCATCTTGCAACCATTGACGTACCATGGTGAATATGCCTGCACCTAATATTGCACCCCAAATACTACCGACACCGCCTAACAACGCCATAAACAAGTAGTCGATACCCATTTGGAGTCCAAAAGGTGTCGGGTTAATAAAAGTTTGCGTGTGTGCATAAAGCCACCCTGAAATTGATGCAAAAATTGCAGCAATCACAAAGATGATCATTTTTGCTCTAAACGTATTTACTCCCATAGACTCAGCCATTACTTGTCCGCCTTTCAAAGCACGGATTGCTCGACCCTCTCGAGAATTTAAAAGATTTTTTGTCAAAATAATGGCAATGAATACAATGAGCCAAATGAGGTAGAACATTTTGTTGCCATTATCAAAGGCAAATCCTGCGATAGAAATAGAGGGAATATTCGAAATTCCAGAATGCCCACCTAAAGTTTCAATGGTGGAAAAGAAATAATAAAGTGAAATGCCCCAAGCGATCGTACCTAAAGGCAGATAATGCCCTGAAAGTTTAAGTGTTAAGCCACCCACCAAAATCGCAGATGCGACTGTGATAACTATTCCGAGCAGAAGTCCAAACCAAGGATTTCCACCTGTCCATGCGAGGAAACTTGGTAATTGTTCAGTCACAGTTAAGTAAGCAGTTGCGTATGCGCCAATTCCCACTAAGGCTGCTTGACCAAATGTAGTCATGCCTCCAACGCCTGTCACCAATACAAGACCCAACACGACTAATGCATTTAGACCAATATAGTTCAATAAAGTGACTTGATAGGTCGGTAAAAAAAATGGGCTGATGAATACAATAAGCGCAAATATAAAGAAATAAGTTTTTGATTTCATTCTTCATCCTCCTCAACATGACGAGTTGTGAGCGATTTCCAAAGTAAGAAAGGAATAATTAATGTAAAGACGATGATTTCTTTGTAATCACTTGCCCAAAACATCGAGAAAGACTCAATAACACCAACAATCACGGCACCAATTGCTGCGACTGGGAAGCTGATTAGTCCTCCAATGATTGCCCCTACAAATCCCTTCAGACTTAAAATAAATCCTGAGTCGTAATACAGGGTTGTGATCGGTGCAATTAAAATGCCTGATAAGGTTCCGATAAATGTAGCTAAAACAAAAGTCAGTTTGCCCGCAAAGATTGGAGAAATACCCATGAGCTGTGCACCGATTCGATTGACAGCGGTTGCATGCAAAGCCTTGCCATAGAGTGTTTTTTCAAAGAAATACCAAAGCACTAAAATCATCACAAAGAATGAAGCGATAATGATCAAAGTTTGACTACTTAAAACAAGAGTTCCAATCTCAAAGCTTTTGTCACTAAACGGTTGTGTTTGAGCACCATTTGGACCGAATATCACGAGTCCTAAACCGACTAATGCCACATGAACCGCTATCGACACTATCAATAAGACTAAAGGTTTGGCTGCCACTAAAGGTTGAAAAAAAGTGCGATACATTTGAGGACCAAGCGGTGTAATCACAGCCAAAGTCAATAAAACTTGAATTGGCATTGGAAGCG
The DNA here is from genome assembly GCF_056779945.1 of Acinetobacter sp. ANC_7635. NCBI lineage: Bacteria > Pseudomonadati > Pseudomonadota > Gammaproteobacteria > Moraxellales > Moraxellaceae > Acinetobacter > Acinetobacter sp. ANC_7635. The sequence continues at coordinate 17,649 of NZ_JBWYIS010000009.1, read as the reverse complement.
TCGCTAAAGGTAGTGTGTACATCGCGATAACGATCAAAGAAATATAAATTATTGATGCAATAAAAATTTTGATATTAAATATTTGATTTTTAAAAAATTTAGCGTATAAATCCAGACTTGTATTGACAATAAAAAACGCAACGACCAGCCAAACTATTAAGCTTGGAATACCTGCTTGAATGGATGCCAAAGTCAATGCACCAAACACAGCAAATTCACCCAATGGAATAAGTAATATCCGAGTGACAGTAAAAACTAAAATGATACAAAGCGCTAATAATGCATAAATAGCACCACTGGTAATACCATCCTGCCCCAAAATTAACGCGATATTTAAATCCATAACATCTTCCTACCCTTTTTTGAGGATGAATTTACCTAGAGCGATATATGCATATCGCTCTGAGTTCATTTATGAAAAGCTAAATTTACTTCAGTAGTTTCCACTGACCATTTTTAACAATGATCATTTCACGCCCACGCTTGTCAAATCCACTATGATCAGATGGGCTCATGTTATACACGCCTTGAGTTCCTGCGACTTCTTTTGTAGATTCCAATGCATCACGTAGAGCTTCACGGAATTGCACGGTGCCAGGCTTTGCTTTTTTCAAAGCAGTCGGTACAGCTTTTTCAAGCAAAAGACCTGCGTCATACACATTTGCCCCGAAGGTTGCAGGTGTTTGTTTATATTTTGCTTTATAATCATTGATATATTTAGTAGCAATTTTCTTAGAAGGATGTGTATTAGATACTTCATTTAAAACAAGCATTAAACTGGCAGCTAAAATCGTATTTTCTACTTTCTTGCCACCCATTTTTAAATATTGATCTAAAGCCGCACCATGCGTTTGATAAATTTGCCCTCGATAGCCTCGATCATATAAAGCAGTTTGTGGAGGCACTGCTGAACTGCCTGGTGCTGCAACTAGAATTGCCTGTGGTTTTTTACTTATGAGTTTTAACGCTTGACCAGTTAGAGAGGTGTCTTGACGTTGAAATGATTCTTGAGCAACGATTTTAATCCCATTTTTCTTTGCTAAATTCGCTAAGACTTTTCCCCAGTTTTCTCCGTACGGATCAGCAGTACCGATAAATCCTAGAGTTGTAATTTTTCGCTTCACCATATCTTGCACAAGCGCTTCTGCGATGATTTCATCATTCTGAGTGGTCTTAAACACCCATTTTTTTTGATCCGTCATTGGCATGACTATCGTAGAAGTTCCAACCGGTGCAAGAAGAGGTACTTTCGCTTTAGCAATCGTCCCAATCACAGCAGAAGCATTTGGTGAACCAGAAGGACCAATGATTGCATCAACTTTGTTTTCTTTAATTAGTTTCTCGACAGCTTTGACAGATGCTGTAGGATCACTCGCATCATCAAGAGAAATATATCGAACGTTCTCATTACCAATCTTTTTAGGTAATAAAGCAACTGTATTTTTTTGTGGTATACCTACCATTGCTACAGGTCCGGATGATGATGTCACAACTCCAATCGTGATATCAGCTTGAGCATAAGTGGCAATTGCGATTAAGCTTGTTGATAATAATAATTTTTTAAACATCATATAATCTCCAGTTTGTCCATTAACTGTTTATGTAATTAGAATTTATAGCTATATGTAGTAATGATTCGATTTTCAACAAAATCATTACCATTGGTTGTTCCTGCACCATATTTAGTAGTCGTGTCGATATACCTCCATTCTATACCCAACCCTTTAAAAGACCCTTCTGGAACGGTGTAGCCGACAATGAAATTAGCTTCAGTTTCTTTATTATCTGGTAGGCCATTACGCTCTATGTTCGTACCATATAAATAACGCAAAGTCGTTCTTAAACCCGGCAAACCAACATTTTTAAAGTCATAAGAATAAAGTGCATGATAAGTAAGTTCTTCAGGTTTGATGAAACCTAAAGTTGACCAAGTATGTAGGAAAGGTTGAGGAGCGAATCCATCAAATGTTGGAAAATTGGTATCCCCGGAATTTTTTTGAACACCTGCAGCAAAACTATGTGAGCCATTTTGAATGTTGGCCTGAACGCCAAATGTTTTGCTATCTATGTTTCCATAGTATTTGTCACCAGCTTCACTGTTATGGAAATAACGTGCATCTAATTTGATTTTAGAGTCGCCAATTTGAGTGTTATATGCTGCATTTAAATAATGTTGGTTATAAATATCTTCCAGCTGACCAAACCAGTAAGAGCCTGAAATTTTAGGGCTAAAATTATAGTCTAAACCAACATAACTTAAACCATTACTTTCTATTCTTGCTTTACCTGGTGCAAACAAGCTTAGTTTTTCAAACTCATCATCATTACGCGCATTAATATGCGTGATTCGTCCAGCAGACAGTTTTAAATCTTGAATGGCTTTGGTTTCAAATGCCGCACCAGCATATGTTGTCACCAACTGACGTGAATCATCAATAAATGCAACAGGTGTTTTTGGCGAAAGTTCCCCAACTAATAGCTCAGAATCTTTATATTTCAGCTTTAAGGTTGCACCAAATTTATTATAACTACGTTCTTGCTCATTTTTTATGGGATCAAATGGTAAGATCGAATCAGACCTTTCAGCATTATGATTTGATAATCTTAGTGCGTAACTTGAAGTCACGTCAAAACCCACCTGAATGGGTGTATTGGTATAACCTGAACTAAACTTTAGACCTAATGCTTGTGACCAACTACCAACATCAGGCTGTGTTGTGTTATTTCGATCAATAAAGAAATTTCTTAAATTTATTGTCGTTTGACTATCTTTTACCAAGTCCGCATAAACTGCTGTATTACAGCAAATTGCTAGTATTGCAAATGTAGGTAACTTTTTCACTCAACTTCCCCTTAGTTTTTTACTGATTTTCTCACTCAACCCTGTTTAATTTTTTCTATTCAGCTATATGAAATTTCATATATTCAACCCAATTCTTTTCCAATTCCATAGAAAATTCAATTTTCTTTTAAGTATATTTATATACCTTAATTAATAATTAAATCCCTTTTAAATCTTCATAGATTGAAAAAAAGGCCAAATGATCTAACATTTAGCCCAATTTGATTTAATGAATACCCGCAATATCTTTTAGAATGGTGATAAAGGTATTCTTTTCTTGGTCACTGTATTTTGCAAATACTTCATTTTGATGCTCATCAGCTATATCAAATAAATAATGTGCGGTTTTTTTACCTTTATCCGTTAATTGGTAGAATTCTTCTGTTTCGACTAGTAGCTCATCCTTCTTAAGGATTTCCGCTGCTCTTTCTATTTCTCGCATAGGCATTGCTATATCACGTGGTAAATCATCTTTGCATGAACTTGCACCACTGCCTAGCACTAAAAGCATTCGAGCTTCACTCGTTCTAAAACCTGTGACTAATTGCTTTGGGATGTAATCATTTTGATAAAACTTGAATGCTCGACTCATGAGATAGGCAACATTATTATATAAGTTACCTTGATATAGTTGACCCAAATCATCAGTTTGGACTGGATTTGAATCTTTAATTCTTAACATTGGGTGTGGTGTTACTGCTGAGTACGCACCCTGGTGATATACTAATGGACTACGACCTTCATCTTGAAAATTAACGACCTTTCCAATAATAATCCAGTGATCCCCGCCTTCTACAATTTGAAATAATTCACATTCAAAAACAGCAGAGCAATTTTCCAGAACTGGAGCATTACCTAAACCCAAACGGTAGTTTGCTCCTTCGAATTTATCAATATTGCGTTTAGCAAATTTATTCGATACCTCGATTTGTGATCCAGATAAAATATTGACTGCAAAATGACTAGAGTTTTTAAAAACTTCAAAACTGGTCGATTTTTTATCAATACTCCACAAGATTAAAGGTGGGTCTAATGAAACTGAGTTAAAACTATTGGCAGTTACACCCACTTTTTCACCTTGCGCATTTTGCGCTGTAATAATAGTAACCCCAGTTGCAAAATTACCGAGTGCTCTGCGGAATTTCATCGGATCAATAGCTTGTTCTTCCGATTTTTGATAACTATTCATTCCCTTCTCCTGAATCCCAAAATGACCTTCCATGATGGCAATTCAACTATTAAATATCTAAAACTAATCTCGGTGTTTTTGATCGAGAACAACACACTAAAATCTGCTCATTACTTTCTTTTTCTTCGTCAGTAAAGTAGACGTCTCGATGATCGGGTTCGCCTTCAAGCACATCACACATACACGTTCCACAAACGCCCTGTTCGCACGATAACTCGACTTTAATCCCTTCTCGCGCTAAAGCTTGCAGAATAGTTTCCTCTGGAGCTACTTGAATCGTTTTACCACTTTGTTGTGCAACAACTTCAAAACTAGCGCCACCTAAATCAATATCTACCTGAAAATATTCTTTATGTAATTGATCGGAACTAAAACCCTTAGACTCAGCAAGATTAATAATCCAATCCATAAATCCATTAGGACCACAGGTATATAAATGTGAATCTTTGGCAATATCTTTCATTGCGTGATCAAAAAATTCACGATGATTTGCACCATCATCTTTAAAATGGAAAGTTGTATAACTCGCTAAGGGACCTTGCTTGATTTCATCTACAAATGCAGCAGTTTGTTTAGAGGCTGCACAATAATGCAATTCAAATGACTTATTCTTATTCAATAAATCATAAGCCATGGTAATTAACGGTGTAATCCCAATACCACCACCAACTAAAACGCTGTGAGATGCATCTAACAATGGGAACAAATTTTTAGGATGGCTGACTTGTAGTTGCATCCCTTCAAAGATGTCATTAAACGCCGACAGTGACCCCCCTCTTGATGCTTCGTCTTTTAAGATCCCTAGTCGAAAAACACCTTTTAAGCTAGGATCTTGACATAGAGAATACTGACGGATTAACCCATTAGGCAGGAATAGATCAATATGTGATCCAGCTTCGATTTCAGGTAATGGAAACTCAGTTGCTGAAATTAAATCTAAGACAACAACATTTTCCGCTTCTACTGATCTTTTATTGACAATTACGGAGTATTTTTCGTTCATAGTTTTCCCCCTTTATGACTAAGCAAATGCTTAGCGCATAAATAGTCCTCCGTTAATATCCCATGTTGCTCCTGTCACAAAAGCTGCTTGTGGGGATGCTAACAAAGCACAAGTTTCAGCGATAAAACTCATACTGCCTAAAGCCTTGACAGGAATGTTATTGATAAACGCTTCCATTTTTTCATCTGAAACAACGCTGTGTACTATTGGAGACTCCATTGGTCCTGGTGCTACGGCATTTACCGTCACACCTTTAGCGGCAAATTCTTTTGCAAAAATTTTAGTCAAAGTTACGATTGCCCCTTTTGAAGCTGCATAATGCGCTCCCGTTGCAGTACCACCATTCTGACCAGCCAATGAAGCCATGTTGATAATTCGACCAAAGCCTTTAGATGCCATATATTGACCAATAATTTGGCATGACTGAAAGGTTCCTCGTTGGTTGACTTGTGTCACCCAATCAAAATCACTAGCAGTGATTTCAAGGACAGGAGTTGCTTTAGTTACTGTGGCGTTATTGATTAAAACATCCAACTTGTTGAAATGAGTTTCAATCCAACTCACTGCTTCTCTAAAGTCCTGCTCTACTGATATATCCAGTTTTAAGGGATACATTTGCGATGGATACTGACTCGCAGCTTTAGCACTTTCCGCTTTTTCTAAGGTACTTGCAGTTAAAATAACTTGATGCCCTTGTTCAGCAAAATATTCAGCAATCACATTACCTAAACCAGAGGCAGCACCAGTAACCAAAACAACTTGTGACATGGTCACCTCCTATAGAATGTAACTGATACCAGCTAAGGTATCTGTCGAATTGACTAGATTGATAATTTTACGGTCTATTTTGAGTTCGCCATTCTCTTGACGTATTAGCTCATAAATCACATCAGCAGTGTAATGACGTAAATTTTCTTTGCGGAACTCTCTTAAATTTTGTGCACAGCGTAAAATTATCTTGTGATCAGTTTCTTCAATAATTCGCACACGTGACAGGCTACGAACAGTATTGGCCTTGGGAGCTGTCGAGATTGCTTCACCATTTTCTAAACGCTCTACACGTAATTGACGCATGTGGTGATTGTCATATGCATAGTTCAAATGGTTTTCGTAATCTGTCAATGATGGATCAATTGGAATGATGTATTTGCCATTTTCATTCCATAAATTTAACCATGCTTGATACTCTGAATGATCTAACATGTCAGCTTCAGCCCAAATGAATGCTGTTACTTCGTTCAAAAGATTTAAATTAATTTTCATGCTCTTCCCCTTAAGCCGTCATCAACTTTTTCCATTGTTGGTAAGCGCCACGCATGCCTGTTTCAGCACTCACGTCACTCTTCAGACCATCTTCAGTTTTGACTTCTCCTGGTAAACCACGGTTCAACATGATCCAAAGATCATTGCCCGCATTTGCACCATGCTGTACACGCTCCCAAGCTTCCGCATCATCTGGCGTACCAAAACCGAAAGGACCTTGGAAATGTTCATGTAGACGTAGGCGATATTGGTTGGCAATTTGTGGTCCACCATCCATCGTAATCACTGAGTGATGAATTTCAGTTTTATCTACCGCTAATGGTTGCATTACACGGAAGAACGCCATAGAACATGCAATGTTAGGGAAAATATTTAAGTTAAAGCCCGAACCACCGACAGCACGGCAAATTCGACGAACTTCCAGTTCCTCATGACCTTCTTCACGTAGCGCTTGGGCAAGTTCTTCAAAACGCTCTTGGATTGGTCGCTCCATCAACTCTTCATCAAGATCTACCAGTTCTGGAATCATCACCATCACGCTGTGACCATTTCCTAGATCTTCAACATAGCCTGGTTGATTTTCAAAGTTGAAAAGCTCTTCTGTTTTTTCGTCTACAGAACTTAAGAATGATTTATGAACCAATGGGAAATGATACGCGTCAGTTGTATTTTCCAACTGAATCTTCCAGTTACCTGGGAATGTAAAACGATGTTCACCTAATACTTTGACTGGATAACCTGCGCCTTGCTTCATGAATAGATCAATCCACTTTTTCGCAGCACCTAAAAAGTCTTCTAATGGCTCAATATCGTCTTTGAAGGTCGCAAAGATCATGCCGTTATATTCTTCTACACGTAGGCTGATCAGTGGAAATTCAGATTTATCTAAACATTCGCCATAACTTTCAGGTGAAGGAACGCCACGCAATGTACCATCTAAAGCGTAACTCCAACCATGATATGGACATACAAAGCTATTTGTTTTGCCTTTTTTATGCTCACAAACTGTAGCAGCACGATGGCGACAGCGGTTGAGTAAAACGTGAACTTTTTTCTTACGATCTCGTACAGCCACTACAGGTTGTTTACCAATATTAATCGTTTTATAACTACCAGCATCTGGAATTTCACTTGCATGAGCAACCCAAACCCAAGTGCTGTAGAAAATTTTTTCCATTTCATCTTCAAAGATTTGTGCATCTTTATATAAAGAGGTATGCACTCGGTCACTTTGAACTAATTCATTGTAATCAATTTCAATATTTTGAACTGGTATTGCACTATTCATCATGTATTCCCTTATAACTGTTTATGCAACTCAACCGACTAAATTTGATTGCGGTACTGGTAACTCATCATCACTGGTCCAATGCGTTACTGGTCGACTGAAAATATTTTCTGTTTGGAAGTGTTTGATTTTCCAAATGCCATTATTTTGTTGCTTAAAACGGATTGTCAGTTTGGCTGCATTCAAGTGGCTTGCACCCGTTTTGAAAGTTGATGTTTGCAACATCAACCAGTGACCAACAGCCACATCACCATCAATATAAATTTGTTCAGAATTCACAAAATGTGCATTCATAACAAAATGCGAGTCCTTCAGCGTGTATGTTTTAAACATGTCATATACTGCCTGCCAAGACTCAAGCCGACCAAATGACTGGGCGTATTTTTTCCCTACCCCCTCCCAAATACACTCACGATCAAATAAATCCATCAGCGCTTCTAAATTTGTGTTTTGATTAAGTTCATCACAAATTTCCATATAGCGATTTAGGCAATTACGAATTTGATTCTGCGCTTCCAACTGTTGAAGACGTTGAAGAATGCTTTTGAGTTCATTAGAGTCGACCATATCGATATCCTTATCGTTGAATAATTAATTCACGACCAACTCTTGCTTCAACTTTGCAATACTTCCAAAGTTTATATGGACCTTCTCCGACCACAGTCGTACGGAATAAATTACATGCAGCATGAACTGTTTCAATATCAGGTACATCAGCCAATAAATAGGTTGTCCAAGGCCAACCCGTACTTGCACCTACCATGCTTTGATCATCATCTAAGTTGCCGTATACATGAACGCCAGGTAAATCATGGATACCATTCCACATTTCACCAAATGCTGCCCATACTGCCTTTGCTTCTGCTGGCTCTGCATCAAAGAAGTTTTGGTTAATCCCCATACAGAACAATACGCGTAATGATTTTTTAGCTTCCATTTCGATTTCCTTCTTTTCGGTCATTTATAAATATCCAGGTGTCGGATTAAGCCCAAAGCTCATCGCACCAGCATTTTGTAAAGTTGCATCACCCATAAATGCATGCTGTGTCACGACATTCGTGTCATTCACAAAGCGACTAAATGGATGGTTGGTATAAATGGCAGTCATCCCAGCTAACATTTGCATTTTGCGTGTGACCTTTGCACAGACTCTTGCAGCATGTGTACAAGATAGACGCATATCACTAATTAAATGTGGCGCAGGTTTTCGCCCGTTGAGTACTTCTTCCCATACAATATCCATGGTGTTGTAGAACCATGTTCTTGCAGCTAGGAACTCAGCTTCAGCTTTCGCAAATTCGTACTGAGTGATAGGTCGATTAGCAATTTCTGCACCTCCAGTAATCGATGACTTACCTGGAGCTAATTTTCTAAATTCTTCCAATGACGCCGAGGCTACGCCAATTCCGACTACGGTGAGGACTTGAGTCGCCAAAGAGAGGGATGGATATTTGAAAAATGGTTCGCTGAGTTTAGATGGCTCACCCCGAACAAAAGTCCAATGCTCAGGTACAAGTACATTATCGACAATGAGATCGTGACTACCTGTGCCTTTTAAACCTACTGTATCCCACGTCATTTCAATTTGTGCTTTATGCGCTGGTAAAACAGCCATACGTGGTAAGCCATGAGATTCATTATCTTTGATCGGGGCAATGCCTACACCAACGATATCTGCACCTTTACAACCACTTGAGAATTTCCAACGGCCTTTTACAACTAAACCCTCATTGGTCACTTGAGCAGCTTGCGGTGGAAAAATTCCACCAGCAAAAACGATATCTGGACCATTTTTATAAAGTTCGGAAAGTGTCTCTTCAGGTAAACTCCCAAGATAAGCTGGGCTCATACCAAAACTTGCAACCCAACCTACTGATCCATCTGCTTTGGAGAGCCTTTCAATAAGTTCACAAAACGTACGCGGTGAAACCTCATCACCACCGAAACGTTTAGGAACTAAAGCACGATATACCCCAATTGATTTCAGTTTTTGAATAATGTCTTGACTCACGTATGCTTGTTCGTCAAATTCACCTGAACACGCTCGCTGTCTAATCTCTTGACATAATTCTTCAAGATCAATCAAGCTCTCTGTTTGATCTTTGGCTAAATTGCTCATTTGCCACCTCCTTGTGAATGCTTCGTAATATCGACAATGTGTTGTGCAATAGCACACAATTTTTCATCTTCACCATGCTTAGCAATTAATTGCATACCGACAGGTAAGCCATTTGATGTTTCATATGGAATCGTAAGCGCTGGATGGCCCGATAGATTGAATGGTCGCACGAGCTTAGTTAAATTGAGGAAAGCAACAGTATTTTCAGCTTCGTCTAATTTAGGTGGAAATTGAGGTAGTGTCGGCAGTATCAAAACATCAACTTTGTTGAGTAAATCATTGATCTGCTCTGTGAATTGAGTTCTTATTAATTCAGCATTTTCTACATCTTTTTGAGTGGTTTCAGATGCTTTTAATAAACGCTGCTGAACATCATTGGCTAGAAGTCCAGTTTGAGTAAGATCATGATATGCACCCCAAGTTTCGTAATTAATGATCGACATACCTGCTTGATATGCTTCATCAATATTGTCTATGAATAGATTTTTTTGAGGTAAATCAATTTTTGTTAACTCAGCATCTAAGACACGCCAAATTTCAGATTCCGCTTCGACACGTAATATTCCTAATTGAATCTGTTGTAGATCGATTTGGATTTCTTTAAATGTAGGATCAATGATCTGCATAGCAAGAATCAGATTGTTAATATCTGATGCGAATGGTCCGACGCAGTCTAAAGTGGTATCTTTTGGCCAAACACCATCACGACTTACACGACCAAATGAAGGTTTTAATCCATACACTCCACAGCAAGCGGCTGGCATACGAATTGAGCCACCTGTATCCGTACCAATACTGAAGTCCGCTATATCTGCCGCAATAGCTGCAGCCGAACCACTGGAAGAGCCTCCAGGAATAAGTTGCGGATATTTAACATTTAAAGGTGTTCCGAAGTTTTTGTTTATTCCAGTTATACCGAATGCGAGTTCATGAAGATGAGTTTTTCCAATAATTTTGCAATCACTGCTGAGTATATTTTTTATAATTTCAGCATGTGAAAATGCAGGGCATGCTCCACTGCGCGCCTGAGTTCCAAGTGTCGTCACTTCATTTTGTATATCAATTGAGTCTTTAACCACGACTCTAATTTTTCCATCTCCTAAAGAGAGACTTCTAGATATAATATTCAATTCACTTTTCCATGTATTTTTATACTCAACATCAATATCTGAAAAATTAATGTATTTGTCAAGTTATTTTGAAATAAAATAATCTTTGTCTTTTTTCTTGTATAATCAATTATATTTTTTTAAGTTTAATTGCTGCTCATGTTAAAAAATTTTGAAAATTATTTGCCAAATAACGATCCCAAAAGTTTGGAAAATTTTCCATTTTTTTGGATATCTCAAGTTAATGGTAAGTATTCCCAATTGATTGATAAATCTTTAAAAAAAATAGGTCTCGATAATACAAAAAGAAAAATCATTTTGAGTACAAATGCTCTCGGTGAAGCCAATATCACTGAAATAGCAAATTTAGCAACAATCAAATTAACAACTGCAACTAAGGCAATCTATAGATTAGTCGAAGAAGGGATAGTTGAAGTTTTCTCATCCCCTCATGATGAAAGGATTTCTATGGTGAAGCTCACTGAAAAAGGATATGGTCTTGTGGATGAAATTAATCAGATCAATCGTGTTACTTTAGCTGGTATATTAAATTCTTTTGATGAACAAGAACTTGAGTCACTAAATTTACAATTAAAGAAAATATTCAATTTAATGCCAAATAGGTAAAAAGACTAAAATCTTTTTACCTACTAACGCTTATTTCATAATTTCATATTGTGGAATAAGCTGATTAAATCGCAAATTTTCAGCGAATTTTGATATGACATTTAGTTTATATTGATAAATATCCATACTTTCATATTTGTAAAAACCTGATAGTTCTCTAATGCCATTTCTATTTTCGCGCATATTTTTTTTGATAATATCAGGGGCTTTGTAACGCTCACCAAGTTCTTCTCTCAAATACTCTGAAGCATGATACAGAATATCTCCTCCTCCCCAATCGATAAACTCTAACATTCCTAACACTGAAAAACGCAAACCAAAACCTGTACGAATCGCTTTATCAATATCCTCAGCACTTGCTACGTGTTCTTCAACCATTCTCGCTGCTTCATTCATTGCTAATGCTTGAATTCTTGGAACAATGTATCCAGCAACTGCATTACAAATCACTGGGACTTTACCAATTGCCTCAAGTAATGTTTTTAGTTTTTCTACTGCTATATCAGCAGTATGCTCCGATCGGCTTAGCTCAACTAAAGGCATTAAATACCCAGGATTAAGCCAATGCGCATTAACAATACGTTCTGGATGAGAAATTAATTTTGCTATATCAGTGACCAAAAAGGTCGAAGTCGTTGATGCTACAATACAGTTTTTAGAAATTAAGGGTTCTAACCACCGAAAACAATGTTGTTTATGGGTCATTATTTCAGGTACACCTTCAATAATTAATTCACAATTTTTCCAATCAATAGTTTGATTATCTTTGAAATAGAAATGAATTCTTTCTTTTAATACTTTACATTGATCATTCACTAACATCCCGATATGTTCTAAGAGATGCAACTCTTGTTCGAGGCTGTCATTCCATTTTTGCAGAAATTCATTTTTTTCTGCTGGGTTTCGATCTTTTACATCTACAAGTGCAATCTCAATTCCTGCATATGCGAATGCGATCGCAATCGCATTACCCATTCTGCCTGCACCTACAATAATAATATTTTTAATCATGCAGATTTCTCTCCGGAGTTCAACAGGTGTTTTAATTGTTGCTGTGTTAAATCAAATAACCCTAAATTTTCAAGAGTGCGACCCTCACTATACAAATCCCTACCAGTAATTGATGATGCGATATTCAGAAGCCCTTCAGCAATCGGCGTTTTGACTCCAACATACTTACCAACCGATACAATAAATGACAGGCCTAATCGTGTGTCTTCGAGCATATACCTATGGGAATGTAAATCTATTTTCTCGCGCCAATCGCCACTGTCAGTCAACTTACCATGTGCCCCCCTACCATACATCCACTCATCTCCTTCACCCTCTTTATTGTAGTGATCTGCGAGTGGGAAATGCTGTTTCGAGTATCCCAATGCTTCACGAATATTCATTCGCTCTTGATCTAATAAGCTCGTTACTCTCCTCACTGAAGGTTGAGTACCTTCATTATGAATATCCCATACATCAAAATGTTCTAAAGGTGCAGCATTGAGCATAATTAATGGAGGATGAATAATGGGTCCTGCATTCATTAAAGCTCCACTCAAAGCATCCTCTATAGACTCGATGCTGTCATAAGCTTGCTTTAATACTCTAATAGCATGATCTTTTAATTTTGCTGGATAGACCCCAGTAGGCAATCTCGTCGCATATACACTAATCACGATAGAATTCGGACTATGTTTTCTTACTAAATATGGCAACGTACCCGTTTCTGCAAAAGCCACGTCAGACTTATTCCCAACTTTAAGCATTGCTTGAGCAAATAGGTATGTTCCAAAAGTACCTGGTGGTAAAAATACGACTTGACCAGATGTTAAGTAGGGTGCTATTTCAATCGATAAATCTTCATGGCTTGTTGCGGGTAAAGGAATAATAATCAATTCAGCGTTTTCAATAGCTTTGGATAAATCAGTTTCAAGTTGAATTTTTTGATGTTCATCCCCAACAGATACTGTTCTAGTGCCACGAAAGTCTTTTACAGTAAGCTCACCATATTTCGCTAATTCTTTTAGTGAATCTCGATCTCTTCGCCATAATTTAACTTCGTGATTTTTTTCCGCCATTTCCACTGCTGATGCATAACATCCATGTCCACCGCCGAGAACTGTGATTTTCATTTTCTTCCCTTACATATTTATTGTGTATTGTGATAGTAGGAAAGATTCTTCTTTTTGCTCGCGTCAAAAAGCGGTACTGCTATTCGAATTACGAATTTATTTCTATTAATTTGTTTTGTTTCACGGTTTCTGAAGGCGTGCATCCATAACGTTTTTTATAAAGCCGAGTAAAGTGTCCAAAGCTTCTTACACCATGAGCATTGAAGATATCAATTATAGGCTGATCAACCTGAGTGTGTTTAAGTTCTTGATGAACTCGGTCCAATTTGATTGATGTCATGAAACTGAGAGGCGTTTGGTTCAAATAGGTATTAAATCCCTTTTGAAGCGTTCTTACCGAGACTTTTACAAGCCTCGCAACTTCCTCAATCGAGATTGCTTCCATATAATGTTGCTCAATCAAATGAGCTGCATTTTTGATATAACTTGGGATGAGTTGATATTTTTTATCTGCGATTCGTTCACTGAAATTATGTGGAATTTTGATCAGTAATAACTCAGTCAAATATGAACTAAAGCTATCAGAAATTTGCCACCAGTTTTCAATATTTGAATATGCAAAGCATAAGTAGTTCAGTGTTTCTAAAATTGAAATTCTTTCTTCAGATGTATAGGAAATGCCACTATCGAAAATAAGATTTTTTTGAGGGATATACCCCAACAAGCGATATAAAACAGTGTTGATCAACTCATGATCAATTTTTAATATGATATTTCTACATTTGGCTTGGAGTTCAATTCTATTTTCAAAATGAGGATGAGAAACTGTAAGTAATCCAGGACGTTGTTGATAAGTTGAATGATCATATTTGACTTTACATTCCCCTTCCAAATTAAATCTAAACAGATAACTTTGACACTCAGCACCAAAACTAATTTGAACTGGAGCATTGTAACTTAATTCAAATAGTGCAACTTGACCAAATGAAAACCCACTTAATTTTACTTCTAAAGATTCATCATTCAATACTTCAAATTGATGAGGGCACAAGTATTGTCCTATCACATCTTTAATCTGAAAATAATCTTTTGAAGACAATAAGTTGAATTTCTTTAAAAGTTTCAGATTCGATAAATACATGATAGGTGTACCCTCATTATTTTATTCAGACATGATTTATTTAGACTCAACTTGCAAACTATTTTCGAAGGATTTACAACCCACTTTCAATAATACAAAGCACAATACGCATGATATTGCACCAACGATAGATATCGATGAACCGACCATTAAAGGATTTTCAAAAATACGATCCGTAATTAAAGCCACTAATGTGGTACCAATACCTAAAGCAATCAAATTACTGATGAGTAAAAAGATAGATGAGATTTGGGCACGTAATTGATTTGGCGAAAGCATTTGCATTGCTGTTGTTGAGATCGGCATTGGGAAAGAAGCGAAAAACATTGCAACAACCAACAATGTAACTGATAGCCATAATTCATTAACTTGTGAAAACAAAATCATTGGAATAATCAGACCTACGATTCCAATCACACCCACAAACATAGGCGAATCTTTTCTGCCTTTTTGAATAAAATAATCATTCATCCAACCAGCCGCAAATACACCTAAAGTATTTGAAATCAGTAACACGGCACCCAACATATAGCCCACTTCAGTAGCTGTCATATTGTAATGTCGTATGTAAAATGCAGGTGTCCAGCTAATTAAGCAAAACAATGCCATGGCATAAAAAGTAAATCCCAAATAATGACATGTAAATGTTTTTTTATGCTTTTTCAGGAATTTAAAAGTATCACTAAGCTTCACTTTTACTACGTTCCCCTGCGCATCGACCATTTGCCCTTTACGCTTAGGATCTTTAACAGTTAAAAGTACCAATATGCCAATAATGACTCCTGGTAAACCCACTAAAATAAACGCTACTTGCCATGCCTTTAACATTCCCAATAAGGGTACAGCGATAAGAGACATGTCCTTGAGTAATCCAATGACAAAACCACCTACTAAGAATGCGATTCCTCCACCAACAAAAGAACCAATCGAATAAATAGCGACAGCTCGACCCAATTTATCTTTTGCAAACATATCACTAAACATTGAATAGGCTGCAGGTGACAAAGCAGCTTCACCAATTCCTACTCCCATTCTGCTCAAAAACAACTGGATAAAGTTCTTACTTAAACCACATAAAGCTGTTGCAATGCTCCAAAATACAATCCCGGCAGCAATTAATTTTGGTCTTGAGAATCGATCTGCGATATAAGCCAGCGGCAGACCCATGAATGCATAAAATAAAGAAAAAGCTAGTCCATGGAGTAGACTAAATTGCGTGTCTGTTAAATTCAAATCTGCTTTTATCGGTTCAATCATCAAAGCCAAAATTTGACGATCGATAAAAGAAAATATATATGCAACCATGCAAAGTATTACAACATACCAAGCATAAATATCCTTCTTTTTTGCATCATTGCTCTTTAACTCGGAAATTTTTCCCATCGAAATCATCCTAAATATTTTATAGATCAGCGCTATCCCTATGACAAATCCATGCCAATTTATGCTGATTTATAAAATAAATATCATTTTTAACACTATTATTCTATTTATTTTTCCATTAAATATTACATATAAATAGGTATTTTATATTAATCTAATCTAAAAAAAATTAGTTCATGCTCTTCAATTCGTCTAGATAATCTAATATTTGTTTGATGTATTCATTATTATCGATACTTCTATAGGCAACTGTAATTGGACTTTCAGCCTCATTATCTAGAATTGGTATAAATTTCAAATTTTTCATACCTATAGAGCATGCACTCTTTGGAATAATACACCCCCCCTCACCAGATGACACCATCCCCAATGCCATATGGATTTCTCTCGTCTCGATCAGATTTTGGGGTATTAAGTCAAGTTCAGAGAATATTCCTTGAACAAAAGTTGAGAAGTTTGGTTTAGGAGTATTTGGATATATATAAATATGTTCGTTGACCAATTGTGATAAATGTACTTCCTTAACATTTTGGGTCACTAATGTATGATCTTTGTGCACTGCTAAAAAAAGTTGCTCTCTTTCGATCACTATTCTTTTTATTGAAGGATCACTAATTCCTAATCGACCAAACCCAATATCAATTTTTCCCAATTTCAAAGCTTCTACCTGGTCCCTGGTTCCGCATTCCACTAATTCAACTTTTATATTTGCAATATGCTTTCTTAAATAATCAATGATCTCAGGTAATTTCCAATAAAAAAGCGAACCAACATATCCAATTCGTACCGTTGTATCTGTCACTTTATATCGATTTACCATCGATTTAGCATGTGCTGTTAAGGTCAGTATCTGTACAGCATATTGGTAAAAAAATTCTCCAACTTCAGTTGTTTTAATCGGTCTCATGCCTCTTTCAAATAATACGACACCTAACTCTGACTCTAAGTTTTTGATTTGTCGAGTAAGTGGTGGTTGTGCAATACATAACTTTTCAGCAGCTTTTGTAATACTTTTTTCTTCGACCACCGTAGCAAAATACTTTAATGTTCTTAATTCCATTGAAATTTCCTTAATCCATACTTTTTTAGTATTTTAATATACTACCTAACCTCTATTTTCAATACTTTATTTCAAATAAGGTATTTAGCATATATTAATGGAATATATTGCTGCATGTACAAAAATATTGAAACCTTGCTCGTTGAAATCCCGACGATCCGCCCACACAAGATGGCGGTCGCAACGATGCAAACTCAAACCTTAGTCCTCATTAAAATCGAAACTTCGGATGGTTTCATTGGTTGGGGCGAAGCAACCACCATCGGTGGCTTAGGCTATGGCGAAGAAAGCCCTGAAAGTATCAAAACCAATATCGATACTTATTTTGCTCCACTACTCAAAACTTTTACTGATCTCAACGTTGCTCAAATTATGCAAGTGTTGAAGAAGAATATTAATGGCAACCGTTTTGCAAAATGTGCCATTCAAACTGCTTTACTCGATATTCAAGCTCAACGTTTAGGCTTGCCTCTGTCTGAAGTGTTAGGTGGCCGTCTGCGTGACAGCGTCCCTGTACTTTGGGTGTTGGCTTCTGGTGATACAGATAAAGATATCGCTGAAG